>UQBG01000015.1 GCA_900539185.1 uncultured Clostridium sp.
TCGCTCTGGGTGCCGGTCTCGGCGTTTGGGGTGCCATCAACCTGCTGGAAGGTTACGGTAACGACAACCCCGGCTCCAATGCTCATGTGCGGTAAAGTAACACACAAGAATTTGATAGACAGCCTTCACTATTCAGAAAAATTAACCAAAAAAAAGCAAAATTGAATTTGATAATTGATATAATAGCTAAAATATGGTACTATAAAACAAAAGGAGATGATGCCAATGGTTTGATGAAACACACAACAAAATATAACTTTTTAAGCAAAGGAGGAAGTCCATAATGAGAAAAATCAAAACAATATTAGGGATAGTTTTTTCTTTAGCTATTGTAACAACAATGAACACTACTGTTTTTGCAGCTAACGATTCAGGAATACCAGAACGTAGAGGAGTATATATACGAGAATGTGTAGGTTATGAGCCTAATTATACGAATATTGATTATACTCATAAATTATTAGGTTCTGTTTCAGGCGATAATACTCAAGGCTCAAGTCCTATGCAAATTACATATCAATATGAACAAAGCGGAACAACCACCGCATCTATTGCGGGTTATGCCAATGGCACAACAGAAGCAAATGTTGTTTTTGCAAAAATGCAGGCGGAAGTAGGAGTTGAAGTTACCGGTTCACGTAGTTGGACAAAAGGAACATCAGCGGGTGTCTCATATAGTATTGCACCGGGGAAATTTGAAGTGTTAAATGTTTATATTCCTGCTGTTAGAACAGCTGGTCGTTTAAAATACAAGGTTTATATGGACGGCTATCCTGAAAATGTTTTTTATGAATATAAAACATTAACAGAATCTTATGCACCACAAAAAAATTCTGTCCATTATAAAGTAACAACTTCTAGCTACTCAGCCATAAAAGTTCCAAAGGGAATGACGGTATACACGCCAACAGGAGTATATAAAGCACAATGAAAAACAAATTGTTTATATTACTATTAGCTTTTGTACTTTTGTTGAGTGCTTGTTCTAATAATTCTCCACCTGATGACAACACAAAAGAAGTACTGCCAGAGCTTGAAAGTGCCGGTTCTATTGAAAGCCGGGGCGAGAAATTTATTGAAAATTTTCCACAAGACTATCCTTCATTTGAATTATTAGAATATGTTTTTGGTTCCGCTGAAAATGCCCCAATACAACTGGTTGCGATAGCCCGAAATAAAGAAACTGGTTCATCAGCTACATTATTTGTGCTTGATGAAAATGGGGTAGGTCAGGTAGTTCTTGCAAGTGGTTATTCAGCGACATATTGCAAAGAAGATGGATTACAACTTGATAAAAACGTAATTTCTATTTCTTTGAATTTGGAAATCTCTAGTACAAATTCTGAAATTCACGACTTTAATATTACAGTAACACAGGAGGAAAATCAAGGTAAAGTCAATACAGTGTATTCTTCACAAGAAAACATCAGATCGAAAGTAGCAAATCCAGCCGAGCCAGTCAACGGCAAGTAAATGGGCTTCGCCCACCGTTGACAGCCCCGCCTGTCTTTGCAAATGTGTAGCCAAGAGGACGATAGCCCAAAGTGCTACCGCCCTCTTTTATTTTACAACTGAATAACCGCTGCCCCATAGCGGCACATGAAGCAGTAAGTCTGAAAAAGATTTGCTGCTTTTTTTGCGCCCATTTTTGGCAAATCGAGAAAGTATCGGTACTGATAAGTGAGCAGGGGGAAATTCCCGTTTTCTATCAAGCAGCGGGCAAAACACAGCTTCTGAAACGCCTTATTGTTGGGAAAGACCAAGCCGCCGGAAAAGTCTTTGCCAGAAAGAGAGGGAGAACGCCAGCCCGCAGCCTTTTATGAAAAAACTGGTTGCGATTTCCCGAAAAAGTGGCAGTAGGAAGTGAGCGGCAGACCGGCAGTTTCTTAGAGCAAGATTCTACCGCAGTACCAAATTTCGCTTATCGCTCATTTTGTCCTTGCGGGAATCTTGTTGGGGAGTGCCTTCCCCAAACCCTGCTTATGCGGCTTTTGCCGCTTATCCGACACCCTGCGGCAAGTGCCGGATAGGAACGGCAAAATTTTTTACACTTCTATTACTTCTTTATCACACATAAGCAAATAATTCCGGCATATGATAAAGAAGCCGGCTGGGTAGTTGGACGGTTCCCGGAGAATCCCGGTGAAATTATGTTGGATACATATATTTTAAAGTTATATGGGATTGAAGAAAATGATTCGGATATTATCGGAAAAAATATAACGATAGCACAGAAAACGGCACAAGGGGAAACCGTGATATTGCAGGAATATGAAATATCAGGAATTCTTCAGGCAGAATATCTTATGAAAAGAGAAAATCTGGATGAGACGGATATTAATAGCATTGATCGCTGTATTTTGCATAGTTGATATGTTTTCGACCGGTTATATTTTGGAATTTTATCGAAAAAGAAATGAAAAATATTTGTCCATGTTAGAGGTCATGGGAATGGTACGGGAGGATCGAAAACAGATTTTCGGAGGAGAAGTAAGTGTAATTATGCTTTTGGCGACGTTATTAGGCTGCTATGTATCCGTAGTTATTCTTCTGATTATGAATTCGTTTGTCAGGCAAATGCTGGATTTTTCATTAGCTGTGAATGTAATACCGGTTGGAGCGGCGATCGGTATTAGCTGGATATGTTTTGGAATAATAGTAGTGATAAAGGATCTACGGGTGAAGTGGAGAAGATAATATAAAAAATACGGAAAAAGTCCCCCAAAAAATATTGAAAATAGGGAACATATGAACTATAATAACGATAAAAAGTTCCCTAAAAGGAGTAATTGTATGAATTCATTTGATGAAATTCAATCGTTATTGCAGGACAAAGCAGATATTCAGGCAAGAATTAAAATAATACCGTATGATGGAAGTCCTGAAGTAAAAGAAAATGCAAGCGGAAAATATTTATATATAAGAAAACGTGTTGGAAGTAGGTTGACGTCGACATATGTAGATATATATTCTGAAGATCTTTATCAATTGCTGTTGCGTAATGCCAAGGAACTGAGAGAATTAAAAAAAGCGTTACGCAAGATAGAAAAGCGACTTGCCGAATTAGGCTATAAAGCAAATGGCTTAAGTAATAGGGTTCTTCAAAACCTTGATTTTGCAAGGGCAAATATGAAGTCCAATATATATGATCAGGCAATATTAGAGGGCGTTGCAACATCGTATCCCCAGACGGAGGATATTATTGATAATGGTACTGTAAACGGTATGACGGCTAATGATATTCAAAAAATTTTGAATTTAAAACATGCATGGGAGTTTATCTTAGATTCTGATGTTGCACAGGCAGATACAGACTATTATTTATTGTGTCATATTGCTAAATTGGTTAATGAGGGATTTTTTAATGATGGTGGGAAAATAAGAGGTGTTCCGGTAAAAATTGGAGGAAGTAAATATGTTCCGCCAATACCTATTGAATCAATAATAAAAGAAAGAATAACTAAAATTATTAACTCTGATGCTGACGAAATTGAAATAGCAATAAATTTGTGTATGTATTGTATGAAGACGCAAATCTTTATTGACGGAAATAAAAGAGCGTCAGTAATTTTTGCTAATCATTATTTGATTTCACATGGACAAGGGTTTCTGGTTATTCCGGAGGAACATGTACCGGAGTTTAAGAAAAAGTTAGTTGATTTTTATGAAGGTGAAAGTATAGATGTCATAAGTGCTTTTTTAAAAGAAAAATGTTGGAAAACATTTTGATGTAAAATAAAAAGCTATAAATAAAAAAGGATACACCGTTCTTAAATAAACAGGAACGGGTATCCTTTTTTGCTTGTCTTAACTTCTGGAGCAGTTGTACTGCAGATCCTCCCAACGACGATCGACCTCGTCCTGGAACTGCTGAATCAGGTGCTCATTGCCGGGCTTGAACAGGTGCTTAAACCGGCCCTGTGCCCGGAGGAAGTCTTCGATCGGAAGCTTCTTCTTTGGCTCATAGTTCAGGATCCATTTGCCCTCGATCACTTCGAAGAGCGGCCAGTAGCAGGTCTCGACTGCCAGCTTACAGATCGTCATGATGTCACTGGCATCGTATCTCCAGCCTCGCGGACATGGAGCCATGATATTCAGAAATGCAGGACCCGGAGTATAGATCGCGGATTCTGCTTTGGTATGGATATCCTTGAAGTTGCCAAGGAAGGTTGTCTGACCGACATATGCTACATTATGTGCGGCGATGATCGCAGCCAGATCCTTTCTGCCCTGCAGCTTACCATTGGACTGGGAGCCGACCGGGGTAGTCGTTGTATCTGCGAATCGTGGCGTTGCGGAAGAACGCTGGATACCGGTATTCATGTAGGCACCATTGTCGTAGCAGACATATACCAGATCGTGTCCACGCTCCATCGCACCGGATAAGGACTGGAACCCGATATCATAGGTACCGCCATCTCCGCCAAAGGTGATGAACTTATAGGTGTCATCGATCTTTCCCTTTTTCTTTAATACATTATATGCAGTTTCTACACCGGAGAGTGTAGCACCGGCATTCTCAAATGCATTGTGGATATAGCTGTCCTCCCATGCTGTATATGGATACATGAAGGAAGAAACCTCCAGACATCCGGTGGCATTGCCGATGACTGCTTTATCACCTTCGTGCAGAGCACGGAGAACCGCACGAACCGCAATGGTTCCGCCACAGCCTGCACACATTCTATGACCGGGAGCCAGACGCTCCGGCTTATTCATTACTTCTTTAAAATTATACTTTGTAGCCATGATACGTCCCTCCTTACTTTCTCAAACCGATGTAATCAAACTGATCGGTGATCTCGCCGGTTGCTGCGATCGTCTCCAGTCGGTTATAGATATCCTCGAAGTCCTCGACACGGATATCACGACCACCCAGACCGTAGATATAGTTGACTGCCAGAACAGAAGAACGGGCATTATAAAGTGCCTGAGATACCTCGGCACCTAATGGACCACCATTGCCATTGAAGCTGTCGCTACGATCCATGATCGCTAAAGACTTACAGTGAGACAGTGCAGCGGCGATCTCTTCTGCCGGGAATGGACGGAAGACGCGAAGCTTTAAAAGACCAACCTTCTTACCCTGTGCCCGGAGTGCATCGATCGCATCCTTACAGGTTCCGGCTGCGGAGCCGATGATCAGGATCGCATACTCTGCATCTTCGAGGCAGTATTCCTCAAAGAAACCGTAATGTCTGCCGGAGATCTCCTCGAATTCCTTAGCGACATCCAGAATCACCTGCTTTGCATTATGCATGGCGGCACGCTGCCCCATCTTTGTTTCCATATAGTAGTTTGAAACCGCGTATGGACCGACGGCCATAGGCTGTTCCGGATTTAGCAGATAGTTTTCCGGTTCATATTCTCCAACAAAATTCTTTACGACCTCATCCTCCAGCAGCTCAATATTCTCGACTGCGTGGCTGGTGATGAATCCATCCTGACAGATCATGATCGGCAGCAGGACATCCTTATGCTCAGAGATACGGAAGGCCTGCACCATGTTATCATAGACCTCCTGATTGTTCTCTGCGTAGATCTGTAACCAGCCGGAGTCCCGCGCACCCATACTGTCGGAGTGATCACAGTTGATGTTGATCGGACCGGACAGTGCACGATTGACCAGTGCCAGTGCCAGCGGAAGACGGTTTGAAGCCGCTACATATAGTTCCTCCCACATCAGAGCCATACCACACGAAGAAGTAGCAGTCAGGGCTCTGGCTCCGGCGGCAGATGCACCTACCGTAGCACTCATGGAGCTATGTTCACTCTCTACCGGGATGAACTCAGTATCCATCTTGCCATTTGCAATATAGTTCGCTACGAACTGTGGAATCTCCGTAGATGGAGTGATCGGAAATGCAGGCATAACATCCGGATTGATCTGTTTGATCGCCAGTGCAATCGCCTCATTACCGGATAAACGTTCACGAATAGACATATTACTGGCCCTCCTTCATATCAATGGAATCAAACGGACATAACTTTGCACAGATGCCGCAGCCCTTGCAGTGGTCGTAGTCAAAGTCCTCACGTTCGCAGTTTTTAACCGGGATGGAACTATCCGGGCAAACCGGTACGCACAGCAGACACTGCTTGCACTTCTCCTTGATCCATACAGGAGTCTGGGTTCTCCATTCGCCGGTTTTAAATGAGCGGGAAGTGCCGGCACCGTATACCTGATTGCCGGGGGTAATATCCTGCCATGTACTTTTTTCTGTGATTTTTGAAATATCGGTTGCTGCCATATTACTGCACCTCCTTGAAGGTCATTTTCAGGGCTTCCATATTCCCCTGAATAACTTCCGGTTTTTTAGCAAACTTGTGCTGGAAGGACAGTTCCATCTCGCGTAGAAATGCCTCCTGATCCATAACTTTGGTGATCGCTACGACAGCAGCCAGCATCGGAGAGTTCGGATAATATTTGCCCAGTGTTGCCATAGAGATCTTGTGTGCATCTATGGTGTAAACCTTTCCTGTATAGCCCTTCAGATGCGGAAGAATCTCTTCCTTCGGACGAGAGGTGTTGATAATGATAGCACCATCCTCCCGCAGACCTGCTGTGACATCCACAGACTCTAACAGGGTTTCGTCGACGACAGCTACATACTGAGGGGTATAGATGTTTGAATGGACGCGAATCGGCGCATCACTGATCCGGTTGTAGGCCGTGATCGGTGCCCCCATACGCTCTGGTCCATATTCAGGAAAGCCCTGAACGTGCATTCCGGTCTTAAATGCTACATCGGCCAGTAACAGAGCGGCTGTCTTAGCACCCTGACCGCCCCGGCCATGCCACCGGATCTCAATCGTGTGACTCATGGTTGTGACTCCTTTATCCTTGTATTCTTTGACCGATTGTTCCTGACGATAGGAGAAACCGGTCGAATTATGTATAAAACCATATCTTATTTATTATAGCAGACTTTGGAAAGATGTAAAGTAGCGGAATGACAGGGAGTGTCAGAAAAAACGATTTTTCTACCAACCATGATAAAATGGATGTTCTCTGCGATCATGTATATGAGATGGAGATGGGGTACTGAGGTCGGTGCGATGAAAGATGGAACGAGGTATTTTTCTTGTCAATTCTCTATATAATAATCTGTGTAATCGGTTTGCCAATCATGGAAAAACATGGTAGGATATAGACGTGATAGTAGCTTTATATGAAAACTGATTGATAATATAGAAAGAATTGACAGGAGGAATATCGATGAAACGAATGGGTGCATATGATTTACTGGCACAGGAAGAGATCCCGGAGCTATCAGCGACCGGATATATATATCGTCATAGAAAGACGAAGGCACGCGTGGTAGTGATTAGTAATGAAGACACGAATAAGGTCTTTACGATCGGATTCCGGACCCCACCGAAGGATGATACCGGAGTACCGCATATTATGGAACATTCTGTTCTTTGCGGATCCAGAAAGTTCCCGGCGAAGGATCCGTTTGTGGAATTAGCAAAAGGCTCTCTGAATACATTTCTGAATGCAATGACCTATTCAGACAAGACGGTGTACCCGATCGCCAGCTATAATGATAAGGACTTCCAGAATCTGATGGATGTCTACCTGGATGCGGTATTCCACCCGAATATCTACATTCATGAGGAGATCATGAAGCAGGAAGGCTGGCACTATGAGCTGGAGGATCTGGATGGAGAGCTGACCTATAATGGCGTTGTATATAATGAGATGAAGGGTGTGTATTCCGATCCGAATCAGCAGCTGGCACGGCTGATTCAGATGTCACTGCTTCCGGATACGACCTATGCCTGTGAGTCCGGCGGAGAGCCGACAGCGATCCCGAAGCTGACCTATAAGGCATTTTTGGACTTCCATCGGAAGTATTATCATCCGTCAAATAGCTATATCTATCTGTATGGAGATATGAATGTGGAAGAGAAGCTGCGTTTCATCGATGAAGAGTATCTCAGTCACTATGAGTATCAGAAGGTAGACTCCCGAATTCATATGCAGATCGAATATCCGGAACCGGTGACAAAGACCTATTCCTATTCGTTGGCAGAGGCAGAGGAACCGGAGGACAATACTTTCCTGTCCTATAATGTAGTGATTGGCACCAGTCTGGATCCGGAGCTTTATATGGCGATGCAGCTTTTGCAGTCGGTTCTGCTGGATATGCCGGGAGCTCCGCTTAAGCAGGCGTTGATTAAAGCAGGGATCGGAAAGGATATCGAATCCTCTTACGACAGTACGATTCAGCAGCCGATCTTCTCGATCATAGCCCATAATGCGAATCCGCAGGATGAAGAGCGGTTTATCGATGTGATCCGGGAGACCCTTCAGCAGATATGTAAGGATGGGGTGCCGAAGAAGGCGATGCAGGCAGCCATCAATCATCTGGAGTTCCAGCTTCGTGAGTCGGACTTCGGACGGTATCCGAAGGGACTGATGTATGGATTAAAGTCCTTTGACAGCTGGCTGTACGATGATATGGCACCGTTTATTCATATCGAAGTAGGAGAAACACTGGAGTTTATGAAACGGGGGCTGGAGAATGGATACTTCGAACGCACGATTCAGACCTATCTGTTGGAGAATCCGCATCGGAGCAGTGTCACACTGAAGCCGGAGCGGGGGCTGAATGAGAAGCAGGAGGCTGCGGTAGCAGAGGAACTGGCAGCGTATAAGAACTCCTTATCCGAGGCAGAGCTGGAGCAGATCATTGCAGATACAAAGGCTTTGAAGGCATATCAGGCAGAACCGTCCAGTGAGGAGGACATTCGGAAGATTCCATTGCTGCAGATTTCGGATATTGAGCCAAAGATTCAGCCACAGCAGAATATTAAGAAGGAGCTGTTTGGAATTCCGGTCATCGTACATCCGATATTTACGAATGGAATCGCATATATCCACCTATGCTTTAAGCTGGATAAGCTTCCGACAGAGATGTTGCCATATGCAAATCTGCTGGCAAAGATTCTGGGCATGATTGATACAGAAAACTATACCTACAATGAACTCGCCAGTGAGATCCGGCTGAAGTCCGGCAGTATTCAGACCAGCTTTGATATCCGGGGAAATCTGGATCCGGACGGTTATCTGCCGACCTTTGATGTGAAGGCGAAGATGCTGTATGAGCAGACAGGGGATACATTTAAGCTGATGGAGGAACTGCTTCTGCATAGTAAACTGTCAGATACCGAACGGTTAAAGGAGATCATTGCAGAACTGAAGACGGAAATGAAGCCGGATATGGTGAGCCGTGGCCACATCACGACAGCACTGAGAGCGATGTCATATATATCCGTAACGAACTATGTGCAGGAGCAGGCGAAGGGTATAGACTACTATGAGTTTCTGGACGATCTGGATCGGAACTTTGAGGAGCGGAAGGAACTGCTGGTAGAGAAGCTCCACGCGGTACTGGAAGAGATCCTGTATAAGGATAATCTTTTGATATCGTATACAGCCGATAATGATGTAGAGGAAGCCATCGGTATGAACGTCACTCTGTTTTCGGTTTATCTGTCTACGAGAAAGCAGGAGAAACCGGAAGAGAATCTGGCACCGGTGATACGCAATGAGGGCTTTAAGACGGCGAGTCAGGTGCAGTATGTAGCGACTGCCGGAAACTATAAGAATGCCGGGTTTGAGCCATCCGGAGCACTGCGGGTTCTGGAGACGATCTTCTCCTACGATTATCTGTGGATTAACGTCCGGGTACAGGGCGGTGCTTATGGCTGTATGTGTGCATTTGGTGACAATGGAAATAGCTATCTGACCTCGTATCGGGATCCAAATCTGATGGAGACCTATGAGATCTATCGGAGGGCAGCAGACTATGTGGCAAACTTCCGGGCGGATGATCGGGATATGACGAAGTATATCATCGGAACGATCGGAGCTGCCGACATTCCGTTGAATGCATATGATCGGGGCGAACGGGATCTGGGACTTTATCTGGCCGGTATCACAGATGAGTATCGACAGGCACGCCGGGATGAGCTGCTGGCTACGAATCAGGCAGCGATCCGGGGGCTGGCACAGCTTGTACAGTCTGTTGTATCGACCGGAACGATCTGTGCAATCGGTAACGAGAAGAAGATTGATGCGGAAGCAGAGCACTTTAAGAGTGTCAGAAGTGTATTCTAAGGATAAATAAGAGGAACAGATATGAAAAACGGATATAAATCAGGCTTTGTTACGATCATCGGACGGCCAAATGTAGGAAAGTCTACGTTGATGAATCACTTGATCGGTCAGAAGATCGCGATTACGAGCAATAAGGCACAGACCACGAGAAACCGGATACAGACAGTATATACCTGTGACCGGGGACAGATCATATTTCTGGATACTCCGGGAATCAACCGAGCGAAGAATAAACTGGGGGAATATATGATGAGTGCGGTAGACAGTGCCCTGAGTGAGATGGATGTGGTGCTGTGGCTGGTAGAGCCTACGACCTATATCGGGAAGGGCGAGCAGGCAATCATCGAACGCCTAAAGAAGGTAAAGACGCCGGTTTTGCTGATTATAAATAAGATCGATACGGTAGAAGAGAAAAAAGTGCAGGAGGCGGTAGAAGCCTATCGGAAGGAGTATGACTTTGATGCGATTCTTCCGGTATCTGCGCTGCGGAATCGGAATACCGATCAGATCATACAGGCAATCTTAAAGTATCTGCCGGAAGGCCCACAGTACTACGATGAGGATACGATCACCGATCAGCCGGAGCGTCAGATCGTGGCGGAGATGATACGGGAGAAGGCACTGCGCTGTCTGGATCATGAGATCCCGCATGGAATCGCAGTGGTGATCGACCGCATGAAGGAGCGGGCAGACGGAAGAATTATAGATATAGATGCAACGATCATCTGTGAACGGGATTCTCACAAGGGCATTATCATAGGCAAGCAGGGTGCCATGCTGAAGAAGATCGGAACGCAGGCCAGAATCGATATGGAGAAGCTTCTGGATACGAAGGTAAACCTGAAGCTGTGGGTGAAGGTCAAGAAGGACTGGCGCGATAGTGATTATCTGCTAAAGAACTTTGGATTTGAACAGCGTGAGAAGTAAGAACGAGATCGAAAAGGTTAGGAAAAGCTATGAAAAGTGCAGGTGAAAGAAGATGCCGAGTGTGAATATAGAAGTGACCGGCATGGTGTTATCTGCTACACAGGTCGGAGACTATGACCGCCGGCTGGTGATCCTGACGAAGGAGAAGGGAAAGATCGCAGCCTTTGCCAGAGGAGCCAGACGGAATGGCAGTGTATTGACGGCTGCCTGTCAGCCGTTTACCTATGGAGTGTTCTCTCTCTTCGCAGGCAGGGACGCATATCGGATACAGAGTGTAGAGGTGAAGAACTACTTCGAGGCGGTAAAGACGGATCTGGATGCACTTACCTACGGTGCATATTTCTGTGAGCTGGCGGATTATCTGACGCATGAGAATACGGACGACCGGGAACAGCTGAAGCTTCTGTATATGACGCTGCTGGCGATCGGGAAGAAACGGATGTCAGCCCGGCTGATCCGGCGGGTATATGAGATCCGGGCACTGGCTCTGGACGGAGAGGAGATGCAGGTGTACGCCTGCGTGAAATGTGGAAATCAGGGAACCGGATATGTATTCAGTGCCAGACAGGGCGGACTACTGTGTGTGGATCACTGCCGGATCGATTATGATATCGGAGAACTGCTGAATCCCTCTACGGTATATACACTGCAGTACATTTTAAGTACTACGCTGGAACGCCTGTATTCCTTTGAGGTATCGTCAGAGGTGCAGGAGGAGCTGGATCAGATCTGCAGTGCATTTATGGCAGAATATGTGGATCAGAGATTTAAGTCTGTAGAATTTATTGATACTCTGACTTGCAATCTGACAGATTAGAAGTTACAATGTATGAGTTATGAGTGCTATAGATTATGACATGAGGAGGAAAATAGCATGAGACATAAACATTTACTGGTGGGAGTGGCACTTGGACTGGCACTGCTGACAGGGTGTGCGGTAAAGATGGACACGATAACAGTAAATACCATGATTATTGAGAAAAAGGGGACGATCTCTGATATATCTGTAGAGGATTTTTCCGGAGGCAGCTATGATATGGCCGGTCTGGAGCAGTATGTAACGGATGAGATCGACTCATATAATCAGAAGGCCGGAGCGGACAGTGTGGTTATGAAGGCACTGGATACGGAGAACCCGATCGTGAAGGTGCAGTTAACCTATCAGGATATGGACAGCTATAATGGGTTTAATGATACGGCTTATGAGCTGAAGAATCTGGCAGAGGAAACGCTGACGGGCAGTTTTACGGCAGCAGACGGGTCAACGGTGAATGCAACGGAGATCAATGGTGAGAAGCTGAAGGTTCTGAAGGTGAGTGATGCGATGGATATTATTTATAAGGGCAAGGTTCTGTACTATAATCAGTATGTGACTGAGAATGATGGTACTTATACTGCATCCGGTGAAGGAGAAGCCGTACTGGTACTGAAGTAGACGGGAAGGCGTATAGAAGCATACCTGAGAACTGAGAATATACAAGGTAAGAGAGGTTAAGAACATGGAAAAGACTATGGACAAGATTGTGGCACTGGCAAAAGCGCGTGGATTCGTATATCCGGGATCTGAGATCTACGGGGGACTGGCAAATACCTGGGACTACGGGAATCTGGGTGTAGAACTGAAGAATAATGTGAAGCGTGCATGGTGGAAGAAGTTTATTCAGGAGAATCCATATAATGTAGGTGTGGACTGTGCGATTCTGATGAATCCTCAGACATGGGTAGCATCCGGTCATTTGGCTGGATTCGCAGATCCGTTGATGGACTGTAAGGAGTGTCACGAGAGATTCCGCGCAGATAAGCTGATCGAAGACTATGCACAGGAGCATGGAATTGATCTGGGCGGTTCGGTCGATGGATGGGATCAGAACCAGATGATGAACTTTATTGAAGAGAATCAGGTACCATGTCCGACCTGTGGTAAGCATAACTTTACAGATATCCGTCAGTTTAACCTGATGTTCAAGACCTTCCAGGGGGTTACAGAGGATGCAAAGAATACCGTATATCTTCGTCCGGAGACCGCACAGGGTATCTTCGTAAACTTCAAGAATGTACAGAGAACCTCCCGTAAGAAGATTCCGTTTGGTATCGGTCAGATCGGTAAGTCTTTCCGGAATGAGATCACACCGGGTAACTTTACCTTCCGTACCAGAGAGTTTGAGCAGATGGAGCTGGAGTTCTTCTGTGAGCCGGGAACCGATCTGGAGTGGTTTGCATACTGGAGACAGTTCTGTATTGACTGGCTGAAGAATCTGGGTATGAAGGAAGAGGAGATGAGAGCCAGAGATCATTCTCCGGAGGAGCTGTGCTTCTATAGTAAGGGTACAACGGATATTGAGTTCTTATTCCCATTCGGCTGGGGTGAGCTGTGGGGTATCGCAGATCGTACCGACTATGATCTGACACAGCATCAGAAGACATCCGGTGAGCCGATGGATTACTTTGATGATGAGAAGAAGGAGAAGTATATTCCATACGTTATCGAGCCATCTCTGGGTGCAGACCGTGTTACACTGGCATTCTTATGCAGCGCATATGATGAGGAAGAGCTGGAAGGCGGCGATGTACGTACCGTTCTTCATTTCCATCCGGCATTGGCACCTGTTAAGATCGGTGTCCTGCCATTATCAAAGAAGCTGGCAGAGGGTGCAGAGAAGATCTATGCAGAGCTGTCAAAGTACTATAACTGTGAATATGATGACAGAGGAAATATCGGTAAGCGGTATCGTCGTCAGGATGAGATCGGAACTCCATACTGTATTACCTACGACTTTGAGTCTGAAAATGACGGAGCGGTTACGGTTCGTGACAGAGATACGATGGAGCAGGAGCGTGTGAAGATCGCAGATCTGAAAGCCTACTTTGAGGAGAAGATGGCGTTCTAATACGAAAAAGAAACCATATGATATATATAAAGAATGGATCCGTATCATTGATACGGATCCATTCTTTTGTGTGTGCTATGTATGTGACGATAACACAATAAATCGATTTATTTCTGTGAAGATTCTTCCATCTCGTCGATAACAGCCGTCAAGGTCTTTAAGGAAGACTTGATCGAACGGTTGATTTCACCGGAGTTTACAGCCAGCTTGCCGAACTCGGAAGCTACGACAGCGAAGCCACGACCGAATTCACCGGCTCTTGCTGCTTCAATGGAAGCATTCAGGGACAGAATCTTCTGCTTACTTTCGATCTTATCCAGTGCTAAAGACTTCTCATTGATTTCTTCAATCAGGTCGACGGCCTGTGAGATGTCATTTTCTAATGTAGCAACCAGATCGCTGCTGTTTGTCTTATTATATTCGGAAGAAACGATCAAATTCACCATATCACCCAACAGCTTAACTGCGCTGTGAACGGCTTCTTCTGACTTAACCGGTACTTCGCGGACTGCATCGATATCTGCATTTGCAGCGGCGGCAATGCTCTCTAACTGCTCGTCCTCTCCATCACCGACGATCACCTGTCCACCGATGATACGGCCGAGATAGCTGCCGGCTACGATGATATCAGTGGCAAAGTTTGTCAGACCGGACTGTACAGAGAAGATGGCAGAATCAGAACCGCTGCGGCTGCTGCGCTTCCATTCATCCAGATCGCCCTTGGTATATCGGCTGCAAAAATCAGAAAGACCGAAAGCATCGGTTAGATAATTGCCTTCATTATCTACGGCAATTGCAGCCATGCCAGTTGCCTTTGTCCAGTCGTCCAGAATCTGCTCCAGTAGGGAGAGATCGAAAAAATCTTTAATATGCATAATGTAGACCCCCGTATTTCATAATAGTAAATTAATAGTAAATCTTCGATAATTATAACGAAATTTATAATAAATATTATACCGTAATTGTGCGTTTTTGCAATATTTTATGACAAAAATATGACAAAAAAGTAAAAAAAGAAGAGAAAGTCTGTTGACATAAGGCATATCCTTTGATAGAATACAAATGTAACAAGTTGTAACAGATTTGTAATAATTACGAAAACATGGAGTAACATATGAAAAAGACAGTGATCAGTGTTGCGATTATGGTAACCGTTGGAACCGGTTTGATATTCGGTACCCGTGCAGTTACCCCGCAGCAGAAGATAGAAGCGGCACCTGCGGCAGTTGAGCAGGCAGAGATTTCAGAATTAGATGTAGAGATGAAGATGGAGTCCGGTGCGACCGAAGAGACAACAGAGGAAGCGACGGAAGCGACAGAAGCGACAGAGGCAGTTCCGGAGGAGCCGACCTGTCAGTACCCGGAGTGGCAGGATTCCGTAGTAGCAAATATCGAAGGCAGTCTTCGGGTTCGGGCAGAGGCCGGTACCGATGCAGAGATCGTTGGAAAGTTGTATCCGTATGCAGTAGCTACGATTGTAGAACGCGGCGATGCGTGGACGAAGATCGAGTCCGGATCGGTTAGTGGTTATGTAGCAAATGAGTTCCTGTTATTTGGAGATGACGCAGGAGCATATATTACAGAGAATTATAAGTATTGTGCAACCGTAGAGGTTCCGGCATTGAATGTCAGACAGGATGCAAGTACAGAGAGTGCATGTATCGGATCTGTAACAGGTGGACAGGAATTAGACATACTGGGTGAGACCGATGAGTGGGTTCAGATTCAGTATTCTGAGGATACAGTAGGATATGTAGCGAAGGAGTTTGTCAATGTAGGATGGAATTATCCGACTGCTATGACGCTGGAAGAGGAACAGGAGATGATTCAGGCAGCACTGGCAAAGCAGGCTGCAGCACAGACCACGAGAAGCACCGGCAGTTCTTCTGAGATAGCAACACTTCCTCCGGTCAATACTTCGGCAGAAGGCTTGGCACTGGGACAGCAGATCGCCGGCTATGCATGTCAGTTTGTCGGAAATCCATATGTATATGGAGGAAGCAGTCTGACAAACGGTACTGATTGTAGCGGATTTACGATGGCAGTATATGCACAGTTTGGATATTCGCTGAGTCATTCCTCCGGCGTACAGATGGGACAGGGAACACCGGTATCGCTGGATGCGGTACAGCCGGGTGATATTATCTGCTACTCCGGTCATGTGGGACTGTATATTGGTGGTGGACAGATCGTACATGCCAGCACAGAGTCAACCGGTATCATTATTTCAAATATGTATTATACGACTCCGATCGGAGCGAGAAGAATCGTACAGTAATAAACGTAAAATTGTGTGTGTGATTACACCTTTGACCGACGTCCTATGGGCGTCGGTCTTTTACGTTATGCAATCTTTTACATTTTTATGAAAAAAACAGGTAAAATTTTAAATATTTCACAAAAATGACTTCAAAAAAGCAGAAATTATGATATAATAAATTCCAGTGACTGTGCTGTTTTGCACGGGACAGAATAATCAACACTTAGGAGGTAAGTAACAAATGGCAAACAAGTGGGTTTATATGTTTAGCGAAGGCGACATGACTATGCGTAATCTTCTTGGTGGTAAGGGCGCAAACCTTGCCGAGATGACTACGATCGGCCTTCCGGTTCCACAGGGTTTCACTATTACTACAGAAGCATGTACACAGTACTATGAGGATGGACGTAAGATTAATGACGAGATCATGGCTCAGGCTATGGAAGGCGTTAAGAAGATGGAAGAGATCAACGGCAAGAAGTTCGGCGATCTGAAGAATCCTCTGTTAGTATCTGTACGTTCAGGTGCCAGAGCTTCTATGCCTGGTATGATGGATACCATCCTGAACCTTGGTTTGAATGATGAGGTTGTGGCAGCTATGATCGCTGGTAACCCGGATCCTGCATTCGAGCGTTTCGTATATGACTCTTATAGACGTTTCATCCAGATGTTCTCAGACGTTGTTATGGAAGTTGGTAAGAAGTACTTCGAGCAGTTAATCGACAAGATGAAGGAAGAGAAGGGTGTTAAGTACGATGTTGAGCTGACAGCAGCTGACTTAAAGACTCTGGCTGAGCAGTTCAAGGCTGAGTACAAGAATCAGTTAGGACAGGACTTCCCTTCAGATCCGGTAGAGCAGTTAAAGCTGGCTATCGAGGCTGTATTCAGATCATGGGATAACCCAAGAGCAAATGTATACAGAAGAGACAATGATATCCCTTACTCATGGGGTACTGCAGTTAACGTAATGCCTATGGTATTCGGTAACTTAAATAACGAGTCCGGTACAGGTGTTGCATTTACTCGTGATCCTGCAACCGGTGAGAAGAAGTTAATGGGTGAGTTCTTAAAGAACGCACAGGGCGAGGACGTAGTTGCCGGTGTTCGTACACCAATGCCGATCGCTCAGATGGAACAGGAATTCCCAGAAGCATATGCAGAGTTCATCAAGGTATGTGAGACTCTTGAGAATCACTACCATGATATGCAGGATATGGAATTCACAGTAGAGAACAAGAAGTTATACATGTTACAGTGCCGTAATGGTAAGAGAACCGCTCAGGCAGCTCTGCAGATCGCTTGTGACCTGGTAGATGAAGGACATAAGACAGAAGAAGAAGCAGTTGCTATGATCGATCCTCGTAACCTGGATACATTACTTCATCCACAGTTCGATGCAGCAGAATTAAAGAAGGCTACTCCAATGGGTAAGGGCTTAGGTGCTTCTCCTGGAGCTGCTTGTGGTAAGATCGTGTTTACCGCTGCTGATGCTGAA
The DNA here is from genome assembly GCA_900539185.1 of uncultured Clostridium sp. Lineage (GTDB taxonomy): Bacteria > Bacillota > Clostridia > Lachnospirales > Lachnospiraceae > CAG-632. Next base: position 17,700 of record UQBG01000015.1, read on the forward strand.
GAGTGGAATGCAAGAGGTGAGAAGGTAGTTCTGGTAAGACTGGAAACCTCCCCAGAAGATATTACCGGTATGAAGGCTTCTCAGGGTATCTTAACCGTTCGTGGTGGTATGACCTCTCATGCAGCCGTAGTTGCACGTGGTATGGGTACCTGCTGTGTATCTGGTTGTGGCGATATCGCTATGGACGAAGAAAACAAGAAGTTTACATTAGCTGGCAAGGAGTTCCACGAGGGAGACTTCATCTCTATCGATGGTACAACCGGTAACATCTATGATGGTATTATCCCAACAGTAGATGCTACAATCGCTGGTACATTTGGACGTGTTATGGCTTGGGCTGATAAGTACAGAACATTAAAGGTTCGTACAAATGCAGATACTCCTGCAGATGCTAAGAAGGCTCGTGAGCTTGGAGCAGAAGGTATCGGTCTTTGCCGTACAGAGCATATGTTCTTCGAGGAAGACAGAATTGCTGCTTTCCGTGAGATGATCTGCTCAGATACAGTAGAAGAAAGAGAAGCTGCTCTGGATAAGATTCTTCCATATCAGCAGGGCGACTTCAAGGCATTATATGAAGCTCTGGAAGGTAACCCGGTTACGATCCGTTTCCTGGATCCACCTCTTCATGAGTTCGTTCCTACAGAGGAAGCTGACATTGAGAAGCTTGCAAATGCTCAGGGCAAGTCAGTAGAGCAGATCAAGACAATTATCGCTGGCTTACATGAGTTCAACCCTATGATGGGTCACAGAGGATGCCGTCTGGCTGTAACTTACCCGGAAATCGCTAAGATGCAGACAAAGGCAGTTATCCGTGCAGCTATCGAGGTTCAGAAGGAGCATCCGGATTGGAATGTTAAGCCTGAGATCATGATCCCATTGGTTTGCGAAGTTAAGGAATTAAAGTACGTTAAGAAGGTAGTAGTTGAGACCGCTGATGCAGAGATCGCTGCTGCAGGCGTTAAGCTGGAGTACGAAGTAGGTACTATGATCGAGATCCCTCGTGCAGCTTTAACTGCAGATGAGATCGCTAAGGAAGCTGACTTCTTCTGCTTCGGTACAAACGACTTAACTCAGATGACATTTGGTTTCTCTCGTGATGATGCCGGTAAGTTCTTAAATGCTTACTATGATACAAAGATCTTCGAGAATGATCCATTTGCTAAGCTGGATCAGACCGGTGTTGGTAAGTTAATGGATATGGCTATTAAGTTAGGTAAGCCGGTTAATCCTAAGCTGCATGTTGGTATCTGTGGTGAGCATGGTGGAGATCCTTCATCTGTTGAGTTCTGCCACAAGATTGGTTTGGATTATGTATCATGTTCTCCATTCCGTGTACCGATTGCAAGATTGGCTGCTGCTCAGGCTGCTATTGCAAACAAGTAAGATATACACCAGTTGGTGAATAGAACTTAATTAGTTTTATAGAAGATAAGAAGCTTCTGTTACTGTTACATAACAGTAGCAGGGGCTTCTTTATTTTTTAGAAATAGTGTATAATATAAGAGAAAGAAATTCATATGTTGGGAGATGATTATTATGATGTACCCATTTATGACGCTTGAAGATGATACCGAGATTGTACATTCGGAGATGCTGGAGAATGGAGAAGTTAAGGTATATATAGAAACTCCTGATGAAAAGGATGGTTTTCACCATATGACAGTTTACTTGCCATCCTATAGAACAGAAGATGAATTTGGCTATAGTGAAGAACGAAAAGAATACTTTTTAGATATTATTAAAACGACTGCGAATCTGATTATAGAATTTTCAAAGGATGGTGGATTTGAGCATGCCTCAGGTTTTTAAAATTGGTTCATATTGGGTTTACTTTTGGGCGAATGAAGGAGTGCCAAGAGAACCTATACATGTTCATATCGCAGAGGGCAAGCCAATTGAAAATGCTACAAAAGTATGGATTACAAAAGCTGGCAAATGTCTTCTAGCAAATAACAATTCGAATATACCTAAAAATGTTTTACGAAATATAATGCGTATCATAGAAGCAAGAAGTGTTGAAATAATCAATAAATGGACGAGCTTCTATGGAGATGTTGAGTTTTATTGTTAAAGAATGAAGAATAGAAGTCTCTGTGCTTATCTTATGGTAGACGCAGGGACTTTTGTTATTATCCATAATGGTATATTGCTAGATTAAGGATAAATATAAGAATTATGAAAAATAATAAAGAATATAAAGCAATTATTTATACATCGAATACAGGAAGTACGGCCCGGTCTGCAAAACTATTGGGACATGAATTGGATATACCTGTTTATCGTGCGTTTATTTTGAAAATGTTGAAAATACGGCAACTCCCATTGCAAAAACACAGCATATGCGGGAAATCTGGTTCTTTATTTTTGTCAGGTGGTGTTCTGTTGAAGATTGCGGTTATGGAAGTATTGCGGCGAAATATCAGAATGTAAGGGTGTATGCTTGGGTTTAAACAGTTGGAAGCTTAGGGAGTGTCAGATATTAAGGTTACACAATTACCGGATGAAATACATTGCGAAGGAGGAGCCTATATGTAATAATGGTATAAATAAGGATAAAGGGGAGGATTTTATATGGTAGGAGTATCTACAATATTGGCGGTATGCGTGACCTTTTTAATCAGTATGGTATTGCCGATTGTCGTCTATATAATTTACGGAGTAAAGAATAAGGGGAAGGGTGTCTGGACCGCTTGGTTATTAGGTGCAGCAGGCTTTGTCATTTTTCAGGTGATTATAAGGATTCCTATTTTGAACGGACTGGCGGGCTTGGAAGGCTTTCAGACCTTTGCCTCTCAGAATTATGCTTTGTATTGTCTGATACTGGCATTTACGGCAGGACTTTTTGAAGTAGCAGGACGGTATATCGTTGCAAAGATTATGCAGAAGAATCTGACCTTTGAACGTGGATTTGCGGCAGGCTTGGGACATGGAGGAATCGAGTCTATCGTTTTGATTGGAACCATGTACTTAAATAATCTTATTTATATACTTATGATTAATACCGGAAGCTTTGATACGGTGATACAGCAGACAGCGGCAGCCGGTGTAGATACAGCAGCATTGGTTTCTGTTCAGGATGCACTGGTAAATTCTGGATGCGGTGTATATCTGTTGGCAGGCTATGAGCGGATACTGACCATGATTTTCCATACAGCACTGAGTCTGATGGTATGTTATTTTGTAACCCGGAAAAAGGATGCACTGGGAATTATTCTTTGTCTGATATGTCATACAATCATAGACTTCGTCAGCCCGCTTATAAATGGTATGGCGAACGGCTATCTGGGAAATGGACTTTCGACAATGACAGCATACATAATTATTTATAGTTTTCTGACCGCAGTTGCGGTGGCTGCTGTAATCGGAATAGTTGTGTTAAAGAAGCGTTTTCCGGTGGGAGATAAAAATTGTGAATCGAATAATAGAAAAATTTAGAAAATAAATTTGTATATATGTTAAAATAAAGCAAAAGAACTTGCTCGCATGAGTGATTTTTTGAAGGGGGATATTCAACATATGAAAAAGCTGGAAACAAATGATTGGATTATGTTAAATTCAATTATTTATAAAATATATACGATGAAAATTTTGAACAGATGCGGACGAAATTGTTAGATGCGCCGGTTATGTATCATTGTAAAGAAGATATGTCGCAGGTATACGAGACATTGGATTATAGTCTGGGAATTATGCTGAGCGGGAAATCACTCGTCTATCGGGAGACCGACATCATGAGTGAAGAAGCAAGGATCGAAACCGATTATTACAAAAAGGTATACCAGCCGAATCATTGGCATTATTCATTACAATTAATTATAGCGAAGGACAATTGCTTTCTTGGAGTTATTACACTTTACCGTATATTAGGCAAGGAAGATTTTCAGTATAACGATGTATTTGTACTGGATATGCTGAAGGATCATCTTGCATATCGTCTGCAGCAACAGACATTGAAGACAGAGGGCCAGAAAAAGGTTACTATTTCCGAAGCGGTAGAAAAATATGATTTGACACGGCGGGAAAATACAATCTTGCAAATGCTGATGTCCGGCAAAGAGAATGCTTATATCTGTGAAGAACTTGCAATTAGTGCCAATACCTTAAAAAAACATATTCTGAATATTTATCGGAAACTGGGAATAAAGAACCGGGTGCAATTATTTAAAATGGTAAAGGAACGGGAGTAAGATAGAAGATTCTTACTTGTGTTCTACTCCTTTTGGGTAATAAAAATGGTAAAAATATATTATTGAATTTTGTGACTGATTCGTCTATTATCATTAACAAATAAAAGATGTTCAGGAAGGCGAAGGAGCTGTCAATTGACAGCTCCTTTTCTTTTTTGCCTTTTGCTTGTGGCATGGAAGGAGGTTTTTATATGAAAGAATTAGTTATGATCATAAGACCGGAAAAGTTAGAGGATATTAAACAAATTTTGGATGACATTCATTGCGGTGGCAGACGCAGACTGCATAAACTGTGGCATGTGTGTAGCGTCTTGTTCCGGACAGGCAATCTTTTTGGTGGATGAGGATTGCGGAGACGGAACTGCAATCATTACATTGCCGTATGAATTTGTACCTTTGCCGGAGGCCGGAACCAAGGGCATTGCGTTGGGAAGAAACGGACAGAAGGTATGTGAGGCAGAGGTCGTTGCGGTAAAAAGCCTGAAAGTGTATGACAAAACCAACCTATTAACCATGCGGGTGCCGAAGGAATATGCTTCTACTGCAAGATTCTTTCGGGCAGAAGACTAAGCAACGAGAAAGAATACCCTTGAATAGAGACCAAGTCGAAAGGAATGAGGACTATGAATCAGATAAATGACAGATCAAGAGATATAGGAGAATATGTACCGGCACCGGATGATGATATGATTATTTGCAGATGTGAGGAAATAACCAAGGGTGAAATCAGACGGGCAGTGCATGACGGAATGTTTACATTAACAGAAATCAGACGTTATCTGCGAACGGGTATGGGACTTTGTCAGGGACAGACCTGTTCAAAGCTGGTAAAGGGAATTGTGGCAAGAGAATTGAAGGTTTCTCCGGCAGATTTGGAGCCGGCAACATCAAGAGCCCCGAATAGGAAACGGTGGTTCTTCCAGAAACGGCGGCGGTGTACGGCAGTCAGGCAGAGACCCAAGAGAATTGCCGTTAGCAATGTACGGAATACGGAACCTCTGGCCGACGCTGTCGGAAGAGCTGGAGGTGGATTGTGAATATCATCAGGATGGTAATCTCCGATTGGGAAAAAATGAAAAGCATGCAGAAATTCTGACAAATCTTGCAGAAAAGGCAAGAAGGCTTGGTGTCCGTTTTATATCCGGAGAGCGGGTCATCCGTTTACAAATGATAAAGGGAAAGCTTCGTCAGGTAATCACAGAGCAGACCGTATATGAAGGAGAAAAGGTGTTGGTAGCCGCAGGCTTTCATAGCCGGGAAATTCTGGGAACCATCGGAATTGATGTGCTGATGTCACAGTCATTCCTACTATCCGCTTCAGGCAGAAGATATTTTAAAGATATTTGAATCGGTTTGTTGACAGAAGAAATTTCAAAACAAAATAGTTGTGAAATTGGCGAGTATTATCAGGGATAAACATAGGCATTTTATCCTTTAAAAGGAAAAGTATAATAAACTCCCTGCTATTGGCGAAAGCTGGTAGCAGGGAACTTTTTTTACTTGGAGACAGTCTTTACAATCGTCACTTTTTTTTAAGAAATTCGTATATATTTTGGCGTATCAAAAGCGAAGCAAATAATGTATGGTAGAAGTATAAAAGATACCATGGGGGAAAATTAAAAAGAGAGGCGGCGATTACGATGAAGAGGAAATACTTGTATATAATTATTATTTTTACAGTGCTTTTGTGTTGCGGAATCATCCTTTTTCTTGCATTAGGACAAAGTAAACACGGATCAAATGATGAAACATATGTGTATGACACAGTAGATCCCGAATGCAACTATTCAGAGCATACGGTGCTCTATCTTGACGATTCGGGGATTTTGCACCTTATCGATACAACCTCCGGTAAAGATATGATCTACTGTGACAAACCAAACTGTACGCATGAAGGCTATTCACGCAATAATGAAAATCCATCATGTCCTGCAGCTTTTTTCACGGGGGATAGTGGACCGGTACTTTATAACGGACATCTTTATCTCATTGGCAATATGTCGGATGGAGATATAACAACACAGTATCTCTATGAAATGGATTCCAATGGTGAGAATCGAAAAAAAGTTGCTACACTGGAAAATGTTCAGTATCTCAGATATGTTCTATACAGGGATCAATATGTTGTAGGTGCCTATGGTAACAGAGTTGTGATAAATGATGAGGGACAGATCATTAACGATAACAAACCGGAAGCAGGTATCTTTGTCATTGATCTTGAAAGCGATAAGGTTTATATGGGAGATGTGATCACGGGAGGGCAGGCAAATATTACGGGAATTTATTATGAAGAAGGGATGGTATATTATTCATGTATACATTTTGATGATGCTATTACTGATCTTATGGTAGAGGATGCGGTTGAGAGTAATAGCGAATCCTTTGCTTATGACAATATGTTGTATGATATCTATCAGTATGATATTGCAAACGAAAGTACGACACTCTTAAAGACGTTCGATCATATAAATAATCTTCAGTTATTAGATGGTGATGCTTATTGTGAATCCAAAGAAGGATATTTCGTGTTTGATAAAAAAAGTGGAGAAATCCGGGAATTACCGATAGACAAGGATGCCGGGGTACTGAGCGGCAGATTTGCAAGGCACGGAGATGCTTTATATTATGCCATTTTTAATGATGATAATAATGAGGTTACATATTATCGTATGGAAAATGGAAAGAGAAATGAACAGATGAAGATGTCGCCGGAGAATGCATTCAGTATAGTAAATATATGTGGTCAGTCTGTGTATGTCAGGTATTACAATGATAAAGGACGGTATTGTCTGGGGGTACTAAGTCTGGACGATCTGAATCAGGGAAGATTTCGTGTGAGAGAATTGAGGTGCTATGATGAAGAGGAATAGGATAATTATGCTTGCGGTTGTTCTGGTTGTTTTGGTTGCGATATCTGCAACGGTGATTATGATTAAAAAACCGGATTTGACCGAAAAGAAGGAAAACGAGACGGGAGTCGATTCGGATGTCGGAACGAAAACGGATGTAAAAGTCATAACATTTGCTGTTCCTGATATTTGTAAGATAGAGGAAGAGAACCTTCAGTACTTTAATGATGCACTTATTAAGGACGGTCATGATTACAGGCTTGAGATAAAATATCTGGAATATGAAAATTATGCTGCACTGCTGGAGGATGAATTAAAGAGCGGTGATACAGATATCGCGTTTTTGGGATTAGGCGATGCGAGCGGAAACAATAATATATATACACTTATTAATTCCGAACTTGTTCTGAATCTTGATGAGGTTCTGACACAGGAGTCGGGGGCGGCACTTTATAATGCCTTTCCACAGAATCTATGGGAGGCGGTTAAATGTAATAAGCATATTTATTCAATACCATCCACACTTGTGGATGATCGAGGGGTATTTGCTGCATTTAACAGAGATTATGTAGCGGATGAGGATATAGAAGAGTGGGATGGAAGTATAGACGGGATCTATGAGATTCTTAATAATACCGAGTGGAATAATACGGATGCATGTCCTTTCCAATATTTAATAAGCGGATATTCGTTTGAGAATATGATAGGGTGTGAAGTGAGATATGGCCTGCTGTTTGATTATGACTCCCTGACGATTGAAAATCCTTTGGAATCAGAGAAGTTTACAGATTATCTGAAAGTACTGGATCAGATGAAGGAAGACGGATATATGAGTACTTCTGTAGAATATCTTGATAATCCCGGATTGGAAAAAGCGGGAGTATTGGATAATGTTAAATCCGGTAATTATATGGTTGCATTATCGTATGGTACAGTCGATGATGCATTTCAAAAGGATAATGTAACCGTTAAGAAAGTAGAGCCATATTTATCATCAAGAATAAATGGTTCCATAGCTATCTCAAAACATACAGATGATACAGATGCCGTGGTGGAGTTCCTTGGACTCTTATACGGAGATGGAACCTATGGCAATCTTCTTTTGTATGGACAGGAGAATATAGATTATAAGGTTGTAGACGGAATTGCCTGCAATATGGACGGCGCAGATCTGGAGAATAAGGATATTGATAAGCTCTGCTTAAATTTGTTTGTAAACATACAGCCAGTCAGAGGCGAGAATTATATGGTTGATCGTAAGAATGAGTTTTTTTCTTTTTATGACAATATAGAATTATCACCGTTTATTGGTTTTGAACCGGATACAACTGATTTAAACAACATTTCAAAGGATCTGGATGAATTTATGAGAAGTCTTAAAAATGAGACTGTAGAGGAAGCAATCGGGAGTACCGGGGATAAGCTTACATCTGATGGCATGGAGGAATATCTTAACGGTGTTAGAAGTCAATGGGAGGGGTATCGACAATGATACTGAAGCTGGAAGAACTTACGAAACTATATAAAGATAAAGTTGCATTGGATGGCGTATCATTTTCTTTTAGTCCCGGAATATATGGTCTTTTGGGACCGAATGGTGCGGGAAAGTCCACTATGATGAATCTGATTACGGATAATCTGACTCCAACCAAAGGGTGTGTATTACTGAATGAAAGAAGTATAGACGAACTGGGTAGTGAATACAGAAAGCTGTTAGGATATATGCCACAGCAGCAGAATATATATCCGGAGTTGTCACTCAGACGTTTTTTGTATTTTATGGCATCCCTGAAGGGGCTGAAAAAGGAAGAAGCTGAAAAAGATATAAACCATTATGTAAGGATGGTAAGGTTGGAAGATGTACTGGGAAAGAAGCTGGGAACTTTTTCGGGTGGGATGAAGCAAAGGGCATTGATTGCACAGGCACTGATTGGTGATCCGGGCATATTGATTCTGGATGAGCCGACTGCCGGACTGGATCCGAAGGAAAGGATCAGAATTCGGAATCTGATATCCGAGGTCGCACGGGATAAGATTGTTATCATTGCTACACATGTGGTCACAGATATAGAATTTATTGCAAAAGAGATAATCATGCTGAATAACGGAATGATAATACGGAGCGGTTCTCCCTCTGAATTGCTGGATGAGTTAGACGGAAAGGTATGGAATGTCTTTTTATCAGATGAAGAGATAGATGAAGTAAATGCCAAGTACAAGGTAAGTAATATTTCAAGGGATGCAGAAGGTATCATTGCCCGGATTATCACTGAATCCTATGAGGGCAGATGGAAAAAAGAGGCAGTACGACCGAATCTTGAGGATTTGTATTTATATCTTAACGGAGACTGAGCATGAGTATATTAAAGAATGAAATCTGTAAATTGTTGACGAAAAGAACCATATGGATTCTTTTTGTTCTGACGGCGATTAATCTTTTGTTTCAACTGTATATCATGAATACGCCGAATGAAGATGGCTATACACTTAAGGAGTACAGCGGATTCTATCGTGAAATGAGTGAGTATAGTCAGGATGGGTTGCTGGGTGAAATTGAAAAAAGAGAAACAGAGGCAGATACATATGGGGAAGCCAATCTTTATTCCAGAGTATATAGGGAAGTGGAGGCATGCATTACATATGATGAATATCTCAGTTCGATTGATGAAAAAGCCGAAGAGATCACCATTATGAACCGATATGCAGATAATGGTGGATATGCAGTAAGAAATGCTGAAAAAACAAGAGAAATATACCGGAAGCTGAAAGGAACAGAGCTGAAGGTAGAAGATCCGATGGGTATACTTAATATTACGGATAATGAACTTACAGACTACATAGTGATCATAATGATATTTATGGTTGCCGTTAATCTTGTTTTTTATGAAAAAGACGAGGATCAATTAAGTTTTCTTCGAACAACAGCAAACGGCAGAAAAGAGTTGATGGCTGCGAAGGTTGCCGCAATGGTTTTGTTTGTTTTGTTTATTATCATGGTTCTATATGGAATGAATGCAGTCGTAAGCCGGTGTTTTTATGACTCCATAGATTTTGAGAGTCCGCTTCAGAGTGTATATCTATATCGGAACAGCCCGTTTGGATTAAGTATAGGTGGGTTTCTGCCCAGTTATTTCCTTGTCAAATTCTTAAGCTGTGTATTTCTTGGAATCCTGTTTATGTTGCTGTGTGCGGTATTTGACCGTATCATTTTTGTGTTTGTTGCATCGGCGTTAACGGTTCTTGTTGAAATTCTCTGCTATACCAATATTTCCGGCACACATTTTCTTGCGTTTTTAAAATACTTAAATATTATGTCGGGTGTCAAAACCGGAGGTATGTTCTCTGATTATGTGAACCTGAATATGTTTGGATATCCGGTTAATACATGTTTTTTGTACGGGATATTGTGGCTGATCGGAACAGTTATCTGTACAGTTTCAGTCATCCACTATTTGGAATTGCCACATGAAAAAAGAATAGTTTCGCTACAGAAATTTAGATTTCCTAAAGGGTTCGAAGGTCATACGTCTCTTTTTATGCATGAGTGCTATAAGATGCTTATTCCGGGCCGGGGGCTTTTGATACTGGCTGTTTCCTGTCTGTTTGTGATATGGTGGAATCCTACAGAGAAGATTCGGTTTGATACTGTCGATGAGGTTTACTATAAAGAGTATATGGAAAGATTTTACGGACCGTTAGATTCTAAAACCTATGAGATGTTGGAAAAAGAAAGTGCAGTCTATGATCAGATGGCTGCAAATATATCCGCGGATATTGAACAGGGGAAAAGTGAGAATTATATCAGCATAAAGTACAAGGATGAGTTAGACAGGCAGACTGCGTTCGGTATGGTTACAGAACATGTCATGTATCTTGAAGCCCAACAGGGGGGATGGTTATTTTATGAAAAAGGATATGATATTCTTACGGATCATAAATACTCTGGAAATCGAGATGTTTCACAGGCATTTGTATATGTTATTATGCTGATAGCTATTACACATGGCATTTACGGTGTTGATTATGGTAATTCCGAAATGAAGATTTTAAGAACCACTTATCATGGTAGAAGAAGGCTGAACATGATCAAGGGAGGCTTAGGCATGTTCAGTACGATTATCTCGTTTGGACTGGTATATGTTGTACGATTGTTGAATGTACTTCACGCTTATGGTCTCAATGGTTTGAATGCGCCTGCTGCAAGTATGGAACATCTTGCACAGATTCCGCAGAATATATCGGTACTCCTTTATATTTTAATCATTATGCTCATGAGATTGATCGGTGGTCTGATCGTTACGAAGGTTGTTTTTGTCTCATTCAAGCAGTTTAGGAACAGTATTCCTGTGATAATTTTAGGAATTATAATATTTATAATACCACTTGTTCTTGTCGCATTTGATGTTCCGAATGCACAGTACATCTTATTCAATCCATTGCTGCTGGGAAATGTATTTTAACTGTAATGTACAAATCCCTACTCATTTGCCATGATCTGCTCCAGAGTCAGATTCTTCTCGTGCTTGATCGGTTTCCATTCTACCTTTGAGAACAGAGACACGATATAGATCGGAATGTAGGTCAGCATAAACAACGGAAAGGTAATGGTATACAGAAGCTTCTTCCAAGTAGGACAATGGATCTGCTTCCATTCTGTGATCGTTGTGATGAGTCCCAGAATGAAGACCGTCAGGCACAGACTGATAAATAGCTGGAGCAAAGAGGTACCGAGGGCAGCAAAGGAGCCATTTCCCAGAAAGCTATATACAACAGCCACCAGATTGACGAGGATGCTGACAGCGGTTAAGGCAGCGGCTGGCAGGATATTCATCAGCATGTCGTAGCAGGAGAAGCTGCCATGGAAGATCCCCTTAAAAAGAGAGCTGCCATACTTCTGGAGCACCTGTAGATAGCCCTTTGCCCAGCGCAGACGCTGATTCCAAGACTGCCGGAAGCCGGTAGGCTGCTCATCATAGAGGATGGCATCAGCAGAATAGCCGATGGTAACGCCGCGGGAGACATTGGATATGGTGAATTCGATATCCTCTGTCAAAGTGAAAAAGTTCCAGCCGTTATAGTCATTGATTACCTTGTCTGAGAACAGAAAGCCGGTTCCGGATACCGCACTGCTGCTTCCGATCGCCATACGGGCAGCGTTCAGGTACTTTGCCTCACGGAGAAACCAAAGGGCATATCCGGCAGAGATCCAGTTACTTCCGTAGTTCTTGGAATTCCGATAGCAGGTGACGATCTCGTGACCGTCTGTATAGGTCTGGTTGATGGCACGCAGAAATCCCGGATCTAAGATATTGTCTGCATCTAAAACAATATATGCATCGTACTGTTCATTTCGAACATGTTTAATCTTATCTAACAGAAAATTCAATACATATCCCTTTCCGACATGTGTGGTATCCGTTCGCTCATAGACGATGGCACCGTGCTGCTTTGCCACCTGTGCGGTCTGGTCGGTACAGTTATCGGCACCGACATAGATATCTATCTGATCCATAGGATAGTCACAGGCCTGGATACTGTCGATCAGAGAACCGATGACGGTTTCTTCGTTTCTGGCAGCGATCAGGATAGCAAGACGGTGAAACACCTCCGGCTGATGCACTGCTTTTTTACGAAAGAAAGAAATCACGATATATAGAAACTGATAAGAGTAACAAATGAAAAATATGTACATAATAATTTTGTTTATGAGTTCGACCGTATGCATAATCATTTCCTCCGAAAATAGTCATTCTGATACACTCTGCTAAAGCAGAAATCCTTGGTATTGCTTTGCTGTATCTATAAGTTACGCCACCGGACAGGCAGATACAAGAATAAAGGCATTACGTATTTATTAAGATTCTTTCATATATATGAATGAAACTGTCAGATTTTGCATATCTTAGCTAACGAGCAAAAAATAGAGGGAAAAATGAAGACATTTAGAAGCGTCTTAAAGACATGTCTGGCAGTGATATGCATAGGGGTTCTGGCACTGTCATTGAACTCCGGTGAAATCCGGGCAGAAAGCGGATTTTCTACGGAAGCACGTTACACAGGAGGAAGCTCGATTGCAGAGATCATGAGCAAATATATATATTTTGTGGAGGGAGATCTGACAGGAACTACGACTGCACATACATCGGGAGCAATCGTAGTAGGCGGAAGTCTGAATTATGCGGTTTCCGGATTCGGAAATCTCATGGCAGCACCATCGTACATTCATCATATTAATGGGCTGAACTATATTAACAGTATCTTTTCCGGAACAGAGAGCTGTCAGGGGGAACGGATCGTTTATTATGGAACCGCAGAAGCGGGGATCCCCGGATATCTGTTCTATCGTCCGGAAGGGGGAAACGGAAGCGAAAGTATCCTGTTTCAGAATCCGGACTATATATCCGTGCCCACGATAATGACGGCGATTCGTCAGGAGTCCGCTACGCTGGCAGCAGCCGGAAGTACAACGGCATATCGGATCGAAAATGGGGTGTTGACGATTGACTTCGGAAAGGCAGCAAGTGTATCCATCCCGGATGATCTGTCGCAGGTACAGAGAGTAGAGCTGGAAAATGTAACGATTGAGGATCTGATGACACAGACACATATTATATCGCTTACCGGACAGGGAGCTGTGAATCTGAATGCACAGTCTATCATGGTGGGAGGTACTACGATCGATCAGAAGTTTAAGGATTATGCGATCAGTAAGGATACGGGATGTGCTTCGACCGGTGGACAGTATTATCTTGGAGGGTTGAACCTGGTGTGGAACATCCCGAATGCGGATACAGTAAGCTTTGTGAACCTGAATGGCCAGTTGGTAGCACCCAATGCGGCGGTAAGTCTTACCGGAGGAAGACATGAGGGATGTGTAATCGCTGCATCGGTAACGACGGATTCAGAGGCACATTTTTATCCGATTGGGAAGCTGGAAAACGAACCGGGCAGCGAAGAGGAACCGGGCAGCGAAGAGGAACCGGGCAGCGAAGAGGAACCAGGCAGCGAAGAGGAACCGGGCAGCGAAGAAGAACCGGGTAGCGAAGAGGAACCGGGCAACGAAGAAGAACCGGGTAGTGAAGAGGACCCGGGTAGCGAAGCGAAGCTGAGTACGGAAGAAGAACCGAGCAGTGGAACAAAACCAAGTAGTGAGGAAAGCGGCAGTACCTCTGATCGGGAGATCTTAGAGGCGATAAGGCAGACGCCGTCGACAGGAGAGAGGATTACGACAGAGAAACCACATGCCGTGGGAACGGCCGTTCAGACAGGAGATGAAACAGGAATATTCTGGATGTCCGGTCTGGCACTGGCTGCATTAGGCAGTGGAATCTGGATGTGGAAGAGGAAATAGAACAAAAGCGGGAAACGGCAGAATAAACGCTGCGGGGAATCATTCCCGCAGCGTTTCATACCATTTGAAATGTGACTATAAAAGATTTTTGTTAATATACTGTTTCAGGGCCTCAAAGCTTTCCTTACTGATAACATGTTCGATTCTGCAGGCATCCTCCAGAGCAATTTCTTCCGGAACACCCAGCTTCTTCAGAGCTGCGGAGATCAGTAAATGCCGCTCATAGATCATTTCGGCAATCTGCTTCCCTTCCTCTGTAAGATAGATATAGCCCTCATTTGTAACAGTTATCTGATTCTTAGCACGCAGATTCTTCATGGCGATGCTGATGCTGGACTTTTTGAAGCCGAGTTCGTTTGCTACATCTACTGAACGTACAACAGGTAGCTTTTGACTCAGAACCAGTATCGTCTCCAGATAGTTTTCTGCTGATTCGTTTGTTGCCATTGATTTCACCTCATATTACATACCAATTGTTAAATATAGGAATCAGTATAGCACATAATCGGAACTCAGGCAATCCGCGCAAATGAAAAAATAGTCATAGTTACCAAAAACACGTCTTACTTTTTTCTTAAAAAAACTAAAAAAATCGGGAAAAGGTTCTTGACAACTAATGAGCGTTAGAATATACTAACTATCGAAGAAATGAAAAACTTTATCAATGCTTAAAGGAAGAGGATGATATGATGCCACTATCTATGGTAGACAAAGGAACTCCGATCACGATAATGAAGGTTGGAGGAAAAGAGGAAACAAGAAGATTTCTGGAGAATTTAGGCTTTGTTGCCGGTAGTCAGGTGACAGTCGTATCCGAAATCGGAGGCAATATGATCGTGAATGTGAAGGAATCACGGGTGGCAATCGGCAGAGATATGGCCAATAAGATCATGGTTGCATAAGTATGAGATAGAAGAAAGAAGGAGAGAAAAGATGACGCTGAAAGAAGTGAAATGCGGTGAGACAGTGACGGTTAAGAAGCTGTCCGGAGACGGACCTGTAAAACGTCGGATTATGGATATGGGTATTACAAAGGGCGTTTCTATTTATGTAAGAAAGGTAGCACCACTGGGTGATCCGGTAGAAGTAACGGTTCGAGGATATGAACTGTCTCTTCGAAAGGCAGATGCTGAGATGATCGAGGTCGAGTAATTTTTTTGATCTTGAAGTTAGTGCTTACTAATAAAAGTTGCTGAGTGAAAACATTTGGTAGCGAAATCAAACATAAGGATTCAAAATAGAAAAGGAGCGAAAAAATGTCAATCAAAATTGCATTAGCAGGTAATCCAAACTGCGGTAAAACTACATTATTTAACGCATTGACAGGTTCCAATCAGTTTGTTGGTAACTGGCCGGGCGTTACAGTAGAGAAGAAAGAAGGTAAGTTAAAGAGCCATAAGGATGTTACCATCATGGACTTACCGGGTATTTATTCGTTATCTCCATATACGCTGGAGGAGGTTGTAGCCAGAAACTATCTGATCAATGAAAGACCGGACGCGATCATCAATATCGTAGATGGTACCAATATTGAGCGTAATCTGTATCTGTCTACACAGATCATGGAACTGGGTATTCCGGTTATTATGGCAATCAACATGATGGATCTGGTAGAGAAGAATGGGGATAAGATACATACAGATAAGCTGGCTAAGAAGCTGGGCTGTGAGGTTGTTGAGATCTCTGCTTTGAAGGGAACCGGCATCGAGAAGGCTGCTGAGAAGGCAGTATCCTTGGCAAAGGCAAAGAAGAACGCAGTATCTGTTCATGAGTTTAGTGCGGATGTAGAGTCTGTAATCAAGACCGTTGCCGATAAGCTGGGCAGCGATATTGCAGAGGAGCAGAAGCGATTCTTCGCAATTAAGCTTCTGGAAAAGGATGATAAGATCATCGCTATGATGAATCAGGCACCGGATGTATCTGCTGAGATCAAGCAGTTAGAGAAGGACTTTGATGACGATACGGAGAGTATTATCACAAATGAGAGATATGTATACATTGCATCTATTATGGATGAGTGTGTAACCAAGAAGAAGGGTGAGAAGCTGAGCGTATCCGATAAGATTGACCGGATCGTTACAAACCGTTGGGCAGCACTTCCGATCTTTGCGGTTGTTATGTTTATCGTGTATTATGTATCTGTAACCACCGTTGGTGGCTGGGTAACAGACTGGACGAATGACTGTCTGTTTGGCGATGGCTTCCATCTGTTCGGTATCGGTAGTGCCGCATATGAAGATGCAGCAGCCGATTACAGCCGTGCAGATCAGATTCTGGCAGCCGGTGATGAGGGTGCCACAACCGTTGATATCGTCGATGACGAAGGAGAAGTATTAGAGACTGTTACACTGTCTGACAGCGTAACGGCGGAAGCACAGGATGTTGTAGATGCAGGTGAACCGGATACGACAGAGTATGGTGTTTGGGTTCCTGGTATTCCGGTGCTGGTTGAGAACCTGCTGGATGCTATGAACTGTGTAGACTGGTTAAAGGGACTGATCCTGGACGGTATTGTAGCCGGTGTAGGTGCGGTTCTCGGATTCGTACCACAGATGTTAGTACTGTTCATATTCCTGGCGTTCTTAGAGTCTTGTGGTTATATGGCCAGAGTTGCATTTATCATGGACCGTATCTTCCGGAAGTTCGGTCTTTCCGGTAAGTCCTTTATCCCGATGCTGATCGGTAGTGGATGTGGTGTTCCCGGTGTCATGGCATCCCGTACGATCGAGAATGACAGGGATCGTAAGATGACGATTATGACAACAACCTTTGTACCATGTGGTGCAAAGCTTCCGATTATTGCTTTGATCGCCGGTGCATTCTTTGATAATGCAGGCTGGGTATCATGGAGTTGCTACTTCGTTGGTATCGCTGCGATTATCTGTTCCGGTATTATCTTAAAGAAGACAAAGATGTTTACAGGCGAGCCTGCACCATTCGTTATGGAACTGCCGGCTTACCACTGGCCAACTGTTGGAAATATCTTACGTAGTATGTGGGAGCGTGGCTGGTCATTTATCAAGAAGGCTGGTACAATCATCCTGTTATCTACCATCGTACTGTGGTTCCTGATGAGCTTCGGCTGGGTAGACGGTTCCTTCGGTATGCTGGAGGCAGAGCAGTTGGATAGCAGTATTCTGGCAAGCATTGGTAGTGTGATCGCACCAATCTTTGCTCCACTGGGATGGACACAGGCCGGTTCCGGTTGGAAGATGGCAGTTGCAGCCGTTAGTGGACTGATCGCAAAGGAAAATGTCGTAGCTACCTTCGGTATGCTGTTTGGTTTCGCAGAGGTTGCAGAAGACGGTGCCGAGGTATGGGGAAGCTTAGCACAGGTAATGACTCCGATCGCCGCATATGGCTTCCTGGTATTCAACCTGTTATGTGCTCCTTGCTTCGCAGCTATGGGTGCTATCAAGCGTGAGATGAACAATGCAAAGTGGTTCTGGTTTGCAATCGGATATCAGTGTGGTCTGGCTTATGTAGTTGCACTGTGTATCTATCAGATCGGTACCTTGATCAGTGCAGGAAGCTTCGGCGTAGGAACGGTAGTTGCATTCCTGTTGGTAGCAGCATTTATCTACCTGCTGGTAAGACCATACAAGGAAGGCAAGACCTTGAATGTAAATATTAAGAAGGCAGCAGGAACGCGATAAGCGTTTCTGCCCCGGTGGAAGGATAGAAAGAGGGTACTGTTATGAATCTTGGTTCAATCATCGTATTACTCGTTGTTGTCGGAATCGTAGCTGCGATTATATGCAGCATGGTTTCTGACAAGAAGAAAGGAAAGTCGCTGCAGTGTGGTGGCGACTGCAAGAATTGTGGAGGACACTGTAGCCATTGAGTGAAGAAGAAATCATTATTCAGAAACTGAAGAAGCATGGATATCGGATAACAAAGCAGAGAAAGATCTTACTGGATATCATTCTGAGCGAGCCGTGTAGTAGCTGCAAGGAGATATATTACAAGGCGTCCGGTCTGGATCCGAGCATCGGAACAGCCACTGTTTATCGTATGATAAATACACTGGAAGAGATCGGAGCCATCAACCGGAAGAATATGTATAAGATCGACTGCGGAGAACCGAAGGATATGCAGGCATCATACGTGATTGAGTTTGATGATGACACCAGTATTCGGCTCACACCACAGAAATGGAATCAGATTCTGCAGTCTGGTCTGGAGGCCTGTGGCTATTCAGAAAAGAAAGCGGTTCGCAATGTGGTGGCCGGACTATAGATTCCACCATAATAAATAATTGAATAGAAGAAAAAGGCGACAGCGTATGAAACTACCTGTCGCCTTCTTTACGCAAGCGAGGTTGGAAAGCGGGAAGAGAATAGATATAAAATGATAAAATTTATCAAAAGGTGAGTTCCCTATGGAAATCCCGGAAATAGAAATATATAATACGGGTAATCAGTCGAAAGACAGGATAGTTATATAGAAAGGCAGGAGATTATTATGGCAAAGATTAGTAAAGGAGCAATTGGTATATTTGCAGCAGGATTGGCAGTTGGAACAATTGGTTTAAAGCTGTTGACCAGCAAGGATGCAAAGAAGGCATATACACATGGAACGGCGGCTGTACTTCGTGCAAAGAATTATGTAATGAAGACAGCAACTACCCTTCAGGAAAATTGCACAGATATTTATGAAGAAGCAAAGCAGATCAATGAAGATCGGGCTGCAAAGGAAGAAGTAATGGAGGATATACCGGAAGCAACTGAAGCGAGTGATGAAACAGAGACGGCAGAAGTACCTGCTCAGCTTCCACAGTCTCCAGAGGCTCCATTGGCATGAGATTCGTTGTAAAGCATGAGATCCGAGGTCGTATCCGTATACATGTGCTGCAGAAACGGATGTCTTACGAAGAGGCGGATATTTTGCAGTATTATCTGGATAATAAGGAGCAGGTTACCCGTGTTCAGGTAAAGGAACGGGTACAGGATATAGTTATATTCTATACGGGCGACCGAGAGGCGGTCATTGATATGCTGAGACGCTTTCATTATGAAGCGGTATCGGTCCCAAGTACATATCTGGAGAATTCCGGCAGAGCCTTAAATGATCAGTACTATGAGAAACTGGTGAATCGGATTGTACTTCATTACGGAACACGTTTACTGGTTCCGAAACCGATTCGGATGGTGATTACCTGGACAAAGGCACTCAAGTACCTTTGGTTAGGTGTAAAGTGTCTGTTCTCGGGAAAGATTCAGGTTCCGGTTCTGGATGCAACCGCGATACTGGTATCGCTTCTTCGAAATGACTGCAATACAGCCGGTTCTGTGATGTTCCTCTTAGGAATCGGTGAGATTCTGGAAGAATGGACGCATAAGAAGTCTGTCGATGATCTGGCGCGCAGTATGTCATTAAATATCGGCAAGGTATGGGTAGAAAAGGATGGACAGGAGATTCTGCTTCCGGTTGATCGGATCGGGAAGGATGATCTGGTCATTGTCCATGTAGGAAATCTGATTCCGTTTGACGGTATGGTGGTACGTGGAGATGCGATGGTAAATCAGGCAGCACTGACAGGAGAATCCATGCCGGTGCATAAAACGGTTGATAGCTATGCTTATGCCGGAACGGTTCTGGAAGAAGGCGAACTGACGATTCGGGTAAAAGAGGTCAACGGATCCAGCAAGTTTGAGAGCATTGTCTCCATGATCGAAGAGTCCGAAAAGCTGAAGTCTTCACTGGAAAGCAAGGCGGAACATCTGGCAGATCGATTAGTGCCATACACATTGGCAGGTGCAGGACTTACATATCTGTTTAGTCGGAACATTACAAAGGCAGTTGCCGTATTGATGGTGGATTTTTCATGTGCACTGAAGCTGGCTATGCCGATTACGGTGCTTTCGGCGATACGGGAAGCCAGTACATACAGTATGACTGTAAAAGGCGGAAAGTTCTTAGAGGCTGTAGCAGAAGCGGAAACCATTGTATTTGATAAGACAGGCACACTTACGAAGGCACAGCCGGTTGTGGCAGATGTGGTTTCCTTTAATGGAGAAGATCCGGATGAACTGCTTCGGATCGCGGCATGTATGGAAGAACATTTTCCACATTCCATGGCAAAGGCAGTGGTTCGGGAAGCAGAGCTTCGAAATCTGGTGCATGAAGAGATGCACTCAAAGGTTGAATACATAGTTGCACATGGAATATCAACGACAATCGATGGCAGAAAAGCAGTGATCGGAAGCTATCATTTTATATTTGAGGATGAGCAGTGTACGATTCCGGCAGGGATGGAAGAAACCTTCCGAAATCTTCCGGAGGAGTATTCGCATCTTTATCTTGCAATCGAGAATCAACTGGCAGCCGTTATCTGTATCGAAGATCCACTTCGAGAGGAAGCTCCGATGATTATTCGGAAGCTGAAGGAGAATGGCATCCGGAAGATTGTAATGATGACAGGTGACAGTGAACGTACAGCGGCTGCGATAGCCAGAAGAGTTGGCGTGGATGAATATTATTCAGAGGTGTTGCCGGAAGATAAGGCACAGTTTGTAGAACAGGAAAAGGCAGCAGGCCGTAAAGTGATCATGGTCGGAGATGGCATTAATGATTCTCCGGCGTTGTCAGCGGCCGATGTCGGAATCGCAATCAGTGATGGTGCAGAGATAGCAAGAGAAATCGCAGATATTACAGTTGGAGCTGACAGTCTTCATGAGCTGGTTTTGTTAAAGCAGATCAGTGACAGTCTGATGCGTCGGATCCATAAGAACTATCGTACCATTGTAGGATTTAATACTGCGCTGATCATACTGGGGATGTGTGGCGTACTGCCGCCAACCGTATCCGCATTGCTGCACAATACGTCAACACTGGTGATTAGTTTAAATAGCATGCGAAATTTATTGCCGGAAAAAGTACCGGAGAAATAAAGAACGACAGCAGGCATACAAGAATAGAAATACGGAAAGTTACATATGCTAGAAGGAATCAATCGAAATGATCGATTGATTCCTTTTTTGCGTCTGATAAATATTATCACTGGAACTTCTTGACGGGAAGAGGAAGTTCGTGTAGTATTCAAGTGAAGTTAGATAAAACTAACTTTAGGAAGGAGGAACTAATTTGAGCGGAGAAACATGGGAAATTTTGCAAAACATGGAAATGGAGGACGTAGAGCTTCAGATGGCACTTCAATGTGCGCCTGTTATCACCGGGATTAAGATATCGAATCTGCTGAGTATTCAGATTCAGGGCTATCATCGAATGATCGATATCGTAAAAGACAGTGGACTCTCGGTGTATACACTGGGAGTAGCAAAGGATCGCGTGACCATATTTTTATACCATGAGGAGCGCTTAAAACATTTTCTGAAACAGGAGAATGTACAGGCACTGATGCGGACGCTTGGATATGGGGATGAGCCGTTACAAGAGATTATAGCAGCATTTCGTCTGCGATACCAGCGGTATCTTCAGAATCGGGAGTGGTTTCCACATGAAATGGGGCTTTTGCTTGGCTATCCACCGGAGGATGTGGAAGGCTTTATCCGCTATCAGGGGAAGAATTTCCTATGTACAGGATATTGGAAGGTGTATGCAAATCCGATTGCAAAGCAGCAGCTTTTTCGTCGGTTTGAATATGCCAGGGAACAGTTGGTCCAGTTGCTGTCGATAGGTATGCACATGCGGGAAATTATGGCAATCTATAGCACCCGCCGGGAAGCATGCATATCCGGTTAAGCACAGGTGATAATAATCAGGAGGATAAGAACATGAGTAAGATTCGTATTGTATTTTGGACACAGGGCGGCAACACACAGGCGATGGCTGAAGCGATCGGAGAAGGCGTCAGAGAGGCCGGCAAGGAAGCTGAGGTTGTGTTTGTAAGCTCTATAACAGCAGATGAGCTGAAGGAGGATCCGGTGTTTGCTCTGGGCTGTCCGGCTATGGGTGCTGAAGTTCTGGAGGAAGGCGAGATGGAGCCGTTTGTAATGGAAGTAGAGACGTTCGCAGCAGGAAAGAAGATCGCACTGTTTGGCTCTTATGGCTGGGGAGACGGCCAGTGGATGCGTGACTGGGAAGAACGGATGACGAGTGCCGGAGCAACCTTAGTCGGCGGTGAGGGACTTATGTGCCATGAGACACCGGATGAGGAAGGCTTAGAGGCGTGCAAAGAGCTGGGAAGACAGTTGGCAAATGCATAATGCGTAAGTGAGCATGAGTCGTTGCACTTTCGCTCATCAGGACGTATACTAGAAGTAAGATGAAAGGATAGGAAGGCAACGATATGTATGGAGAAGTTATAAAAGGATTATTAATCCCGTTTTTGGGAACATCCCTGGGAGCAGCCTGTGTACTGTTTATGCGGAGAGAGATGCATGATACGATTCGCAAGGCTTTGACAGGGTTTGCAGCAGGGGTTATGGTAGCGGCATCGATCTGGAGTCTGATTCTTCCGTCGATTCAACAGTCAGAGCAAATGGGCAGATTTGCATTTGTTCCGGCAGTAATCGGATTCTGGATCGGTGTTTTATTTTTGCTTTTGCTGGATACGGTTACGCCCCATATGCACATGAACAGCGAGACACCGGAAGGGCCGCAGAGCAATCTGAAAAAGACAACCAAACTGGTGCTGGCGGTTACTCTGCATAATATACCGGAGGGTATGGCGGTTGGTGTTGTATATGCAGGTGTGCTGGCGGACAGTACGGAGATGACCATGCTGGGAGCACTGGCACTGTCGATCGGTATTGCGATTCAGAACTTTCCGGAGGGAGCGATTATCTCCATGCCGTTACATAGTCAGGGCATGGGAAGAGGAAAGGCCTGTCTTTATGGAATTCTCTCCGGAGCGGTGGAGCCGGTGGCGGCACTTATAACGATTCTGTTGTCCGGTCTTTTGATACCGGTGCTTCCTTACTTTTTGAGCTTTGCGGCAGGTGCTATGCTATATGTTGTTGTGGAGGAACTGATTCCGGAGATGTCGGAGGGAAAACATTCGAATATCGGAACTTTGATGTTTGCAGCGGGATTTTCCATTATGATGATATTGGATGTGGCACTGGGATAAGAAAGCTGTTATACTATAGGAGTAGTAAAAACTGGCAGATTCTGTATACGGAATCTGCCATAGGAATATAAGGAGGACGAAGGTATGGGATTTTTAACAGGTAAGACCGCCATCGTAACCGGTGGTGGACGAGCAGTATTGAGTGATGGAAGATGCGGTTCTATCGGATATGGTATTGCCACAGCCTATGCAAAAGAGGGAGCAAATCTGGTCATCACAGGTCGGAATGAGAAGAAGCTGGCAGATGCCAAAGAAGAGCTGGAACGTCTGTATGGCGTGAAGGTGCTGGCACTTCAGGCAGATGTGTCCGCTTCGGCTGATAACGAGGCTGTGGTGAATAACGTGATTAAGCAGACGATCGATACCTTTGGAAGAATCGATGTATTGATTAACAATGCACAGGCATCCGCCTCCGGTGTACCATTGGCAGAGCATACGACCGATCAGTTTAATCTGGCTATGTATTCTGGCCTGTATGCAGCATTTTATTATATGAAGGCATGCTATCCGTATCTGAAGGAGACAAAGGGATCGGTAATAAACTTTGCATCGGGAGCCGGTTTGTTCGGTAACTTCGGACAGTGTGCATATGCGGCAGCAAAGGAAGGTATCCGTGGACTGACCAGAGTTGCAGCGACGGAGTGGGCCAGAGATGGTATTAATGTAAACATTATCTGCCCGTTGGCATGGACCTCCCAACTGGAACAGTTCCGGCAGGCATATCCGGATGCGTTTGAAAAGAATGTACACACCCCGCCGATGGGACACTTTGGTGACTCGGAACTGGAGATCGGCAGAGTCTGTGTACAGCTGGCATCTCCGGACTTTAAATACATGTCCGGTGAGACGATCACATTGGAAGGCGGTATGGGTCAGAGACCATAGTCGATAGAGGAAACAGTAGATGAAGGTATTGATTATCGGTGCAGGGGCGATAGGAATCGCCCTTGGCACCTTTTTGAAAAGTCAGAATGCAGAGGTAGATTTGTTTGCCAGAGGAAAGACTCTGGAGGCGATACAACAAAAGGGCATCCGGCGAACCGGTCTGTTTGGAGAGTATACCTGTCCGGCCGGTACGATCGGAGTGTATGCGGCCTATGAGGAACTTCCGGAGGAGGCCTATGATTATGTGATTATTACGACGAAGACGATGGCGAATTCCACAGTGAGCCGTTCCCTGTGGGAAGCAAAGGCGTGCATGAAGCCACAGGGGAAGCTGGTCATTATGCAGAATGGCTGGGGGAATGACAAACCCTATCTGGAGTATTTTCCGAAGGAACAGGTCTATAATGCAAGGGTAATCACCGGGTTTCAACGGACAGAAGCCAATGTGAGTCATATTACGGTCCATACAGCACCGATTCTTCTTGGTTCTCTGCAGGGCTGTGAGAATGCCTGTATGGAACCGTTGGCACAGGCACTGGATCAGGCCGGGATGCCGACACAGGTATCGGACGAACTGGAAAAGTACCTGTGGGCAAAGATGCTGTATAATACGACCTTGAATCCGCTGGGGGCGATTCTCGGCGTGAATTATGGAGCACTGATGGAGTCCGAGGCTTCCAGATCGATCATGGATCAGTTGATCGAAGAAACCTATGCGGTCATGAAGGCAGCCGGCTATACGACAAACTGGGAGGATGCTTCTGCCTATAAGAAAGTATTTTATGAGAAGCTGATACCGGATACGTATCATCATCGGGCATCGACCTTACAGGACATTGAGAAGAAGCAGAAGACGGAGATTGATACATTGAACGGATGCATTGTTGAGCTGGCGAAGCAGTATCAGGTACCGGTACCGGGACATCAGATGATCGTACGTTTGATTCATAGTATAGAAGATAATTTTTAAAGCAACAGGGGATGACCATGACAGAAGATAGAAAGAAGGGAATTCGGGTAGCGACACCACAGGATGCAGAGGCTCTGCTGGCTATTTATGCACCATATGTGACAGATACGGCGATCACCTTTGAGTATGAGGTTCCTTCTCTTACGGAATTTCGGGAGCGGATTCGGCATACATTGGAGCGATATCCGTATCTGGTGATGGAACAGGATGGAGAAATCTTAGGATATGCATATGCAGGTCCGTTCAAAGAACGGGCAGCCTATGACTGGGCAGTGGAGACGACCATATATGTAAAGCAGGGGATGAAGAAGCAGGGAATCGGCAGAAAGCTGTATCAGGTACTGGAGGATACACTGATTCGGCAGAATATTTTGAACCTGAATGCCTGTATCGGATATCCAACTGTTGAGGATGAATATCTGACCAGAAACAGCATGGAGTTTCATCAGCATCTGGGGTATCGATTGGTTGGACAGTTTTATCAGTGTGGATATAAGTTTGGACGATGGTATGATATGGTCTGGATGGAGAAGCTGGTCGGTGAACATGGAGTCGAACCGGCACGGGTAAAACCGTTTCCGGAGTTGCAACAGGAGTTGGAATTATGAAATATAGACTGCGCAAAGGCTGCGATCGAGAACGATATCCCGGTTGTTTTGGGAAACGATGTGGGCTGCCCATGGATCACACAGTATGACTTCTGGAGAGAACTGTATTATTTCCATAAGTATGTAGGGGTATCGAATCGGTTTGCACTCTATACAGCAACTGCCAGAAGTGCGGAAATGGCAGGAATCGGAGATGTAACCGGTACGATAGAGGCAGGAAAGTGTGCAGATATGATAGTAACAGAGGGAAATCCGCTGGAAGACCTGCGTACACTACGGACGATTGATATGGTGATAGCAAGAGGAGAAAGAATCGAACATCCACGGGTAAAGATTCGAAAGCAGGTAGAGGCAGAGCTGGATCATTATCTTGAATAAGCCTTGTGTCGGGAATGTCTATGGATGCGAGGCGGGTGCGAGTAACAAAGGGCAAAAAATGAGGGGGAGAGTATATGAGGCAGGGAGAAAATGAAGAATCAAACAAGACATGGAAGATAATCGGCGGAGTGATATTTCTGGTGTGGTTTATAGGAAGTATGATCGGTATTCCTATTGTGCAACAGACAGCGGTTACACCGGGACCTATGCTGATCCTTGCGGGACAGTTCTTCCTCGGATTTACAATTATCCTGTTAGTCGGAGTGATAAAAGGGATCCGGAGACACCATTTGCGGTATGAACAGGTGATATTGACCTATGTGTTTGCACTGGCATCCGGAGGCGTTATGGGCTCCGGTATATTGATTATGAACGGAACATTTGAAGAAACGGTGAGCCGTTTGCCGGAATGGATCTGCGGTCATGCAGTTGAGAATATCGGAATATTTTATGCGAAGCTGTTTCTGGGCGTTTTTGCGATCCTTGCGGGCTCTGTGTTGATCGGAGCTGTGATCAGCAGGCTTGTTCGGAAGAGGCATTGTGTGGAGAGCGTACCGGGTATGTGTACGGGAGTGCGTTCCAGATGGAATCGGGATCAGAGTCCGGAAAGCTCCAATATACTGATATATGCACCGGTATTTCAATATGAATATAAAAATTGCGTTTACGAAGAATGTGAAGAAATCTATGTGTCAACAAATCCTGTGCGGGAAGGCCAATCGGTCACACTCTATATTAATCCGCAACGGCCGCAGGAGTTTTATATGGAAGGAATTGGACTCTTTCATCGGGAGTTGTTTCTGGCGGGCATTATCATGACTGTGTTGCCGATCGTGGTGATCTTTATTCTATAGAATCCGGATATAAAATCGGAATAAAACCCTAGAAGAAAATGAAATCATGTGCTATTATTCTGGTTAGATATAACTAACAAAGGAGCAGTAGCATGAGTGACGAGAATTATTATGAGTGTACACTGGAAAAGGAAGGCTTTCTGGGAACCTTTTATCCGGGAACAAAGTATCCGGATAGCGGGATCATACTGGTAGGCGGCAGCGGCGAGAAGCGGGAGCTGGTAGAGGAACGGGGAAAGACTCTGGCGCAGGAAGGATTTAGTGTGCTGACGGTCGGATATTATCTCTGGAAACCGCTGTCAAAGGATACGGTCAGAATTCCGGTGGACTATGTGGAACGGGCGGTTCAATGGCTGAAGAATGCGTGTCCGGTCGAGATTTGTCGAATCGGCATGACCGGGTTGTCACTGGGGGCAGCATATACCTTGCTGGCGGCATCCCTGATTCCGGAGATCTCCTGCGTAGTGGCTGTTTCCGGTTTTGATTTTGTCGTGGAGGGATGTAAGAATATGATTGTGCGGCAGCACCGTTCGTATTTTACATTTCATGGACAGGATATTCCATATGAAGAAGCAGAAGCATTGTCCCATCTGCCAAAGACGCTTCGTGCATGGAGAAAGAACCCCTCCTATGGACGGAATGCTATGAATCGGTTCTATTATAATGAGTGCTTTCCGGATCGAACGGAAAAGAGCCGGATAAAGGTCGAGGATATAAACGGAGATGTGTTGCTGCTGACACCGGGATATGACGATACCTGGCCTTCCGATCAGGCAGCGCCCAGGATAATGACCGTGCTTGGAGCCCATTCCTTTGCTCATCGGTATGAGCATGTGGTTTATGAGAAAGGGAGTCACTGTCTGGCAATGCCGGAGTCATCTCTTCAGAGTGTTGGCGGAGAGGAGAAACTGCAGAAGATGCTGGCACGGTTCCTGACTATGGAAAAGAAGTATCCGGCAGAATGTAAGCAGGCACGACAGGATAGCTGGAGGAAGCTGGTGGAATTCTTTTACGAATCCATGGTCAAAGGAGCTTCAGAAAAATAAAATACAAAAAACGAAAAAATGTACTTGCAATTCTGTAAGAGTTATAATATAATAACTGTAGTTAGATGAAACTAACTACATACTGAATAAATCATGTGGACTCCTCATTCAGGATGCAATCTGGGAAGCGTTCTGACTGGAAGGTGACTCCCCTTCCAGCGAGGAAGTTCTGCAGATGTGACTGAAAGGAGATCATAGCTGTGACAAGTTATTTAGAGATTGAGAAAGTAATCGGAAGAGAGATCCTTGATTCCAGAGGAAACCCAACCGTAGAGGCTGAGGTATATCTGGCAGATGGTACGGTAGGACGCGGTATGGCACCGAGTGGAGCATCAACGGGTGAGTTTGAAGCTTTGGAGCTGAGAGATGGTGAGAAGAGCCGTTACTTAGGAAAGGGTGTCACAAAGGCAGTCGAGAATATTAATACAGTGATTAATGATACAATCACAGGGATGGATGCTTCTGACATCTATGCCATTGATAAGGCAATGATAGATGCTGATGGAACAAAGGATAAGTCAAAGCTGGGAGCAAATGCGATTCTGGCAGTATCCATCGCAACTGCAAGAGCAGCCGCTATTTCTTTGGACATTCCGTTATATCGATTCCTGGGTGGAATCTCCGGCAATCGTCTTCCGGTTCCGATGATGAATATATTGAATGGTGGCGCACATGCTGCAAATACCGTTGATGTACAGGAATTCATGATTATGCCGGTGGGAGCTCCGAGCTTCAAGGAAGCGCTTCGCTGGTGCGCAGAGGTATTCCATGCACTTGCTGCATTGCTGAAGTCTAAGGGACTGGCAACATCAGTAGGTGATGAAGGTGGATTTGCACCGGATCTTGCCAGTGATGAAGAGGCGATCCGGTACATATTAGAGGCAGTTAAAAATGCCGGTTATGAGCCGGGTAAGGACTTTATGATCGCAATGGATGCAGCTTCCTCTGAGTGGAAAGGTTCCGCAAAGGGCGAATATATACTTCCGAAGGCCGGAACAAAGTTTACATCCGCAGAACTGATTGCACATTGGAAGCAGTTGGTTGATAAGTATCCGATCATTTCCATTGAGGATGCTTTGGATGAAGAAGACTGGGAAGGCTGGCAGTTACTTACAAAGGAACTGGGCGATAAGATCCAGTTGGTAGGCGATGATTTGTTTGTTACGAATACCGAACGTCTGAGCAAGGGTATCCGGCTAGGATGTGGTAATTCTATCTTAATTAAACTGAACCAGATTGGTTCTGTATCCGAGACGCTGGAGGCCATCAAGATGGCTCATAAGGCAGGGTACACGGCGATATCTTCACATCGTTCCGGTGAGACAGAGGATACAACGATTGCAGATCTTGCAGTTGCTTTGAATACCTGTCAGATCAAGACCGGAGCTCCAAGCAGAACAGAGCGTGTGGCAAAGTATAATCAGTTGCTTCGGATCGAAGAAGAACTGGGAGCTGCTGCTGTTTATCCTGGTATGCAGGCATTCAATGTGAAGAGATAAATTTGCTTTCCTTTTTACCTTTTTATACAAAAACCGGAATGAGCGATGCTTGTTCCGGTTTCTTTCTGGTGATATACTTTCTGTAGTGTGTTACAATATCACATATGTATAAATGAATATATGATTGATTACTAAGGAGGCAAATGATAATGAAGAAGTGGATAAAGATACTGCCGGTGGCAGCCTGCATAATAAGCTTAAGTGCGTGTGGTACAGCAAGTGAGACCCCAACGACTGAGAGTGAGAAGGCCGGCTGGGCAACAGGAGAAAGCACTGCGGAATCGACGGATGTAACAACAGAGGCTGCCGAGACCGATACACAGCAAGCAGCTACGGTACAACTGCCGATCGGTGAAGAAGGGCTGGATATGAGCTTTAACAGTGGCGCAGGCGGTTGGAGTACAGAACTGCATTTGTGCGCGGACGGATCATTTACCGGAGAGTATCATGATTCTGATATGGGAGATGTCGGTGAGGGTTATCCGAACGGCACAGTATACGTCAGCAGCTTTAGCGGGAGCTTCACAGATATTCAAAAGGTTGATGATACGACCTATAAAATGACGCTGGGAGGCTTAGAACAGAGTCCGGTGGATACGGGAATTATAGATGGTATCTTGTATGTACAGTCGGATGCAGTTGGAATCATAGGCGGTGAAGAGTTCTGGTTTTACACACCGGAAGCGGCAACCGCTCAGTTTTCGGAAGAGTATTTAAGCTGGTGGCCGGGAAGATATAGTGATCCGGCTCCGGATACATTGACCGTATATGGACTGCGAAATGTAAACGAAGAAACCGGATTTTTCTCAGCGTATGATTATGGATATTAAAAATGGAAAGATGGAGGATTGAACAATGGTAGAAACGATTGTAAATGTAGATGGTATGATGTGTGGGATGTGCGAGTCGCATATCAATGATGTGGTTCGAAAGAATTTTTCTGTAAAGAAGGTGACATCATCGCATAAGAAAGGACAGACCGTGATTATCTCGGAAGAGGAGCTGGATGAGACTGCACTGAGGGCAGCAATCGCTGAAACCGGTTATGAAGTGAAGGGTGTAGAGTCAAAACCATATGTAAAGAAAAAAGGATTGTTTGGAAGATAGGATTTGTCAGAAAAAGGCGGAATTTTTCTATTTTCAGACATTTAGTCAAAATGGGAATGTTGCACAATCTTTTTCGGCGGAATAAAAACTTTTTTACCGCTTTTGCTCGAATAAAAATGTGGAAAACTTAGTTGTCCACAAGCTGAAAACTGTAAAAACGGCTGAAAACACAAGGTTATTCACAAAGTTATACACTTTTTCCACAAAAATGAGCCGCTTGGTGAAAAATGCTTCACGAAACATGTGTTTTGTAATAAATCATAAAAAAACAAAATATGAGGAAAAAAATCGAAAAAACAAAAGTGAAACAAGAAAGAAAAAAATATTAAATTGTTTGATAATTTGAAAAATAAGTGTAAATATTCTAAGACGAATATGTAAAAACAATTGAAAAAAAGAGAGAGTGTGGTATAATAAATACATAATCTTGACAGGTAAAGGAGTGGGCATTATGAATTACAGAATTAGCGGAAAAAATATCGAGGTTACGGAAGGGTTAAAGGAAGCTGTATATGAGAAGCTTGGCAAGCTGGACAAGTATTTTACTGATGAAACCGAAGTACAGGTTACATTCTCAGTTGAAAAGGAAAGACAGAAGATAGAGGTAACAATCCCGGTTAAGGGCAGTGTAATTCGTGCAGAGCAGGTTAGCGATGATATGTATGTATCGATTGATCTGGTAGAAGAGGTAATTGAGCGCCAGGTAAATCGTTATAAGAAGAAACTGGTAGATCAGCAGCAGAATGCAGCATATTTCCAGAAGGATTTCATGGATGATGAAGAGATGGATGATGAAGAGATTCGAATCATCCGCAGCAAGAAGTTTGCAGTGAAGCCGATGGATGCAGAAGAGGCATGTATCCAGATGGAATTGCTGGGACATAACTTCTTTGTATTCCGGAATGCTGAGACCGACGAAGTAAATGTTGTGTATAAGAGAAAGGGTAATACATACGGATTAATTGAACCTGAGTATTAAAATCCGGGGGAATGAGTCAGGCAGGATCTATGTGAAAGCACATGGATCCTGCTTTTTTTTTCTTGCGTGGGAGATTCAATGGTGTTACAATGTAACAGATTGTATAGTTGTTAGAACTTTAAATGAAAGAATATATAGGAGTTGTAAACATGAGTATAGTTGAAAAACTGTTTGGAAATCATAGCGACAAGGAATTAAAGCGCATCTATCCGTTGGTTGATAAGATAGAAGCGTTAGATTCTACGATGGCAGCGTTAAGTGATGATGAACTGAAGGCAAAAACGACGGAATTTAAGGAGAGACTGGCAAAGGGTGAGACATTGGATGATCTTCTGGTAGAAGCATTTGCCGTAGTAAGAGAGGCTGCATTTCGTGTGTTACATATGAAGCATTATCGTGTGCAGTTGATAGGTGGTATTGTCCTGCATCAGGGACGGATCGCCGAGATGAGAACCGGTGAAGGTAAGACGTTGGTTTCTACATTGCCGGCGTATCTGAATGCGCTGGAGGGTAAGGGCGTTCATATCGTTACCGTAAATGATTATCTGGCAAAGCGTGATGCAGAGTGGATGGGTCAGGTGCATGAGTTCCTTGGCCTGAAGGTGGGTGTAATCCTGAACAGTTCTACAAATGAAGAACGGAGAGAGGCTTATAACTGTGATATTACCTATATTACGAATAATGAGCTGGGCTTTGATTATCTTCGTGACAATATGGTTATATATAAGGAACAGTTAGTTCAGAGAGAACTGCATTATGCTATCGTCGATGAGGTCGATTCTGTCCTGATTGATGAAGCGAGAACGCCGTTGATTATATCCGGACAGAGCGGAAAGTCTACAGATCTGTATCGGATGTGTGACTATCTGGCGCGTCGGATGAAGCGCGGATCCTCCGATGGAGAACTGTCAAAGATGGACGCAATGATGGGTACCGACATTGAAGAGGATGGAGATTTTCTGGTAAATGAAAAGGATAAGATTGTTATGCTGACAGCACAGGGCGTAAAGGAAGTCGAGAAGTTCTTCCATATTGATAATCTGGCAGACGCGGAGAATCTGGATATCCAGCATAATATGATACTGGCATTAAAAGCACACAATCTGATGTTCCGGGATAAGAACTATGTGGTTAAGGACGATGAAGTTCTGATCGTAGATGAGTTTACCGGACGTATCATGCCGGGACGTCGGTATTCCGATGGTTTGCATCAGGCGATCGAGGCGAAGGAAAATGTCAAGGTTAAACGTGAGAGTAAGACACTGGCAACGATTACGTTCCAGAACTTCTTTAATAAATATGCAAAGAAGTCCGGTATGACCGGTACTGCGCAGACAGAGGAAACCGAGTTCCGTGAGATCTATGGTATGGATGTTATCGTAATCCCTACGAATCTTCCGATCCGAAGAGTGGATCATGATGATGCAATGTTCCGAACCAAGCGGGAGAAGTTGAATGCAGTTGTACAGTCTGTTATAGAATCCTATGAGAAGGGACAGCCGGTTCTGGTAGGTACGGTTAGTATCGAAGGCTCGGAGGAATTAAGCCATATGCTGGTGAAGAAAGGAATCCCACATAAGGTATTGAATGCAAAGTTCCATGAGATGGAGGCAGAGATCGTAGCGGATGCCGGACAGAAGAAGGCGGTTACGATCGCTACAAATATGGCCGGTCGTGGTACGGATATTAAGCTGGGCGAAGGCGTACTGGAACTGGGCGGTCTGAAGATCATCGGTACGGAGCGACATGAGTCCAGACGTATTGATAATCAGCTTCGTGGTCGTGCCGGCAGACAGGGAGATGTCGGTGAGTCAAAGTTCTATTTGTCCATGGAAGATGACCTGATGCGTCTCTTTGGTTCCGAGAGAATCATAACGATGATGGATCAGTTAAATGTACCGGAGGGTGAAGAGATTCACCATAAGATGCTGTCAAAGGCAGTGGAACGGGCACAGAAGAAGATCGAGAATAATAACTTTGGTATTCGTAAGAATCTGATGGAATACGATCAGGTGAATAACGAACAGCGGGAGATCATATATGCAGAACGTCGTCGGGTACTGGATGGCGAAAATATGAGAGACGTTGTATTCAATATGATGATGGATACTGTCGATGCGTGTGTAGATCGTACAATTCAGCGGGATGTACCGGCAAGTGAATGGGATATCAAGGGCTTGAACGAAGCACTGCTTCCGATTGTTCCTATGCCACCGGTAGAATTGACCGAAGAGGAATTAAGAAACGGTAAGGTAGAGGAACTGAAGACACGCCTGAAGGATATCACCGGTGAGATGTATGCGGAAAAGGAAAAACAGTTCGAGCAGGAAGAACAGGTGCGAGAGCTGGAGCGCGTAATTTTGCTGAAGGTAATCGACCGGAAGTGGATGGATCATATTGATGACATGGCGCAGTTAAGACAGGGAATCGGTCTTCAGGCATATGGTCAGAAGGATCCGGTTATCGAGTATAAGTATGCCGGCTATGATATGTTCCAGGCGATGACGAATGCAATCAAGGAAGAAACAACCCGTCTGCTGATGCATGTCCGTGTTGAGCAGAAGATAGAAAGAGAGCAGGTGGCAAAGGCGACCGGAACGAATAAGGATGATTCCGTAGCCAAAGGACCGGTAAAGCGTAAAGACGCTAAGATCGGCAGAAATGATCCGTGTCCATGTGGTTCTGGTCTGAAGTACAAAATGTGCTGCGGAAGAGGAAAGTGATACATGCCGGGATAACCGGAAAGATAGAAATATGATAGAATAAAAAGTAGGTGAGATTAGTGATAGAACTGGATCAGTTTCGGTTTGAATTAAAAGAATATCGTACCCCACTAATGGAAGTAAGGGATTCACTTTGACATCCCTTATCTGAAGGATGAGATTGAAAAATATGATTATGAGATGCAGGAACCGGGCTTCTGGGATGATGTAGAACGCTCCCAGGAGATCATGAAGAAGTCCAAGAATCTGAAGGATACGGTAGAAGCATTTGAATCACTGGAGACAGAGTACGAGGATATCGGGACGATGATCCAGATGGCAGAGGAGGAAAATGAGCCGGAGCTGGTGCCGGAGATTCAGGAGATGCTGGAGCATTTTACCCGGGATCTGGATGCGCTTCGGATAAAGACCTTATTATCCGGTGAGTTTGATCGGGAGAATGCGATACTGACACTGCATGCAGGTACCGGCGGTACGGAGAGCTGTGACTGGGTGAGCATGTTATATAGGATGTACACCCGTTGGGCAGAAAAGAAGGGATTTCAGGTAGAGGTTCTGGACTATCTGGACGGCGAGGAAGCAGGTATTAAGTCTGTAACGATTCAGATTAACGGTGAGAATGCTTACGGTTATCTGAAGTCTGAGCGGGGCGTTCATCGTCTGGTGCGGATATCCCCGTTTAATGCGGCCGGAAAGCGGCAGACTTCCTTTGCGTCCTGCGATGTTATGCCGGATATAGAAGAGGATCTGGAGGTAGAGATCAATGATGATGATCTGCGGATCGATACCTACCGTTCCAGCGGAGCCGGTGGACAGCATATCAATAAGACCTCATCAGCGGTTCGTATTACACACTTACCAACCGGGATTGTGGTGCAGTGTCAGAATGAGCGATCCCAGCACAGCAATAAGGATCGTGCCATGAAGATGCTGAAGGCAAAGCTGTATATGATAAAACAGCAGGAGAATTTAGAAAAAATCTCGGACATCCGGGGAGAAGTACTGGGAAATACCTGGGGAAGCCAGATCCGATCTTATGTTATGCAGCCATATACATTAGTAAAGGATCTCCGGACCAATGCAGAAACAGGAAATGTGTCGGCAGTTTTAGACGGAGATATTGATCTGTTTATAAATGCATATTTGAAATGGACAAATACCAATCGCGATACAGCAGGCGATGAATAGATGATCGTTATTATGTAGATCCCAAAGAAAGCAAGGAGTGAGAGCGATGAGTGAGGAAAAGCATGTAATCTATCGGCTGGGAAATGAAAGCTATAGTATGGATATTGCCTATGTCAAGGCAATCGAACAGGCGTATCAGATTATCCCATTGCCGGATGCACCGGAGCATATCAAGGGAATGATCAATCTGAGGGGAGAGATTATTCCTGTATACAGCCTGAGATCCAGATTTCATATGGATGAGATCGAGAGAGGGAAGGATACACAGCTTTTGATTGCAAAAGCCGGTAGAATTCAGCTGGCGTTTGAAGTGGATATGGTGCTTGGAATCGAGACCGTTACATCGGAGCAGAAGAATGAAGTTCCGATTGTACTACGTGCTGATTCTACGAATTATATAGAGAGCATCCTGAATATCCGGGATAAGATCGTAGTGGAGATCTCTGTAGCCAATATTATGACAGAGAGCGAATGGGAAGATATCGAGCAGTTAATAAAGGAACATTCATAAAGGAGAAACAGAAGATGGTAAATATTGCAGTGTTAGGTTATGGAACAGTAGGATCCGGTGTGGTTGAGGTTATACAGACCAATCAGGCAATCGTAAATAAACGTGCCGGTGAGGAGGTTAACATTAAGTATGTACTGGATCTGAGAGAATTTGAAGGAGATCCGATCCGGAAGATTCTGGTTCATGACTATAATGTGATTCTGGAAGACGATGATGTAAAGGTTGTTGTCGAGGTAATGGGCGGAGTAGAACCTGCACATACCTTTGTAAAGCAGGCATTAGAGCGTGGTAAAAGTGTATGTACTTCAAATAAGGAAATGGTTGCAAAGCATGGTGCAGAACTGATTCAGATCGCGAAGGAAAACAATGCAAACTTCCTGTATGAAGCCAGTGTAGGCGGCGGAATCCCAATCATTCGTCCATTGATCAGTTCATTGACCTGTGATGATATCACCGAAGTAACAGGTATCTTAAACGGAACAACAAACTATATTCTGACGAAGATGAGAGATGAAGGTGCGAACTTTGATGATGTTCTGAAGAAGGCACAGGAAAAAGGATATGCGGAGCGGAATCCGGAAGCCGATATTGAGGGCTATGATGCCTGCCGCAAGATCGCAATCCTGACTTCTCTGGTATGTGGACAGCAGATCGATTATGAAGATATTTATACAGAAGGAATCACAAAGATTACAGAGCAGGACTTCCGGTATGCGA
Organism: uncultured Clostridium sp.; assembly: GCA_900539185.1. GTDB lineage: Bacteria > Bacillota > Clostridia > Lachnospirales > Lachnospiraceae > CAG-632. Next base: position 54,586 of record UQBG01000015.1, read on the forward strand.
AGGCGTTAAAGGGTTCTATCAAACTTTTGGGAAGCTATCAGAGAATCGATGACAAGGTATATGTTATGGTAGCACCGATGATCGTAAGTGAGAAGCATCCGCTGTATCATGTCGACGGTGTATTCAATGCGATCTTTGTACATGGGAATATGCTGGATGACGCTATGTTCTATGGACGGGGAGCCGGTAAGCTTCCGACAGCCAGTGCAGTCGTATCGGATGTGGTAGACGAAGTGAAGCATATGGGTAAGAATATCATGCAGATCTGGGAGCCGGGCAAGTTAGAGCTTGGAAACTTCGATGACTGGAAGCATAAGTTCCTGGTACGAATCCAGTCAGCGGATATTGATGATGTCAATATGGAAGATGTAAAGGAAGCCTTTGGTGATGTATTATATGTAAAGGCACCGGGCATCGAAAATGAAACGGCATTTGTAACAAATCCGATCACAGAAGGTGCATTTAAGGAAGGCATTGCGAAGTTTAAGGATGTTATTAGTGTCGTGCGTGTTCGATAAAAAAGAATGATCGAGGAGCAATAAGATGCAGATAAGACCGTTACTGATTTCATATCAGTAGCGGTTTTTTTATATACGAGCCTTGGGAAGTGTGTTATAATGAGGCAAAAAGAAAGAAGGAGCGGGCTTATGGGGAACAAAAGAAGTGATTACATTGGCTGGGATCAGTACTTTATGGGAATTGCCATGCTGTCGGCAGAGAGGAGCAAGGATCCATCGACACAGGTGGGGGCGTGTATCGTAGATGAGAATAATCGCATCCTGTCCGTAGGCTATAATGGCATGCCGTCCGGGTGCGATGATGATGTTATGCCGTGGGGGAAGATCGGCAATGCTTTAGATAATAAATACTTTTTTGTGTGCCATGCAGAACTGAATGCAATCCTGAATTATCGCGGAGGATCTTTGCGTGGAGCGAAGTGCTACTCGACATTATTCCCTTGCAATGAATGTGCAAAGGCGATTATACAGAGCGGTATAAGGGAAGTGATCTATCTGTCAGATAAGTATGCAGACACAGAGGCAACCATTGCATCAAAACGAATGTTCAAGATGGCCGGGGTGGAATTCCGGGCGTTTGAACCACAGGGTAAGACTGTTACTCTGAATATATAATAATACCAGAAGGAACCGGAGGAAGACAAAATGGACATCACAAAGGTGATAGCAACAGAGCTTGGAATCAGAACAAGACAGGTTGAGGCAGTTATTCAGTTAATTGATGAGGGAAATACGATCCCGTTTATTGCCCGATATCGAAAGGAAGCCCATGGAGGACTGAACGACGAAGTGCTTCGAAATCTGGATGAACGCCTGACTTATCTGCGTAATCTGGAGGAACGGAAGGAAGCGGTTCTGAAAAGTATCGAGGAGCAGGAGAAGCTGACACCTGAGCTGAAGAAGTCCATTGAGGATGCTATGACACTGGTAGCGGTGGAGGATCTGTATCGTCCGTATAAGCAGAAGCGAAGAACCAGAGCGACCATTGCGAAGGAAAAGGGGCTGGAAGGTCTGGCAAATATTATACAGCTGCAGATGGGAAAGCAACCGTTGGAGCAGGAAGCAACCGCCTATATCAATGAGGAAAAGGGCGTAGCTTCTGCGAAGGAGGCCATACAGGGGGCCATGGATATATTGGCAGAGGCAGTAGCCGATAACGCACAGTATCGAACCTGGATCCGGAACATTACCTGGAAGGAAGGCATTCTTACATCCGCTGCAAAGGACAAAGAAGCGGAATCGGTATATGAAATGTACTATGATTTCAGCGAGGCGGTTGCGAAGATTGCAGGCTACCGGGTACTGGCAATTAATCGTGGAGAAAAAGAAAAGGTTCTGACGGTGAAGATCGAAGCACCGGAGGAAAAGATTTTAAGATATTTGGAAAAACAGGTGATCGTACAGGAGAATCCATATACCACTCCGGTTTTACAGGAGGTATGTGCGGATAGTTATCATCGTCTGATTATGGATTCCATCGAACGGGATATCCGAAATGAGTTGACGGAGCACGCAGAGGATGGCGCCATTCAGGTGTTTGGACAGAATCTGACACAGCTTTTAATGCAGCCGCCGATCGCCGGGCAGGTTGTTTTGGGCTGGGATCCGGCATTTCGGACAGGATGTAAGCTGGCGGTTGTGGATCCGACCGGAAAGGTACTGGACACAAAGGTGATTTATCCGACTGCACCACAGAATAAAGTGCAGGAGGCAAAGACAGAGGTGACGAAGCTGATCAAAAAGTATGGGATTACTCTGATCTCTGTAGGAAACGGAACAGCATCCAGAGAGTCTGAGCAGATCATTGTTGAACTTTTAAGGGAGATAAAGGAACCGGTTCAGTATGTGATCGTGAATGAAGCAGGGGCATCTGTTTATTCCGCCAGTAAGCTGGCTACAGAGGAATTTCCGAACTTTGATGTGGGGCAAAGAAGCGCAGCGTCCATTGCAAGAAGAATACAGGATCCGCTGGCGGAGCTGGTTAAGATTGATCCGAAATCAATCGGTGTCGGACAGTATCAGCATGATATGAATCAGAAAAAGCTTGGGGATGCACTGTCTGCAGTCGTTGAGGACTGTGTAAACCGGGTAGGCGTTGATCTGAATACAGCATCGGTTTCATTGCTGGAGTATATCTCCGGCATATCGAAAACCTTGGCTAAGAATATCGTTGCCTATCGGGAGGAGCATGGAAGATTTAAAAACCGGAAGGAACTGCTGAAGGTTGCAAAGCTGGGTCCGAAGGCATATGAACAGTGTGCAGGCTTTATGCGGATCAGCGGTGGCGAGAATCCGTTAGACGGCACCAGTGTTCATCCGGAGTCCTATGAGGCAGCGGCCAGACTGCTGACAAAGTTGAATTATAAGCTGGCGGATATTGCATCCGGTGGGCTGATCGGACTGTCGCTGGCAGCAAGAGATACAGCTTCTCTGGCAAAGGAGCTGGATCTGGGTGAGATGACACTAAAAGATATTATAAAGGAATTGGAAAAACCGGCACGCGATCCAAGAGATGAAATGCCAAAGCCGATTCTGCGGTCCGATGTTATGGAGATGGAAGATCTGAAGGAAGGCATGATCTTAAAGGGTACGGTCAGAAATGTAATAGACTTTGGTGCGTTTGTAGATATTGGCGTGCATCAGGATGGACTGGTTCATATCTCGCAGATGAGCGATAAGTTCATTAAACATCCGCTGGAGGTAGTAAGTGTAGGAGATATTGTGGAGGTTAAGATCCTGGGGGTCGACCTTCAGAAAAAGCGGATCCAGTTGACGATGAAGCTGTGATCCGGATAGAGAATCAACAAAGAGAAAGAGAGATGTGCGTATGAGTGAACAGAAGGTAAACAAAAGTACAGAGCAGTCAGAAGAAGTATCTGTTTCCGTTCATATGAAGACGAGATATATGTATTCTTTTTTGTTTCAACATCTTCATCGATCCTTTCGGGGAATCTTCGGCGTGTGCATAAGTCTTGCGGCACTCGTTGCATTTGCGATGTCCTTTGGAGAGGACACAGATATGACACGGAGAGTTGTGTTATTGATTATTGGCTTGCTGTTTACGGTAGTGAATCCGATTCTTCTGCTGTTCAAGGCGTATAAGCAGGTGAAGCTGTCTCCGGTGTTTAAACACCCACTGGAGTATACCTTTAGTGATGCCGGGATGAAGGTGGCGCAGGGAGATGAGGAACAGTTTGTGAGCTGGGATCAGGTGCTGGAGGTTCGAAAGACTCCGTCCATCCTGATTGTATATACATCCAAGGGCTCCGGTTCCATTCTGGCATATAAAGAATTGGGTGAAAAACGCCGGAAGATAGAAGAAATTATTGCCAGAAATAAGAAAAAGGAAGGGTAATATGATACAGGAAAGTTATAAATCAGAAGATACGTATGCCATCGGATATCAACTGGCAAAGGAAGCAGGTCCCGGAGATGTATACTGTCTGGTCGGAGATCTGGGTGTCGGAAAGACCGTATTTTCCCAGGGATTCGGAGCCGGTATCGGAGTCGAGGAACCGGTCAATAGTCCTACCTTTACGATCGTACAGGTGTATGAGGAAGGAAGACTGCCATTTTATCATTTTGATGTATATCGAATCGCAGATGAAGAGGAACTGTATGAGATCGGATTCGACGAGATGATTGACGGAGACGGAGTATCGCTGATTGAGTGGGCAAATCTGATTCCGGGAAGCCTGCCGGAGCATTATACAGAGATTCGGATTGAAAAGGATCTGGAACGTGGATTTGATTATCGAAGGATTACGATAACGGAAGTAGGAGGAAGATAGGATGAAGCTATTGGCAATAGACAGTTCCGGACTGGTAGCATCGGCTGCCATTGTAGAAGATGATATCATGCGGGCAGAGTATACGATTAATTATAAGAAGACACATTCGCAGACCTTACTCCCTATGATTGATGAGATTGTGAAAATGACCGATACCGATCTGAGCACGATGGATGCAATCGCGGTTGCCGGAGGACCGGGATCGTTTACAGGCTTGAGGATTGGATCCGCAACAGCAAAAGGGCTGGGGCTGGCGCTGGACAAGCCACTGATTTCTGTGCCTACGGTGATGGGGCTGGCATATAACTATCAGGGCTCTGATCAGATTCTGTGCCCGATTATGGATGCCAGACGCAGACAGGTATATACCGGACTTTATAGCTTTGAAGAAGGAAAGCTGGTGACCTTTCAGGAGCAGTGTGCGGTATCCATCGAGGAACTGCTGGATCGGATCAGAGAAGTGGCAGAGTTGTGCGGTGGCCATAAGCAGATTCTGTTTCTGGGTGATGGTGTACCGGTTCACAGAGAATACATTGATACACATTTGTCATGGAAGCATAGCTATGCACCGGCACATTTGAATGGACAGCGCGCAGGAGCACTGGGAGTGTGTGCAATGGAACTGGCAAAGCAGGGACATATGGAAACGGCAGCCGAGCACCGTCCGGATTATCTTCGTTTATCTCAGGCGGAACGGGAACGTGCAGAGCGTAGAAAGGATGCCACATGTTAATACGACCGATGATGCCGGAGGACAGTGTGTCAGTTAGTCAGATCGACCAACGGTGTTTTTCGGATGCATGGGAACAAAAGACCTTTGAAGAACTGTTTTTGTATGAGACCAATCATTATATTGTCGCAGTATCTGAGAAGCCGGATGAGAAGATCTGCGGATTCGCGGGGATCAGTGTGAGTATCGATACCGCGGATGTTATGAATATAGCAGTTCTGCCGGAGTATCGAAGGGGTGGAACCGGAAGAAGTCTGCTCCGGAAACTGGAAGAAATTGCTAAAAGGTGTGGTTGCATACAGGTCATGCTGGAGGTGCGGGAAGGAAATATCCCGGCTCGAAGCTTGTATGAAGCAGAGGGCTATGAGGTGATTTCGATACGGAAGAATTATTATAGCCGGCCGGTAGAACACGGTCTGATTATGAGAAAAAATATATAAAATGCAGATTGAAATACAGAAAATGACAGGAATTACCACTATACGACAGGAAGTCGGAGAAGTATAATGATCACAGCAAAGGAAAAGGAAACGGAAAGGCTGGGAGATACGATGGGACAGATAAGATGTAACAAATGTGGGAGAGAACTGCGTTTAGGAGAAGGCATACAAAAAGATGATTGTTTAAAAGTAGTAAAAGAGTGGGGATATTTTTCAAAGAAGGATCGGGAACGTCATACCTTTTATATATGTGAAGCGTGTTATGATGAACTGACAGCAGACTTTATATACCCGGTACAGATCGAATCGGTAGAAGAGGTGCTGTAGTTCACGCGAGCATTCTTTCGTGGAATCCATTGATTTATGAATTGAATATTGCTACAATAAGAACAGTATAAGAAAAGTGAGGAACGGAAATGATAGATGTATGTTTGTTGGGAACCGGCGGAATGATGCCGCTGCCTCAGAGAGCACTGACGTCTATGTTGATGCGATACAATGGAAGCAGTATACTGATCGATTGTGGAGAAGGAACGCAGGTGGCAGTCAAAAAATGCGGTTGGAGCTTTAAACCGATTGATGTTATCTGCTTTACACATTTTCATGCAGATCATATCAGCGGACTACCCGGACTGTTGCTGACGCTTGGCAACACAGAACGGACAGAGCCATTGCTGATGATAGGGCCGAAGCGCCTGGAGAAGGTGGTGAATTCCCTGCGGGTGATTGCTCCGGAGCTGCCGTTCCCAATCGAGTTTCACGAGCTGCAGGAAGCGGAGGAGGATATACAGGTACATGGATTGACGATACATGCATTTCGTGTCAATCATAATGTGACCTGCTATGGCTATAGCATATCGCTGAACCGTCCCGGACGGTTTGATATAGAAAAGGCGAAGCAGAATCTGGTGCCTATGCCGTGCTGGAGTCCGCTTCAGAAGCAGGAACACTATGAATATGATGGAAAACTGTATACAAGAGACATGATACTGGGGCCGGAACGAAAAGGATTGAAGCTCACTTATTGTACCGATACGCGGCCGACAGATCTGATCGCAATGTGTGCAAAGGATTCGGATCTTTTTATCTGCGAAGGGATGTACGGTGAAGACGGAAAAGAGGAAAAAGCCAGAGAGCATAAGCATATGACGATGTATGAGGCCGCCGAACTGGCAAAAAGAGCAGAGGTAAAGCAGATGTGGCTGACACATTACAGCCCATCCTTGGTTCATCCGGAGCAATATGAGTCAAAGGTGAAAAAGATATTTGCCAATACCGTTATTAGCAGGGATGGAAGAAGCTGTGAGCTGATGTTTGAAGAAAATTAGCAAGGGGGAATGGATATGCCGGATACAAAGAAGGATAAGGCTAAGAGAAATGAAAATCTCAAGGCGCTGAGAACCGTGATTCTGGTAGTGCTCGGAATTGCAGTGGCATTGGCGGTATATATGCGAATCAGTAACCATTCCAAGAACAGTGCTCAGGATGCAGAAGAGAATATGAGCGAAGAGACGATTTTGATGGAATATGACTTCGCAAGACAATACCCAAAGGATGTACGGGAGGTTGTGAAGCTGCATTGTCGATATCTGAAATGTCTGTATAATGAGAAACTGGAGGAAGGCGATCTTCAAAAGCTGAATGAGCAAAGTCGGGAACTTCTGGCAGAAGAACTGTTACTCGGTAATGATCAGAAGACGCAGGAAGAGAATCTGAAGAAGGATATAGATGAGTTTCAAACGGCCGGCAAGATTTATGTCAGCTATACCGTCGATCCGGAAGATAGTATCACGTATAATGAGATCAATGGAAGACAGTATGCAACGATTTATGTTACCTGCAACATCCGGGAAGGAAATGCAACGAAACCGGTGCAGGAAGAATATCTTCTGGTACAGGAGGAAGATAACTGGAAGATTCTGGGCTGGCAGGGAGTGATCACTTCCGATTCGACAACAGAGGCAGAATAGCAGAATACAAGGAAATAAAGGTGAGAACGCAATATGAAGGAAGAGATAAAGGAAGAGGTAAGGATACTGGCAATAGAATCCTCCTGTGATGAGACTGCAGCAGCGGTTGTAGTAAATGGAAGAGATGTAAGATCAAACATTATATCCTCGCAGATCGATCTGCATACGATATATGGCGGAGTTGTACCGGAGATTGCATCGCGTAAGCATGTGGAGAATATTAATTATGTGATTCAGGAGGCCTTGGATACTGCGAATATGACATTGGATGATATGGATGCCATTGCGGTTACATATGGTCCGGGATTGGTAGGTGCATTGTTAGTAGGGGTTGCGGAAGCAAAGGCAATCAGCTATGCGAGACAGCTTCCGCTGGTGGGAGTGCATCATATTGAAGGACATATTTCGGCCAATTACATAGAACACAAGGATCTGGAGCCACCGTATATCTGCCTGGTGGTATCCGGCGGACATTCGCATCTGGTGAAGGTCATTGATTATGGAGTATATGAAGTATTGGGCAGGACGCGGGATGACGCGGCCGGAGAAGCCTTTGATAAGGTAGCGAGAGCAATCGGACTGGGATATCCCGGAGGACCGAAGATTGATAAGGTATCCAAGCAGGGAAATCCACAGGCAATCGCATTCCCACGGGCAAGTATAGAGGAACACCCGTATGACTTTAGCTTTAGCGGACTGAAGTCTGCGGTGCTGAACTATTTGAATCAGTGTGAAATGAAGGGAATCGAATATAATCAGGCAGATGTAGCGGCTTCGTTTCAGCAGGCAGTTGTGGATGTACTGACCGGTCATGCGATGATGGCGATGGAAGAGACCGGTATGAAAAAGCTGGCGATTGCCGGTGGCGTGGCATCAAATTCCGCACTGCGGGCAGCGATGGAGCAGGCGTGTGCGGAAAGAGACATACAGTTCTATTCTCCGTCACCGATTCTTTGTACCGATAATGCAGCTATGATAGGGGCAGCAGGCTACTATGAATATCGGAAGGGTGTGCGGTCCGGTCTGGATCTGAATGCTGTACCGAATCTGAAGCTGGGAGAGCGATAAGATATGAGTGAACAGATAACAGCCATTGTATTAGCGGCAGGACAGGGACGCAGGATGCACAGTAAGGTGCAGAAGCAGTTTCTTTTGCTGGACGGGAAACCGGTTTTGTACTATGCATTAAAGTGTTTTGAAGAGAGTGATGTATCCAGAATCATTCTGGTGACGGGAGAATCGGAGATTCGTTACTGTCGGGAGCAGATCGTGGAAACCTATGGATTCTGTAAGGTGACGGATATTATAGCCGGTGGAGCGGAGCGATATGATTCTGTTGAGCAAGGATTGAATCTGATTTCGGATGGGATCGTATTGATACATGATGGGGCACGTCCGTTTTTGACACAGAAAATGATTCGAGATTCGATTCGGACGGCAAGAGAACATGGTGCCTGTACCGTGGGCATGCCGGTAAAGGATACGATTAAAGTAGTAAATGCAGATGGATTTGGTATCGAAACACCGGATCGGAAGCTGTTATGGCAGATACAGACCCCTCAGACCTTTCAGGTACCATTGATTAAGCGAGCCTATCAGTGTATGCGGCAGGCTATACCAGAGAACATTACGGATGATACCATGCTGGTAGAACGCTACTGCGACACACTCGTAAAGGTGATAGAGGGTGACTATCGGAATATCAAGATTACGACACCCGAAGATATGATAGTAGCAGAGAGTCTTATAAAGAGTTTGCTTTCAGAAAAATGAAACTGAAAAAGGCAGGTACAGATTTCAAAGTAAAATTTGTACTTGTCTTTTTTTACACATATAGAAGGGCATTTGCGGAAAATAACAAAATAAAAAAACTAAAAAAAGTGGTTGACATTATAAAGATCAAGTGATATTATTATCAATGTCGCTGACGGAGAGCAGATCAGAAAGCGACAGGAAATAAGTATAATTTCATATATGGAGAGGTATCGAAGTGGTCATAACGAGGCGGTCTTGAAAACCGTTTGTCCGAGAGGGCACATGGGTTCGAATCCCATCCTCTCCGCTCCTGAAAAATCAGGAAAATCAAACGCTTGTACTTGGAGAAGTACCCAAGCGGTTGAAGGGGCTCCCCTGGAAAGGGAGTAGGTCGCTAATAACGGCGCGAGGGTTCAAATCCCTCCTTCTCCGTTTGCTTACTTAGGCACGAGGTGCATGTGCGGTAAGAAGCAAATGAAGCAAATGCATAATGCCAGATGCTTCGAGAACAGGCAACAGAACCTTGATAATTAAACAATAAGACAACCCTGAAAATTCTAAAAGAATTTCAGAAACGGACAGTATGGTAAAGGTCAAAAGGAACTGGAAACAGGGACTTGAGAAACCGGATCATACAACCTTAAAAACAGTAAAAAGGGAATTATTAGCCAGAAGTTGATAATGACCAAAGATCAAACTTTAATTGAGAGTTCGATCCTGGCTCAGGATGAACGCTGGCGGCGTGCTTAACACATGCAAGTCGAACGAAGCATGTCGGACTTAATCTTCGGAAGCGGACCGATATGACTGAGTGGCGGACGGGTGAGTAACGCGTGGGTAACCTGCCCTGTACAGGGGGATAACAGTTAGAAATGACTGCTAACACCGCATAAGCGCACAGAGAGGCATCTCTCAGGGCGAAAATATTTATAGGTACAGGATGGGCCCGCGTCTGATTAGCCAGTTGGCAGGGTAACGGCCTACCAAAGCGACGATCAGTAGCCGGCTTGAGAGAGTGAACGGCCACATTGGGACTGAGACACGGCCCAAACTCCTACGGGAGGCAGCAGTGGGGAATATTGCACAATGGGGGAAACCCTGATGCAGCGACGCCGCGTGAGTGAAGAAGTATTTCGGTATGTAAAGCTCTATCAGCAGGGAAGAAAATGACGGTACCTGACTAAGAAGCCCCGGCTAACTACGTGCCAGCAGCCGCGGTAATACGTAGGGGGCAAGCGTTATCCGGATTTACTGGGTGTAAAGGGTGCGTAGGCGGTATGGCAAGTCAGAAGTGAAAACGCAGGGCTTAACCCTGCGACTGCTTTTGAAACTGTCAGACTAGAGTACAGGAGAGGCAAGCGGAATTCCTAGTGTAGCGGTGAAATGCGTAGATATTAGGAGGAACACCAGTGGCGAAGGCGGCTTGCTGGACGACAACTGACGCTGAGGCGCGAAAGCGTGGGGAGCAAACAGGATTAGATACCCTGGTAGTCCACGCCGTAAACGATGAATACTAGGTGTCGGGGCACATAAGGGCTTCGGTGCCGCAGCAAACGCAATAAGTATTCCACCTGGGGAGTACGTTCGCAAGAATGAAACTCAAAGGAATTGACGGGGACCCGCACAAGCGGTGGAGCATGTGGTTTAA
>UQBG01000016.1 GCA_900539185.1 uncultured Clostridium sp.
ATCTAATGGTAATATTTCTACATTTTTACTTATCAGTGGATCTAAACATTCCAATGCTCTTCTACTAAATACCGGAAATATAAATCCAGGTGCATCACTTAACTCAAGCCCTTTCTCTGGTTCCATTCTTTTGACCTGAATGGGCTTCCATTGACTCAAGTGACTTCTACCATCAAACGATTGAATTTCCTCAACTTCAAAATCTCTTATGGGTATTAAATTGTCATATTCATCTAGTTCGAAGTTTAATTGCCATATTTTCATGTTTTTTCACCCCCATTGCATAAAAATCAATTGCTCTACAATTACCTTCTACTATATCAACTCCCACATACGGACTTCTGGCAGTTCCGCCAATAGCGACCGGTGCTGGTTTTATTCTCCAAAGCAATTGTAAACCCTGCGTATAACAAAACACATTATCATATCCGCCATCTTCATCAGTTTCAAACACGATAACTACTTTTCCTTCATATTCTGCAGCCTCAATAATTTTATTATCAAATTGCAATTCTTTTCCAGCTAACAATATTTTATTATTTTGAATTTCTATCATTGTCCAATAATCCTTTTATTAGTAAATGTAAGGGAATTTTTATCTAATACATTACTGCATATAAATTCCCTACAACGTAATCACCAAATACATTCTTGATTTCTTCCTGTAAAATTTTATTATTGAAAAGGAACTTTAGGAACTCAACCAATCCATCCGGTTCATCACATGTCGAAAAGCATATCCTTCTGAGATAGCAAATATCTTCTGAAATATCTTCTATCTTTTCTTTGCCGGTTAATTTTAGAATGTACTCTTCAAAATCAAATTCATCAGTACAGCAAAACTCATATTGATATAATTCCATTCGCTTATTATCTTGAATGTAATACGGAGTAATTATACACTCCTCCATTTCAATCCTAAAATCTGTCTTTAGCAAATTATACAACTCCTGAAGATTAATAAAAATTTCTCCGGCATATTCAACAGATTTAATAATCGTATTGATTTCTGTAATTCTCATTTTATTTACCTCACTCTGGTATATAATGACATATGAACCTTGCTGGGTATAAAATACCGTTGCATTTCTTTTATTCCAAATATCCTTGTCTCCTCATCTCCTGTTTAAGCTTTTCTTTACGCTCATTATCTTCTAACATTTTCCATGCGCAACAGTAAGTTTAAATTTAACCATTCAATTTAGTATTTTTTTTGCAATTATTGTACATTGTTCCAAGTCTTCTTCATAAACATCCGTTCCAAATGTTTCTACAAATATTTTATTTATTTCTTGTGCCAATGTATGAACTTGTAAACTGTAATTGGAGCAAACAAATTCATTTATCTTTTTTATTTCATTAATGTATTCATCTTTTGGAGCCATCGGGAAAAATCCAATCGGATCCCAATCATTTATAATTTGTATTATCCTTTCCATTGCTTTACCTCCTCTCCAAATAGTCTGCTTATTATAATAAAATTTATTACTCTACCGTTTCACTTTCTTCATACAGAATCCTTCTGCCCTCTGAACCGCCTGACTGATCTGTCTCTGAAGCTGTCCGACCGCATCGTCGATCTTTGTTATGTATGGTTTTATGTACGGCTCCAGTTTCTCTATCAGAGGGGATATCTTCTGACTGAGTTTGGAACCGACATTCTTTTTCCGGGCAGTAGTATTCGATAGCTTGCGTGCCGTTGTAACATGGGTGTTTTGAAGCGTCAAGGGAGCGGTTACGAATTTGTTACATTTTTGCTATATTTTAATTTTCTACCAACTCCAAATCATCTGGTAACAGAGTTCTCTGTGCTTTAGGATTTCCTTCTTCATCTAGTATTTCAACTTCATATGCCTCTCGTGGTTCCTCAAATACCATAAGTACAGCACCGATTTCACCTTTTTTTATACCCTCTTTACAATCTTTCATAATCTTTACTGTATCATATTCCTTAAACTTCATAATCTCACCTAACTAATCTTTTACAAAAAGTGTTGTTAAAACCATGGATAATTCAATTTCCAATATTTTTTCCTCAGTTTACTTTTTTGGATAAAGTATTAATCATATCTTTAAATTCTTCCTCTTCTCCATCATATGTCCAGTCACGAGTTTTACTTTTTACTAATGCATTGTTAATAATATTTTTTAAGTCATCTGCATAAGATATTAAAAATGAACTATCCATTTCTGATACTTTTTCAAAAAGCTCACCTTCATATGATTCACCAACAAATACATCCTCTCGCAAAAAATTTATTGCCTTTGACATAGCAAGATTTGTAAACTCTTTTTGACGTATCATTCTTAAAACGTCTGCCACAGTAATTTCTGCAATTGTTTTTTCTATTAATTGATTATACCATTTCTGCAATGGATACAATTCCTCATTAGAGGCAATAGATATACAATTATATATTTCTTTTATTTTTCTCTTGTCTTCCATCAATTTATACCTCCATAGGAATCAAACAATTCCTCTATTTTATTAATATAAGAATTTGCTTTATCCGGTCCTTCTTTCACAGAGAAGCAAAAATAAATTTCCAATTACCGGGTTGTCCTGATTTCAGACCGTTATTCGTAGCGTATCTTTGCATTTTTCGCAAGAAATAGTAATACCTTTTCAACACTGACTTCTTTATCTGAGGTTTAAACCATGATAAATTTTTAATCTCTCTTTTTATATTATCAATAATAATATCCTCTTTATCTTCTTTAACAGTTTCATTCACTGTCACAAACTTATTCATCTTTCTGTCACTGTTCCCGGGACTTTCGCCCCGGTCTTTACTCTATGCAGCCTGCCATCTCATGGTTTGCGACAAACCTTACCATACATTCATCCACCAGTCATTTTTGCTGCTGGTATGCATACAGCAGTGTTTTTTCACAGATCCTGTTGATCATTCTCGGCATTCCTCCTGAAACCTTAAATATCACATCCTCCGATCCGCTGGTGAACAAATCCTGTTTCACTCCTGCATAGAGGCTTCCGCATTCCGGACAGATGGCATCTTCTTCTCTGATTACAAAAAATATCCTCTTTACACTCTATGAAAACCACAAAAACTCCAAAGAGTTTTTAGATTTATTATAGTATGGCACATAGTAAGACTTTAAGTTAAGGCGAGTGGTTTGACGTTTACAATAAAACTACTTCCAACCTCGAATCTTTAAGTATTTATCAGGGATTCTCAACTCAAGCGCTTCAATAACATTTTGTAAATAGCTATCCATATCCGTATTCGAATAACAATTATGTTCATTAATTACACTTATCAACTTCCCATTACCAACTTCTATCGAGAATCCAATTATATCAAGCTCATAACTAAATACTACCGAAAAATAATCATATGCTATAAAACATATTTTAAATGACCAATGCCCTGTTTCCTCAACTATATCATAAAACTCCATACCTCTTATTTTGTTGCCAAATGATTGCTTTATTTTTCTCCCAATTTCCATTCTGATTTTATTAAAATCATTTAGTTGCATACCAAAATATCCTCTCTTTTCTAATGCAAAATATCCATGCTTTTCTTGCAGATAATCCCATTCCCATTTTAACGCACATTCTCCATATGCCTCTGGATTATGTAAAAATCGTATTTCCTTACCAGCTCTTACAGCATCGTCTAATGCAGGTTTATTAAAATAATCAAACATATTTTGACCTGCTGCATCTAAACCATATGTATCCGTAATTTTATCCCACTCCGTTCCGAGACTAAAATATGTTGTACCTCCGGCCTTAACAGTATATGCACCTGGACCTAGTACTGAAAAATCTTTAGTTCCGTCCGCCCTTATAGTCGGTTCATACTTACCTAAGGTCATTATATTCGAGTCTACATTATGCACACTAGCAATTCGATACTTTTCATATTCTTCTAGTGGTATTTTTCCATCAACTTTTCCATCAATTATTTCTAATCCATTTCTTCGTTATGTATGGTTTTATGTACGACTCCAGCTTCTCTATCAGAGGGGATATCCTTGATACCCAGTTGTTTCGGATTTCCTCCCCCGGATGGATAGTATCCGATTGTATCAGGTACCCGGATTTCCTCCAGTCGTATGATTTCCAGTTCGCTTGCTATCCGATTGACATCCCTGTGAAAGCTGTCATCTGCATCCCAGACCTCTTCCCGCAGCTTATCAATGCTGTCACTCAACTTCCAGTAGGTGTCAAAAAGCCTGTGCAGCTTTGCTTTCATCATTTGTGTACCGGGCGTTTTCATTTCCCTGTCTCTCAGACATGGTGTAGTTATCGTATCTTCGTACCTGTGCCACTCTCCCACCTCACTTGCATCTCTCTACAACATTTATTTTGTTTCAATGACTATTATTTTTCTTTTTTTCATTTCCTCTTGTCTCCTGCTTACTTTACTAACTCCGGATGGGCAATTACATATTGTATCGCAGATTCTACCTGTTCTTCCGAGGCAGTTTCTATATCTTCTCCTATTTTGTCTAATTCACATACAACTGCATCATGAAATGCATCCTCCGATCCGATCTCTGCATCTCTTCCATAGTAGAATGAATTATAAAAGCTTTCGATCAATGCACTACCCTCTTCATCTCCTGCCAGAAATGCATTATAAGAGTCTAACACCTGCTCCATGGTGACATCCTCCCCCATCTCCAGATTATAATAGGCCACCTTGATCCGCAGTTCATTCTCATCCGGTTTTGGTTTTGTATCGTAGATGATTATCATTCCATCTCCACGGCTTATCGTCTGTCTCTCCATACACAGTACTTCACTGTATTGACTGTATTCCCTGTATTTCCTGTATTCTTCACCCCCTATTTCCCGTTCCGGTCTTTCGTTGTTCCCCCCTAACACCAGTTCCGGATGGGCAATTACATATTGTATCGCGGCTTCTATCTGTTCTTCGGATGCACTCACGACACTTTCATCCTCCTTACTCAAGACGGCATTTACCGCATAGAAAAATGCATTCTCCGGTCCAATTTCCGCATTGCTTCCATTGTAGAATGAATTATAAAAGCTTTCGATCAATGCACTGCCCTCTTCATCTCCTGCCAAAAATGCATTATAAGAGTCTAACACCTGCTCCATGGTGACATCCTTTCCCATCTCCAGATTATAATAGGCTACTTTTATCAGCAGTTCCTTTCGTTCCTCTTCATTCGGCTGGGCATCCATGACCACATGACGGAGATCATCATAATCTTCCTCCCGAAGTCCCGGCATACACAATATCCGACAGTAGCGATCATATAGAATCATTTGTATTTCCAGCTCTATTCTATTTTTACGAATCTTATTTCCTATACAGGTTCCTACTATACCTAATATCAACAGTATCACGATGGTAATGAATATTATTTTTCCTTTTCTCATTTTCTCTTGTCTCCTATTTACTCTACTAACTCCGGATGGGCAATTACATATTGTATCGCATCCCGTTCCCAGTCTTCTGCTGTACTCGGATCCCCCAAAATAGATGTTTCATATGTACTATGATTGTATACCTTTCGACTGTCATAAAACAAGTAAATTTTAATTTACCTAGAACACTCTCTACTTTTATTTTATATTTAGGTGTCTTCTTCCGGTTATTATCTGTTCAAAAAGAATACTATCGCAGCCAATACCACCAATCCTCCTCCAACAAAGATCAGAACTTTCCCTGCTATCCCGGTCTTTACAACTACTTTTTCCACATAAGCGTGTTCCGGTTTCTTTGGATCGTAAACAACGGAAAGTCCGGTTCCCTTTGGCCATTTTTCTCTGGCAAACATGAGGTAGTTTGCACGCGTTCCAGTATTATATCTGTGAAAATAATCGTTATCTGATATATAGAACCCGCCGGTTTGTTCCGACGTATTTTTATATGTACCACTGGTTTTCTTTGAAGATGCTATTCCCTTATAATGACGATATGCCGTATAGACTACTCCATCGACACAGAATTCAACGACCGGGGCGATTGTGCTATTTCCATTTCCTAGTCTGGTATACTTATAATCCACTACTTCTCCACTTACTTGTGCAGAGCATCTGGATTTTTCACGCGTAGTGTGAATAAAAAACGGAATGGCAATAAGCATAATAATAAGTCCTGCCCCTGCTACAGATATACATGAAATTATAATTGGTGTCATTTTTTCTCCCCCTTAATTTAGTTCCTTTGTACTTTAAAACACCTGCTCCGGACGCCTTTCATCCGAGAGCAGGTGTTGCTTTTTGTTCTCTATTTCATTTCGGTCTATAACTGGAAGTTGCTCATGGAGTTTGCAATCTCGTCTGCAGCATTCTTAACGACTCCCGCAGACTCGGTAACTTCATTGAAGCTACTTGCCACTTCTGCTGTAGCAGCAGAGGTTTCTTCTGTACTCGCTGCATTCTCCTCAGCGACAGCCGACAGTCCCTGTACCACCTCTACGATCGAGCTTCTTGCCTCATTTAATGCGACGGTGCGGCTCTCGATCGCTTCGATACCGCGTATGGATTCCTCGATACCGTCCATAACCTGTTCTACGATCGTTTCTGTATTCGCTACATTCTCACTCTGACTGTTAATGATCTCCCGAACCTTCTCCATGGTCTTAACGGCCTCATTGGAATCATTGATCAGCTCATTGATGATATCATCGATCGCATCTGTGGATGCATTTGACTGATCTGCCAGCTTCTGAATCTGATTGGCTACGACTGCAAAGGAACGTCCCTGCTCACCGGCTCTGGCTGCCTCGATGCTGGCATTCAGCGACAGAAGATTTGTTTCCTCAGCGATAGAACTGATCAGCCGTGTAGCCTCCCGAATCTTTAAGGATGACTCATTGGTGCGGTTGGTCTGTTCATAGATCAGATCGATGGCTTCTTTTACTTCGTCATTGATATTTCTCAGCTCGATCAATGACTGGCTGGCCTGCTGACTGGACTGACGCATGTAGTCTGCGGTTGAGTTCAGGTTTCCTACTTCCTTCGTGGTTTCCTCTATCATCTCACCCATCGCATATACGCTCTCGGAAGCATTCTGTGCATCCTGCGCCTGTGAAGTAGCACCATCCGCGATCTCACCAACTGCCCGTTCTACATTGTCCACCGTTACTAAGTTCTTCTGTGCCGTATCATTCAACTGCTCTGCGGATTCCAGCAAAGAGTTTGCATGCTCTGAAATGTCCTGGAACATATACTTCAGTTCATCCCGCAGTCCGGCTACCGATCTTGCCAGAACACCGATCTCGTCTCCGCGACCGGTTGCGCGATCATCAATCTCGGCATTCAGATTTCCGGCTGCTACCTGTCGAACCGCGTCGATACTGGATGAAAGAGACTTACTGATCTGTACGGCTACCAGTGTATTCGTAACCAGTATCACCAGCAATGCCAATATCAGAATCAGGGCAATCCCCTTTGTTCCCAGATTCAACGGACCTGCTACCAGAAATATTGTCAACCCCGTTATAAACACGGTGGGAACCGCTGCCAATAATATTAATTTTGCGCTCAACTTCATAACCCATAACCTCCTGTTGTAACTCTATATGTTTCTTATGTGTACGAACATCATATATAAATGATTATATCAAGGTTCCGGCATGAATGCAATTAAAAAAGGAGAATCACCATGGGATATCTCCCGCAATGATTCTCCTTATAAGGTCTTAACTTCTAATAGAATTAAGCAAGCTTTGTAACATTCAGCTTAACACCAGGACCCATAGTAGAAGCGATGGTTACACTTCTTAAATACTGTCCCTTAGCTGCTGAAGGCTTAGCCTTGTTAATTGCATCTATTAATGTCTGGAAGTTGTCAGATAACTGCTCCTCTGTAAAAGAAGCCTTTCCAATTGGCACGTGAATAATATTTGCTTTGTCCAAGCGGTATTCGATCTTACCGGCCTTGATATCAGCGATTGCCTTTGTTACGTCCATAGTAACTGTACCAGCCTTTGGATTTGGCATTAAGCCCTTAGGTCCAAGTACACGACCCAGACGACCTACAACACCCATCATATCCGGTGTAGCTACTACTACGTCGAAGTCTAACCATCCTTCGTTCTGGATCTTAGGAATCAGTTCCTCACCACCAACGAAGTCTGCACCTGCAGCCTGTGCCTCATCTACCTTAGTACCCTTTGCGAATACTAATACCTTTACAGTCTTACCGGTTCCGTGTGGCAGTACAACTGCACCACGTACCTGCTGATCTGCATGACGTCCGTCAACACCCAGACGGATGTGGCACTCTACAGTCTCATCAAACTTTGCACTAGCTGATTTCTTAACGATAGAAACTGCTTCTGCTACATCATAAGTTGTAGCTCTGTCTACCAGCTTAGCAGCTTCTGCATATCTCTTACCCTTTTTCATATTAAATAACCTCCTGTGGTATTATCGGGAGCGACCCTCCCACTTAATTATTAATCAACAACTGTGATACCCATTGAACGAGCGGTACCTGCGATCATGCTGGTAGCTGCCTCGATTGTAGCTGCATTTAAGTCAGGCATCTTCAGTTCAGCAATCTTCTGAACTTCTGCTCTGGTAATGGTTGCTACCTTTGTCTTGTTTGGCACACCAGAACCGGACTTGATCTTACAAGCCTTCTTTAATAATACTGCAGCCGGTGGAGTCTTTGTAATGAAGCTGAAGCTTCTGTCTGCATATACTGTAATAACTACAGGAATAATCATATCTCCCTGATCAGCAGTTCTTGCGTTAAATTCCTTTGTAAACTGCACGATATTTACACCATGCTGTCCAAGAGCAGGTCCAACCGGTGGAGCTGGAGTTGCCTTGCCTGCAGGAATCTGTAATTTAATATAACCTTCTACTTTTTTAGCCATTATAGCTTACCTCCTGAATAAATTGTGGTATTTACGGGGGATACCCTCCCACTTACTAGTTTAACTTCTGTACTTCTAAGAAGCCGATCTCGACCGGTGTCGCCCGTCCGAATACTTCTACTTCAATCGTCACGGACTGCTTAGCCATATTAATGCCTTTAATCTCACCAACCGTATCTGCCCATGCACCGGAGATAACCTTGATCGTATCTCCTACCTCCAGGTCGATCTCTACCTGCTGAGTGGTGCTTACGCCCATAGAACGAATCTCACCTTCCGTCAACGGAACCGGCTTTGATCCGGGGCCAACAAATCCTGTAACACCTCTGGTGTTCCGTACTACATACCATGTGGTATCGTTCATAACCATGTTCAGTAGTACATAACCCGGAAACATCTTCTTAGAAACCTGTTTCTTGGCACCGTTCTTTACCTCGACTACATCCTGTAGCGGAACGGTTACTTCCAAGATCTGATCTTCAAGCCCGCGGTTTTCCACGCTCTTTTCAATATCAGCCTTTACCTTGTTTTCATAACCTGAGTAGGTATGGACTACATACCATCTTGCTTTGCTTTCCTCTGCTTCTGACATATAATCACCAACCTTTACCCTATATTCTGTACCAGTGACAGAAGAGCATTTATCCCTTCCTTCAGTCCGGTATCCACTAATGCCACGATACAGCCAATGATGATTGCAATGATAATAACCGCAATGGATTCTTTTACCAGGGAATTCTTATCAGGCCAGATGATCTTATGAAACTCGGCTTTTAATTCCTGAAACCAGCTACGCTTCAGAGCTGACTTCTCCTCATCCTTACTTCCCATTTCATCACTCCTTATGTGGTCACAGGTTACTTAGTTTCCTTATGCATTGTATGTGCTTTACAGAACTTACAATACTTCTTTGTTTCCATACGATCTGGATGTGTCTTCTTATCCTTTGTGAGATTGTAATTACGCTGTTTACACTCTTCACATGCCAATGTTATCTTTACTCGCACAACTTTCCACCTCCGTTTTTATAGTTTGCTGCGTCAGTTCCTATCCGCATTCCTGTGTGGCTCATTTTTACACACAAAAAAAAGACTTCTTCTGTCGCAAGCTATAGGATACCATAGGTGGGGGAGCTTCGTCAACTGTTTTTATAAAATATATCTTCTAGTTTTCCTCAAATAATACAGATGAATAGGTCGGCAGTGCATCAAAGGAATACGTATCATCCTTTCCATTGTCCTGACACTGGATCGTGTAGCTCTTGACCAGACATCCCGTCATGCTGAAGGTTACAACGTGACTTCCCACTGTTTTGTCAAAGGTCACAGGTACGGTTCCCTTCAGATCACCGTCAACATAGCAGTATGCTCCCACCGGCTTGCTGATCGTGACTGTATTCCCTGTCGTCTTTGTCTCGGTTGTGGCTGCTCCGTCCTCTGTCGAAGACGTTGTTTTTTCCGTACTTCCTGCTGCCGTAGTCCCGTCCGATGCCGCCGATGCTGTCATAGTAGCTGCGGCAGACGTATTCGTATCATCGTCTGTAGCAGACAGCTCTATGGTAAATAGCTTATAGGCCGCATTGACTGTAATATATCCTGCCTTTGTCTCATATCCCTCCGCTGTGATACGGATCTGATGTTTACCATAGGTCAGTTCTATCGTTTGGCTGGTATCTATGGTTTCTCCATCGATCATGACGCGTGCTTCCACCGGGGTAACATCAAAGTACAACATTCCCACCGGATCCGGAGCGATCTGTAGCTCCTGTAAACTGATAACGCTTTCCTCATCCCGATTAACAACGATATTCTTGTAGCCACTATGCTCGCCCTTTGTGATCTTGAGCTTATAGGTTCCTTCCCGTACCGTTAACAGCATGTCCTCTGTAACCGGAACGATCGTATTGTATCCGATCTCGATCATGCCACCGATATAGGTGTCATAGTTCTCCAGCTTCACATAGCCATGTCCCAGATCTACGGTCAGAGAACATAACCGGCTGCCATATCCTCTGGCTGTCAACTGATCTTCCTTGCAGATCTCATTGATCCCGATCGGAGTTCCGGCAGATAATACAACCAGATCATCTGTATAATTATAGCTCTGATTCAGAATCTGAGCCTGCCGCTCCACGCGGTTGATCTCCAGACCTGAAATTTCCCGTACCTCCCATGCATCCGGATTGATCTTCATCTCCAAAAGCTTATTATTATCTTCATTATAAGTAATGTCCAGAATCTCTCCCTCTTCCAGCAGGGTACCGGACATAATCTCATCGTATTTATTTCGTACATCAACACCATTATTATATAGAAGATCATAGGACAGACCTGTATTGATATCCACCAGTGTCATCGTCCCGGCATCCAGATTCATCGTCTTTAGCACTGCCGTCAGAGACTGTGCATGATTATACGGATCATAGGCCTCTGTGGCAGTCTCCTCTGCCTGCCCGCTGCACCCGGCCAGCATCAGTACCAGTAGTGTCAGCAGCCAGAGGCCCTTCCATATCGGTTTTTGCTTTTTCTTCTGCTCCCTCGTCATTATCATTCCTCACATCTATCTTTGTATACCAGCATCACTACTTTGCTTCATTCTATCCTATTTCATGCTCTATTACAATCCACAAGATATCAAAATAGGCAGCACACTTTGTGCTGCCCCAGCCAAGACAATGAATTGAGAAAATCATTTAATCGTGGTTTTCCTTTTTCTCACCAAATCGTATATCAATGTAGTTTTTTATAATTTTAACGCAATTCCCCCGTCCAACTTTATCACTGTTCAATGTCATATCATAATTAATAGGATTTGTCCAATCTCTGCCACGCGTATAATATCTGTAGTAATTTGCCCGATATGTATCTGTCGTTTTTATTAGCTGATGTGCCCTTTTTTCCGGAACATTCAGTTTTTTCATAATCTCTTCGACACAAGCTGCACGCGGAGCCTCAACATAAACACTAATTACATTGTCATAATCTCTTAGTATATAATCAGCACATTTTCCAACAATGATACAAGACTGTGACTGTGCCAGTGTACGAATAATTTCTGCCTGAATGAAAAATAAATTTTCATCGGACACAAAATCCTTTTCTGTTGGTTCTACTGCATATGAAGTCTGTACCGTTTGTAGATTTTTTAAAATAGCGTTCTTTCGTAACCGTTCATCAACCTGCATAAACATTCCTACATTGAGTCCGGTTTTTTCCGATGCCATATCCAGGATTTCACGTTCATAGCACGGAATTCCCAATTCCTTTGCCAGACGATTCCCGACATCCTTTCCACCGCTACCAAATCCCCGAGCTATTGTTATTACATAATTTTTCATGTTTTCCACCTTCCTTTGCCGAATCCCCGATTGCTAGGAGAACTGTTTCCAATAAGGCATCTCCAGTAGTTTTTCATTTAACTTTCTATAAATATCCGGACGGTAATCCGGGCAGCCTTTAACCGGATCTATTTTGAAATTGCGTCGTGTTGCCATACTTAAATCTATTGCAGCCATAAAGTATCCCTCTTCTTTTACATCAACATCACCTGCATAGATATGTAGTTTATCATAAAGCCCCGGTCCAAGAATCATACTGCCGCCGCCAAACCCTAATCCTACATCCGCTATATTTCCAAGGCTTCCTCCTTCTTCCTCATCCACCATATTATTTCCCACCAGATTTGAACTCGCTACAAAAATTTCGCATGAATTCACACACTGTTTTAAGCCATACATATAGTAATCTCTCCAATCATGTCGTCCACTCGGTCCAATAGCCGTTGGATTCAAATACAACCGACAGCCAATAGCTGCATAATAGCGAATCAGCTCATGAAAATTGTATGAATCATAACAAATACCAACACCTACCGGTCCCCACGGAGTATCAAATGAAAACGGTTCATCCCCCCGTACACACCATCTCTGTTCCGCTAATGCCGGGTGTATTTTCCGATATGCTCCTATAATTCCTTCCGGTCCACAAACAACTGCAGAATTATATACCGTTTCAGATCCTTCTGACTCTCTTTCTGCCATACCAAATACTGCATATACACCATATTTCTTTGTCATCTCTGCAACTGCCAAACTGGATGTTCCAGGAACGACCTCCGCTTCACGAATCTGCATCTTCTGATTCTTTTCAACTCCATCCTCATCGTCATAACCATTTAATGCCATTTCGGGAAATACAATTAAATCTGCACCTGCTTTTGCTGCTGAACGTATAAACCCCTTTATTCTTGCCAGATTACTCTCCTTATTTCCCCATATCTGTCGAAAATTCACTACAGCAACATTCATAATATCTTCATACTGTCTCATACGCGTTCCTCCTTATACCGTCAAATATTTATTAATAATATCCTCGGTCAAATCCCCGTTTTGTCCTCGGTTTACAATTTGTCCTTTTTGCATTAATATGTATGAATCACATATTTTAAATGCAAAATTCAGGTTCTGCTCAACTAATATAACTCCAAGATTCAAATCCTTATGTACCCGATTTAAGATATCTGCGATCTCCGCTACAATATTGGGCTGAATCCCCTCTGTCGGTTCATCCAGCAATAAAATCTTAGGGTGAGACATAAGTGCTCTGGAAATAGCCAGCTGCTGCTGCAAGCCTCCGGATAAAACACCACCTTTTCGTATATAATGTACCTTTAAGGCAGGAAAGTAATTCAGAACCTCCTCGATCCGATCCTTTACCATATCTTTCTTTAACGAAACACCCCCTAATTCCAGATTTTCCCGCACTGTAAAATCCGGAATGATTTCTCTGCCCTGCGGCACATAAGCAATTCCAGCAATGGATCGTTCATAACTATTTTTTTTATTTAGTACTATATCTTCATAAGTAATTGTTCCAGACTCTACCGGAAGAATTCCAATAAGACTTTTTAGCAATGTAGTTTTTCCTACACCATTTCTGCCAAGCAAAGCTACCTTGTCGGTAATTTCCATAGAAAAATCCACGCCATTAATAACCTTACTTTTTCCATAACTTACATGCACATCTTTCAGTTCTAACATGTGGACTCCTCCTTTTCTATCTCTGACTCCTGCTTTAAGTATACCTGAATTACCCGGGGATCCTTTTCAACTTCTTCAAACGTCCCCTCCGCTAATATCTTTCCCTGATGAAGAACCGTAACTGTTTCTGCAATCTGACGAACAAAATCCATATCATGCTCGATAACAACAAGAGTTTTGTCCTTCAGATTCAAATTAATCATCTCTCCTGTCTTAAATGTCTCTTCTGCCGTCATTCCGGCGGTTGGTTCGTCCAACACAACCAACTGTGCTTCCTGTAGTATAACCATACCGATTTCCAACCACTGCTTCTGTCCATGAGACAATGCCGAAGCCATAATATCCTTATACTCGTAAAGATTTACTTTTTTCAGACACTCATCTATTCGTTCCTGCTCTCCTTTGCCCTGCTTTTTGAGCAAATAACTGGTCATAGTATCATTTCCCATCATTGCAAGCTGCATATTTTCTTCAACCGTTAGATTATTAAACACATTCGGTCCTTGGAACTTTCGTCCAACATGGTATTTTTTACAGATTTCGGAGGTACTTTTTCCAATCAATTGATGTCCACGAAATTCTACAGTTCCTGCCGTAGGCTTTGTTTTTCCGGTTATCAGATCCAATAATGTTGTTTTTCCAGCACCATTAGGTCCAATTATAACTCTGGTCTCTCCCGGTTCTACGGTTAAATCCACATTATCAACCGCAACAAACCCATTAAAATTCACGCATAGTCCTCGGACAATTAGTTGGTTCTTACGTTCCTTTTTTTCACTCGTTACCTTTTCTCCATTCATATCTCTTCACCACGCCTTCCTATGCGTTTTTTCCCACAACATCATTTTGCTTTTTTGCTGCTTTTCGGCTATAAATTGCTGCCTGCAGCTGTCCTATGATTCCTTTCGGAACCAAAAATACTACTATAAGTATCATAACGCCATAGATAATGTTCCAATAATTTGTCAGTTGTTCTGAAAAAAGACTCTCTGCCCAGCACACTACCAGCGTTCCTACTGTCGCACCGGTGATATTTCCTCTTCCACCAAGTGCCAGCCATACAATAACCGCTGTTGAAGCCGAGATACCAACATTGGATGGTCCGATAAAGGACTGCGATGTTGCAAACATGATACCCGCCAGACCTGCTAACACTGCTGAAATTACAAATATCATAATTTTAAACTTTATCACATTGTATCCAAAAAAACTCATTCGATCTTCGTTTTCCCGAACTGCCTCAAGAATCAATCCATACTTGCTTCTTGTTAACCATTTGCAAAACAAATACACTAGTATTACCATTGCCAGTAAAATATAATAATATGCCACCTGCGGAATATCTGCCTCTACAAATAATCTTCTCGGAATCTTTGTAATACCATTTGCTCCACCAGTAAATCTTTGCTGATTAATAATCAATAATTCAAATACTCTGGCAAGTGCAAATGTAATGAGCGAAAAGAATACACTGTTTACCTTTTTTGAAAAAAGAAATGCTCCTAAAATACCTGCTATTACTCCACACCCTAACAATGCCGCTATAAATGCTATTGGTTTGTGTGCCAGAAAATAATAAATTGCAGGGGCTTGCATATACCCCAGGCTGGTCATATATGAAGGAACTCCATCCTGCATAGAATATCCGATTGCCAGTATGTATGCTCCTATACCAAAAAATACCGCATGACCCATACTCATCAACCCTACATATCCCCATAATAAATCCAGCGAATATGCGAATACTATATAACTCAGACATTTAGCCATTATCTGCAACCGAAACGAATTAGCAAATGCCGGAAAACACGCTAGAAATATAAATATTACGATATCTATAACAAGCAAGATAGAAATGTTCTTAATAAAACGTTTTTTTGAATTTCCCATAATCTCTATCTCCTTTCCTTCACGATCAGACCCTTTGGTTTAAATCGTATTATAATAACAACCGCAAACACAACGATCATTTCCGCAAACACAGAATCCATATATCCACCAATAACAGAATTACTCTCTCCCATAATTAATGAGCCTAATACTGTTCCAAATAACGTATCTACACCGCCCAATACTACTGCCATAAAACTATCAACCATATAGTTGGATCCCACAAATGGTGAAATGGAATTAATCGGTGCAATAATACAGCCTGCAAGCCCGGTCAGGCCTGCTCCATATGCAAAAGTTACGGTATCAATCAGCTTTACATTCACACCCAAGCATTCTGACATAGAACGATTTTGACTAACTGCACGGATCTGCATACCCAATCGGGTCTTATTAAACAACAACTGTGTTCCTATAAATACAAGAACTGCTATTGCAATAATACAAATATAATATACAGGCATGATCGTCTTTCCCATCTTTATCGCTCCTGATACAGGTGCTGATACATGTATATAACCGGCTCCATATATCAGTTTTAATATCTGCTGAAAAATCATAGAAAGTGCATATGTGACCAGCAGGGTTTCTGCAATTTTTCCATATAATTTTTTTACTATCAATTTTTCAATAATTGCTCCAATTATAGCTGTTACTATGAACGAGGCCGGTATTGCAATCCAAAACGGAAGCTTTAATGTTTCAATCATGGTATAGGATACATATGCACCGATTACTATCAGTTCTCCATGTGCCAGATTAACAACATTCATAATACCAAATATAATAGCCATTCCCATAGATAACAGTAGTAATGATGCGGCGGTCATCAAACCGTTTATAATCAATGTAAGGAACATATGAACTCCTCCTAACCTACTGCATAATTCTAAAACTTCTGGTTATCATAATTAGAAAAGGGAGCCGTATTCTTTACAGCCCCCTTGCCCTTCTAAAATTCTGTTATTCTGAATAGTATGCCTGTCCAGCCCACGGATCTGGTTCAATCGGTGATTCTGCCTCATATAATACATCAAAGAGACAGTCGCTGTTTACCTGACCGATTCTAGGTGTCAGACTCGTATGATTATTGTCCTGTACGGTAAGTGTACCTGCAGGTCCATCAAAGCTCTGTCCATGAAATACATTTACAAGATCTTCTGTGGTAAAATCATCACCTGCTGCTTCCAAAGCTCCTTTTAACAGATAAGCTCCTGTATAAGATGTACTTGCATATACAGTCGGTTCTGTACCATATGCAGAGCTATACTTTTCCACAAACTCTTTATTTTTATCAGTATCTAATGTACAATAATAGGTCTGTCCTGAATATACGCCTTCACAGGCATCTGCCCCAATCGCAGCCGCACCGGATTCATCCATACACATATGGAATACTGCTGTATCCGAACCATACTGTGCATACTGTTTCTGGAACGAATTAATACAGTCACCAACTAATACTGAAAACACAACATCCGGTTCTGCATCCATAATCTTTGTGATAGAGGTTGTATAATCAGTTTCATCCATAGATACATACTCTTCACCAACAATCGTTGCTCCATTTTCCTTCAAAATTGCAATCAACTGTGCACAGGTACTTCTAGGATACAGATAATCACTACCGATAACATATACTTTTTTACCGATATTATCGACTACCCATGGTGCAATTACCTGAACCTGCTGGTTTGGAACACATCCCAGATAAATAATATTATCTGACTGCTCCAGGCCTTCATAGTCTGTCGGATAAATCAACAGATTATCATACTTTTCAACTACAGGTAATACCGCCTGACGGCAGGATGACAATACACAGCCAAATATACAACATACCTCGTCGTTTACAATCAGCTTTTCTGCCTTTTCTGCTGCCATGGATGGATCCGAAGCATAATCCTCACTTATAACTTCTATCTTCTTTCCATTAACACCACCGGCTTCATTAATCTCATCAACGCCCATCTTAAATGCATTTTCAATGTAACCATCCAGCACAGAGGTTCCTCCGCTAGATGCCGTCAGCAAACCGACCTTAATAGTATCTCCTTCGCTTCCTTCACTTGCCTGATTTAATGCATCTTCTAATGTTGATCCTCCTGACTCATCACTACTACCTTTACCTTCTGAATTTCCACACGCAGCCAAGCTAAATGTGAATACCGCAGCCAATGCAACTGTTAATAATCTTTTCACTATCTTTTTCATACGCATATCCTCTTTTCTTCATTATTGTATTACAAGAACCTTATGGTTCAATTGCAACCTTAATCACTCCATCTTCCTTATTTTCAAACATCTCGTACGCATCCATAATGTCCTTTAACTTTACTGTGTGCGTAATCAAATAGGTTGTATCGATTTTGCCACAAGCAATCAGTTTCAAAATATCTTCACAGGCATTGGCATCTACGCCACCCGTTTTGAAGATCAAATTCTTACCATACATATCCGGAAGCGGCAACGCCTGAGACTCTTCATACAAAGCTACTATTGTAACGACTGCATTTGGTCTTGCAACCTTCCAGGCAGTCTGGAAGGTATTCTTTCCTCCCGCAACCTCTAAGACTACATCTGCACCTCTGCCATATGTCTGTTCTAACACTATTTTTTCTACATCCTCTTTCAGCGGATTAATTGTTATATCTGCCACTCCATGTTCCTTTGCCAGTGCCAATCTTTCATCCATGGTATCTACCACAATTACTTTTTCCGGGCTATACAGCTTCACACATTCGAGTGCACATAACCCGGTTGGTCCTGCTCCTAAAACTACAACCGTATCTGCTGGTTTAATCTCAGATATTGAGGCTGCCCAATATCCGGTAGCCAGAATATCACCAACAAATAATGCCTGCTCATTTGTTACTCCCTCGGGTATCAGGTTTAATCCATTATCTGCATACGGAACTCTGGCATACTCAGCCTGACCTCCATTAATTCGACACCCCAATGCCCAGCCGCCATTTTTGTCCTGACAATTATTTACAAAACCTCTTTTACAGAAATAACATTCTCCGCAAAAGGTTTCCACATTTACTGTCACCCGATCCCCGGCCCGAAACTTTTTCACTTCTGATCCAACCTTTACCACTTCACCGACAAACTCATGTCCGACAGTGGTTCCAGGTATTGCTTTCGGCACTGCTCCATGCTTAATATGAATATCACTGGAACAAATGGATGCCAGAGTAACCTTTACGATTGCATCTTTTTCATCTACTATCTCCGGCATAGGACGTTCTTCGAATTGAAAATCTCCAATGCCCTTATATACAACTGCTTTCATATGCCTTCTTCCCTTCTTCGTAGTTTTAAATCAAAAACAGGGCTCTTGCACCTTACGGCACCTTTGCCCTGTTTTTCTTTGCTATGATTACCTTTGTCCTTGTTACAGTGGTAATCATAGCATTCACATGTTTAATTGTAAAATACCTTTTTTATATATATCCATATATTTTTTGTATCATTCTTTTATATTTATACAGTAATTGTTTTTAGTCAGAACATTCCGATGAAGGGCCAATACCATTTTGCACAAACCGCATATACTACACAGGCACAAATCGAAACCGGTATTCCAATTTTTAAAAAATCAGACGAACGAATAAAACCTGTATCATAACACAAAATATTGGGAGTCGTATTAAAAAACATCAAAACCGGATAGCCTCCTATCATAAATGCCGCCGGCATTATGATTGCTAATGGATCTGCATGAATCTGTGAGGCAACACTAATTAAAATCGGAAAAAAAGCATTTGCCATAGTTGCTGTACCAACAAAGAATACATGCATAAACTGGACTATCACTACGATTAAAATAATACACCACACCATATCCATTTGGGGGGATAAAAATCCAAACACTCTCTCTGCAAGCCAATCAGATGTACCCGTTGCCACCATAGCATTTCCAAGGCTGATGCCACCACTGATAACAAATACCACACTTAACGATATATTACGCTGACAGTCCTTCCAATCTAAAATATTACACCTTGGCATAAACAATAATATAGCACCCAAAAACGCTGCCGTTGTACTATCAATTCCCAGTTGTTCCCCCAGAATCCAAAAAACAACCGTTATCGCAACCACCGCTGCAGTGAACCCTTCATTAAATTGCAGTTTTCCCATTTCGCTCAATTGCGATCTCAAGTACTCTGCATCTTCATTTTTGCCCTCATCAGATACTCGGAAAAATATCTGGATCACGCCCCATGATACTACAGTCATTATAAACGCCGGAATGAATCCCCACATAAACCATTTTCCATAAGTCACCGTTTCCCCTATAGCCTTCTGAATATACTCTACTGCCATAGGATTCGATACCGTCGATGTCAAAATTCCTGCACTTATCGTAGAACTCGTAATACAAAGCGTCATCAATATATTGGATGAATATCGAGCTTTGTTTTTTTCTGTGCCCTGATATTCCTGTATGATAGCCAGACAAATCGGAAGCAACATAGCAGTTCTTGCCGTTGATGAAGGTATTAAAAATGCCATAATCATATTTACTATCATTAGACCAAATGATATCCGTACCGGGCTCGTTCCAATCAGCAAAAGCAACCTGCAGGTTATACGTTTTCCTAACCCGGTTTTAATCATTGCTGCCGCCAGAATGAACGAACCAATTACTAAATATGTTGAGGCGGATGCGAAACCTGTGAGTGCTTCATTTATATTACCGATCCGTAACAGTACCAGTGCCGGTATGATTCCTATGCTTATAACTGCGGCTGGTATAGACTCAAAAATATATAATATAAAAACAGCTACAAATAGTGCCAGACATCGTTGTCCATCTACCGCCAAGTGATCAATATGGGGAACTGATAATATCGTAACAAACAGGACAAAAGCAAGCACCAAGCCAATCCATTTTTTCTTTGTCATAGGCACATACTCCTGTTCTATAATCTTTTATCTCAACCCGTCTTCGCCTTTTATTTCATCTACCTGTAAGCCTCCGATTCTAGGATGCGGACGTCCACCATCCGTAAACACCAAAGCAATTACAATCTCATTTTCTTTAGGTGCATCGGGTATTCGAACCTCCATGGCATCATAATGGGTTCGCACGAATGCAGCATCTTTATAATGGAGAGGTACATCTATACCAGTTCCTGCAATTCCTACTTTTTTTGCAGACGGTATAATAGCCTTACCACCTCCAATCGCCTCACGCATTGGCTTTCCAAGCTTCGGGTGCAAAATAGCTCCTCCATGCTCCAGTTCCCCATTCAAACCAATAATAGCACCTTTTCCATAACTATGGATTGGCACCTCTCCTAACGCTTTTACTGCCAACTCGGTCAGATAGCCGCCCAGATATTCACCATATTCTGTAAGCTGTGACAAGTCTTCCACATAGCTTCCTGCAAATGGATTTTCAATTACTGCTGCTACAGAACACTTATGAATCGGTTTTTCCAATGATTTAAATCCTTCATATCGTATTTCCTCAATGTTTGTTACTATTTTTCGAATCTTAGGTTCCATTGCCATATTCGTATCCTCCTTTATTATCTTATCCTTATAATTATCTTATTGATTGCTCAATCTGCCGCTTTGCCGGTGGTGTATTGCGGCTTTTTCTAAACACAACTTTCCCATCTATCAGCACAGCACTAATACCCGGAATGTCACCTGCCTCTATTGCCTCAAGAGCATTATCACCAACAGACCCCATTGGTGCATCCATAATCACTAAATCTGCCTCTCGTCCCGGTGCAATCATTCCTGTATTTAGGTCATATACCCTTGCTGTATTACCGGTAGCCATACAAACAGCCAATTCTGGTGCTATTCCCGATACGGAAGAAACCTGACAAATATTACGTATAATTCCCAACGGTATAATTCCCGTGCCACTTGGTGCATCATTTCCAAAAATAATCCTGTCCAATATTCCCTTTTCTTTTGCTCTTTTACTTATAAAATCTGTCATTTTAGGATTACCACATTGAACAATTTCTAATGCAAAGTCCGTTTCGTCCATTATTTTTTCTATTTCTTTCGGCGAAACTGCTGTCGGTCCTCCATTTAGATGCGAAACCACATCAGGTTTTGTAATAATTACATCTTCTGCGGTCACAGTTGAAGATCCCGGAATAGACGTACCTCCAGTATGCATCTGAACCTTAAATCCATACTTGTGTGCCCATTCTACCATCATCGCAGCCTCCTCTGGTTGTTTCACGCTACCCAATCCGATTTCTCCAACCAGCCAGACTCCCTGTTCCTTTAATTCCTTAAAATCTTCTTCAACAAGTCCTTTTTCCAAAATGAGGGCGCCACCATGCACCTTCATTCCCGCTGGTGGTGCATTGTAAAAGGATTTACTCACCAGCATTGCCATTGCTTTTGTACCTGCCGGATCTTTTGGTCGTCCCGGCATATGGGGTTCTCCGGCAGATATAACTGTAGTGACTCCTCCATGCAACTCTGATTCCAAGAATCCGGCAGCATGTTGTCTATGCCCATAATCTCCTATTGTTACATGAACATGCGAATCAAAAAAACCCGGAGTAATCGTTGTCTGCTGTGCATCAATTACAGTAATTCCCCCTCCTTCCTCTTCTAATTCCCTATTGCCTATCGCCGTAATGATTCCGTTTTCCACCACGATAGTACTTCCCTGCAGAATAGGTGCATGAATATCACCACTTACAATCGTTCCAATATTTTTAATAATTGTTTTACTCATTTATGTTCCTCCTTATCTTCTGGACTCTCCAGCTGATTCCAAAGTAAAATAGCAGATGATATGTCCTTTTTCCCATTTCCCATACACTTTGATGCCGCAAAGACCTGAGACGCCATCGTTGTCATAGGCAGTGCCATCCCTATTTCCCTTGCTGCCTCCAACGCCAAGTTCAGATCCTTATATTGAAGATCCGTTGAAAAGCCTCCATCATACTGCCCCGGAATAATATAATGTTCCATTTTGTTAGCAAATACATAACTATTTCCAGAACTATTCTCAACTATTTCCTGTATTACCTTCATCGAAAGACCCAACTGCTGTCCAAGTTTTACTGCCTCTGCTACGGCTGCCATGTTACATCCCAACATCATATTATTTACCAGTTTTATTGCATCACCGGAGCCTATGCTTCCAACATATACCAGTTTTTTTCCAATAATACTTAATACAGAATGTACCCGATTCCATGTTTCCTCTGTTCCGCCAAACATAATTGTCAATGTACCGGCAATTGCCCCATTTACGCCTCCACTCACTGGTGCATCTGCATATAATATTCCCTGCTTTTCGGCCGTTTTTTCCATCCTGCGAGACGTTGTCGGGTCAACACTGCTTAAATCTACTATACAACACCCCTTAGGACAGTGTTCCAATATACCATCTTTTGATAGCATAACCTCCTCAACAATTCCGCCATTTGGCAATGACATGAGGATAATTTCTGCTTCCTCTACAGCTTTCTGAATCTGTACACATGCGAGACCACCTGCCTCTGCAAAGCGTGTTCTTTGACATTCTGATACATCATAGCCACGAACCTCGATACCTGCTTTTAGTAAATTTACTGCCATAGGGAACCCCATTGCCCCTAAACCTATCATACCAACTATCATATTCGTGTCTCACCTTCTTTCTTCCATTTTGCCATTTATATAATTATTGTACAAAAAACAAGAGCAACTGCATCTTCTTTAGAACGCCGTTGCTCTTGTTTATAGCCAATATAATTGATTTTTTTCATATAGTAAAATACTTTTTTTCTATATTCTCATATCTTTTTTGTATTGATTTTATTTCAGATATCTTTATAATGTAGGATATAATTTAAAATCTCTAATTGAAGGAGTCGATTATATGACATTGAAACAACTGGTATATTTTTTAAAAATCGCTGAAACCGGAAATCTGACAAAAGCTGCTCAGCTGCTTCACATGTCTCAACCTCCCCTTAGTTATCAACTTAAATCACTAGAGGAAGAACTCGGTGTTGAACTATTTACCCGAGATGCCCGCAATATGCATATTACAACAGAAGGAATTTATCTTCAGGATAAGGCCACCCAGATTCTTTCCTTAATAAATAACACCACGAAGGAAATCAGCAAAATTTCTTCACATGGAATCATCAATATAAATATCGGTGCCGTTTCCAGTATCAACCACAACTTGTTACCAAAGGTTGTCAGTTCTTATAAAACACAACATCCAAATGCCATATTCAATATATACGATGGCAGTAGTTTTCGCATAATGGAACTTTTGAATAATTCTATAATAGATATTGGTCTTCTTCGCGAGCCATTTCCAAAGGATACCTATTCCTATCTTCCAATTAAGGTTCCAACATCTGCAGACGTACCTGATAATGACTTCTTTGTTGTGGCTGGTCTAAAAGAGGTATTTCCTCCATCAGCAGCCCATGCTGATACCATTGATCTGAAAGATATTCTATGCAGCCCCCTTATTATTCACCGCCGATTTGAGGAGATTTTCATGGAAAAATGCAAAGAAATTAACCAAATGCCTAATACTATTATCTGCCGAAACGACAACATCATGTCAACAATTGAATGGGTCGGTAATGGACTCGGATTAGGTCTTATGCCATATACTTCCTCCCTTCTAATTACAAACCCTGATATACAGATACGCCGTATTATTCATCCTTCTTTTTATTCAAATCTGTACTTGGTATGGAATTCTGACCAAAAGCTTTCTGCCTCCGTTCAAGATTTTGTTAATCTTCTACTTGAATCGGATTCCATGTAACAGATTTTGCCGATACTGCTCCAGCAGCTGCTCCTTTTTCTCCTCCTGCCGTATCACCGTCTCCAGTTTCTCATAGGTCTTTGGCGGGATCCATGCCTTGTTCATATTATTATACTGATTTGATATCTTCCAGAACTTCTCCGGGTACCATAGCAGATAATATAAGAAGCGATAGTCCTCCGGTGTTAACTCCATGAATTGATCGTAGGTATCCAGCAGTGTAAAGAGCAGCTCTGCCTGATATTCATTTTTCTCCATTGCCTTCCGCAAAAATGTATACAGATCTACCAGTTGATTGTCTATCGTGAAATGTTCAAAATTAACCGTTGCCATACCATCCTTACAGTTTAGCACATTATGCTGGTGGTAGGCGCCATGGCAGTAATACCGCCTCCGATGCATCAGCATCTTCTGATCTGCCTCCAGCTGCTCTCCGACCTGCAATGCCTGATGATAAAAGCCCTCAAAGCAGGTCAGATAGAGGTAGTCAAACTCGGACTTCGTCGCGATCTGGCGCATATAGTTCTGTACGCGTTTCATCTCCCGATTCCGCCTACGCACAGTACGAAGTGTCTTCCACTCCTTCTCATCCCGATCTACCGGGATCTTCTGCATCGCCCGGTGCAGTCGTGCCAGATTCGCCACAGCCTGTACCATGTCCCCCTCTACCCGGATATTACATTCCCAACCATCATAGTATTCCTTCAGAACATAAGCTGTATGATAACGATCGCAGGTAATCAGCTCCTCCTCCTGATTCCGAATATAACGATCGATCCGTTCATATCCGGCATGATACAGATTTTCCTTTAGTTGTGCCTCCAGCTCCAGCCGACTCTCTGACGTCCCTACCGGCTGCAATGCCCGGAGACCTTTGTCCGTCTTTAGGAGTATGATCCCACGGCCTTTATGTATACTTGCGATTTCCATATCATAGCATTCCCATACCTCTGATAACTTCTCTGACAAACATATCCCCCCATAAGCCTTTCTACGTTCTATCTTATGAGGGGATATGATAATTCATTCCAGCTTATTCAGTTTTGTCCTTAAGCCACTTTATCTGCACCAGTTCTTTCAGCTTCTCCTTTGTATTTAGCTGCGGCTCCTCCAGTACCTGTTGCAACAGGTCATTCAGTATCTTTCCCATGTCCGGTCCCGGCTGAACCCCCATTGCGATCAGATCCTTTCCATCCAGCTTCAGATCCCTGATCAGCAGACACTCCTGTGCCTCCCGAATCTCCCGATACATCTCTAACAAATGTCGATAGTCCTGTTGTTTCTTCTCCTGCATATAATCACTCTGCCCCAGCATGTCTGCCCGGCGCAGCTTCGCATAATCGTCAAAAAGATCCGGCCCCATCTGATTCAGTGCCCGGCGCAGTGTCTTTTTCGTTACAGTTCCATCCAGTCCAAAGTCATGCCACTCAACCAGTCGTTCTACACGTTGGATCGTATCATTGTCCAGCTTCATCCTCCGAAGCACCCGCCGTGCAATCGCTTTTCCGGCCTTCGGATGTCCATAAAAATGATCCACCCCCTGCTCATCTGTAGTCCGGCACTCCGGTTTCGCAGAATCGTGAAGAAGGGCTGCCCATCGCAAAACCGGTGTTGCATCTATATTCTGCATGACAGCTACCGTATGTCTGCCCACATCATACTTATGATATACCGTATGCTGTGGTGTCTCCATCATAGTATCAAACTCCGGAAGTACAATGGCTGTAATCCCCAGTTCGTAGGCATCGATGATACGTTCCGGATGATCGGAGGTAATCAGCTTCGTCAGTTCTACCTGTATCCGTTCAGCACTAATATCTCTTAAAAATTCTGCCTTTTCCCGGATCGCCTGTCTGGTTTTCGCCTCGATCTCAAAATCTAACTGAGCTGCAAATCGTACCGCACGAAGAATCCGCAAAGCATCCTCATCAAACCGTTCCTGCGGCACACCGACACAGCGAATGATACCCAGTCTCAGATCCTCGGCTCCTCCAAAGATATCTACTAGTCCTTCCTGCTCGTTATATGCCATCGCATTGATCGTAAAGTCCCGCCGCTTTAGGTCTTCCAGCAGACTGGCCGTAAAGGTAACCTCCTTCGGTCGTCTGTGATCCTCGTACTTTCCGTCTACACGATAGGTCGTTACCTCATAGCCCACATGATCCATCATGATCGTGACGGTTCCATGTTCGATCCCGGTATCGATCGTTCGCCGAAAGAGTGCCTTTGTCTGCTCCGGTGTTGCAGATGTCGTGATATCCCAGTCCTGTGGCGTTCTCCCCAGAACACTGTCCCGAACACATCCGCCTACGATATACGCCTCATAGCCGTGTGCCATGAGGGTTTGTATGATGTAATTTGCTGCCTCCGGCATCTGAATCTTCATATCTGCTGTTACCCTCTGTTCTAATCCTTTTTGCTAGTCTTATCATAGCAGTTTGAAAAAAAAGGTTCAAGAGATGGTTTCTGCTACTTTATAAGCGAGTAAAATACTATTTGGGACTCTTTTATTCCACTCTCCGAACCT
Organism: uncultured Clostridium sp.; assembly: GCA_900539185.1. Lineage (GTDB taxonomy): Bacteria > Bacillota > Clostridia > Lachnospirales > Lachnospiraceae > CAG-632. The sequence goes on from UQBG01000016.1 coordinate 27,070, forward strand.
GTGCATAGATTGTTCCGCACAAAAACAGCAAAAATATATGCGACCAGTAAAACCGCTAATATCAAAACATTGGCATAGCTGCCATCCTGCCTCTGCTGCAACAAATATCCATATGCCAGATTCAGTCCCGCATACAGCAGCAGCACCGTCAATGCCACACCAAATATCGTAAACATTGTACGTTTTTTATTTTGTTTCAAATATCTACTCGTAATCTCCCAATAATGCTTCATTTGTCCTCCCTTATAACGTGCCCTCACATATGTATCCGCAGCTCCAATCTCTATAAATCTATAGTATCATTTCTGCCCATCATACACAACACTAATTATAAGGAATTCTCCTGTATCTGTTTCAAGAATGGTGCTGCCGGCAGTCCGTTTCTGTCAAACAGTGCCACCTTCCCGTAATTTGTCCATGCATATCTTACATACGAAGGCTTCAGAACCTCCATACAGTGTACCCATACCGTATGCTCTGTCTGAAGTTCTGCCTCTGCCGGATAAAAGATACCATCTTCCCCTGCCAGTTCAAATAGCGGAAGGGATTCTTCTCTTCCGATCAGATTCTCTCCGCCGTAGGTAACGATCACGCTCTGCCCCTCTCTGACCACTCGTTGACAGATCGGTGCATCACTGCTTATACCATCGATCCGGTATACATGCTCCATACACAGAGCCGCCATCCGCTCTCCCACCGTTTTCTTATCTGTCGGATGAATATTGTCAAATTCTCCACAGTCAATCAATACATTCATATATACATTCGGCAGCCGCCGGGCCACCTGCTCCTGTTGTTCCCGGAGCACCGCCCAGCTCTTGTCATCGATTTCGCCCTTTGCGATATACATCGGAAGCTGATTCAGAATAAACGGTGCGGCTGCATCCTGCCACTTCTCCCGCCACAGTTCGATCAACTGCCCGAACAACTCTCCATAGCTCTCTGCCTGATAGGTATCCTCTTCTCCCTGATAGTACCAGAAGCCCCGCAACGGATATGGCATCACCCGCTCCAGCATCCCATGATACGGATTCGCCGGTCGGAAGTTCGAGGTTGCTCCTGCCGGCTGTGGCCATGGGCAGGTACCTGCGTGTTCATTTAAGTACTCCCATGTCACCGCCGGATTCTTTCGACGTTCCTCCTGTACCCGGTCATCCCACTCCTTCCAGAGCCGGTTATACTCCTTCATCTCTTCCTGATAGTCTTCTTCCGTCTTTCCCTGAATCATCTGATCATATCGTGCAATGTAGTCTCTTCCCGCCGCAGTCTTTCTCAGGGTTTCTTCATCCATCCAGCAGGTAACCGAGGTACCTCCGATGTAACAGTCTATGACACCGATCGGGATCTGTAGCTTCCGGTACAGCTTCTTTGCACAAAAATAGGCAACCGCCGACACATCCCTTACAGCTTCTGTCCGCGCTACCTTCCACGGCGACTTCTCCTGTTCGACCGCAACCTCCGCCGTAGCGACTCCGGCCTTTATTACATTATAAAATCTTATATATTCATAGTCCGCAGTCTGAATCTCTTCTGCCCCGCCATCGCTGCCCTGTAGTTCCAGTTCCATATTCGACTGTCCACCGGCCAGCCAGACCTCCCCGATCATGACATCCTGATAGCGGATGCATTCTTCTTCGCATACTACTTCCATCGTATACGGTCCACCGGCAGACAGTGGTTCCATACAGACCTTCCACCGATGATCCTGAATTCTTGTCTCCACTGTCCTTCCTGCAAGGGTCACACACACACATTTATCATCAGAGCCATTGCCCCAAATCACGATTTCTTTGTCCCGCTGCAACACCATATGGTCGCTGAACATCGGGGATACAGATAGATCCTGCTTCTTCATGTTACTACCTCTCGTTCTCTAAAAACTCCAGATTCTTCCGAATCAGATCACATCGCTGTGCCACACACTCTACGCTGCGATGTGGATCCTCCGGAGTATGGAATACATAGTCCAACAGCTTATCCACGGTTGTGGTTGCTACATGCATTCTTGTATCGGAAGATGCATAATACAGATATACATCACCATTTTCTCTCGCAATTAATCCATTCGTAAATACCACGTTTGATACATCGCCTACCCGCTCTTTTCCCAGTGGTGCCAGGAAGAAGCCGGACGGTTCTGCGATCACCTTCGTCGGATCCTTCAGATCCGTTGCAAACGCATACAAGACATACCGCAGTCCTGCCGCTGTATTCCGCACACCATGTGCGATATGGATCCAGCCTTTATCCGTCTTGATCGGTACTGCACCGGCTCCGTTCTTCGCTTCCGTAATGGTGTGATATACCCGCTTGCTGGTGATGATCTCTTCATCGATCACTGCATGCTCGATATCATCACACAGCCCAAATCCAATGCCACCGCCGGATCCGGTATCGATAAAGTCATCCATCGGGCGTGTATAAAACGCATACTTTCCATTTACGAACTCCGGATGAAGAACTACATTTCTCTGCTGCGGAGAACGCAGCGTCTTTAAGTTATCCAGACGCTCCCAGTTCTTCAGATCCTTTGTCCGAACGATCCCGGCGGCTGCTACAGCCGCACTCAGATCATTCACACCGGTATCCTTGCTCTCTGAGCAGAATACCCCATAAATATAACCATCCTCATGCTTTGTGAGGCGCATGTCATATACATTTGTCTCCTCCTTGCAGGTATCCGGCAGAAGAATCGGATAGTCCCAGAAGCGGAATCCATCGATTCCGTTATCACTCTCTGCCACACCGAAGAAAGACTTTCTGTCATTTCCTTCTATCCGGGCTACCAGATAGAACTTGCCATTTAGCTCAATAGCTCCGGAGTTCATGACTGCATTTACACCCAGACGTTCCATAAAGTACGGATTTGTCTCAGGATTCAGGTCATACTTCCATGTAAGCGGAATATGTTCTCTCGTTAGTACCGGATTCTCATAGCGGTCAAAGATACCGTTATAAAATGTACTTTTTCTGTTCTTCTGCTGAATCAGGCGATTATACTTTTCCAGTTCTACATAATACTGTGGGTGCAGCATATCATTTCCTCCTTGTCAACTGTAATTCCATTTATACAGATTGTTCTGTTTTATTTTTATCATTGTATCATAGTGCATTGATTATGTGTGGTACTTTTAATAGATTTTAAGTAACGCATTAGTGTTTCTATGTTGCAGTTAACAAACACGCAAAAAACAGCGGCACACCGGACGTATCGTCTTATGTGCCACTGTCTTTCTTTTTCTATATTCTGTAACTTCTTAGTATGCTCTTCCGAAGTATACCATCTTTGTAGCAGGCTTGCCGCAATGTACGCATACATCACCCAGCTTCTCCTGTGCAAACGGCATACATCTGGTCGTTGCTCCCGTTTCATCCTTGATTGCGGTTTCACATTCGGTATCGCCACACCACATAGCCTTGATGAAGCCCTGCTGGGTATCCAGAATCTTCTGAAACTCTTCCCAGTTTTTAGCTACATGGGTATGAGAGTCCCGATGTGCCTTTGCTTTTTCAAACATATCCTTCTGGATCGTATCTAACAGCTCCCCGATCTTACCCTCGAGTTCATCCAAGGATACTGTCATCTTCTCTCTGGTATCCCGGCGAACCAAAACTGCCTGATTTGCTTCGATATCCTTCGGTCCAATCTCGACACGGATCGGAATCCCCCGCATCTCCTGCTCACTGAACTTCCACCCCGGACTCTTGTCGCTGTCATCAACCTTCACACGGAATGCACCCAGCTTTTCTCTGATCTCTGCTGCCTTCTCCAGCACACCTTCCTTCTTCTGCTGAATCGGAATGATCATAACCTGTGTCGGTGCTACCTTCGGCGGCAGAACCAGACCGGAATCATCACCATGTACCATGATGATCGCACCGATCAAACGAGTCGTCATACCCCATGAGGTCTGATGTACATACTGAAGCTTATTATCTTTATCTGTAAATTGGATACCAAATGCCTTGGCAAATCCATCTCCAAAGTTATGGCTGGTCCCTGACTGCAATGCCTTACCATCATGCATCAGGGCTTCGATGGTATAGGTTGCCTCTGCTCCGGCAAATTTCTCCTTATCCGTCTTCCGTCCCTTAATGACCGGGATCGCCAGTACATTCTCACAGAAATCTGCATATACATTCAGCATCTGAATGGTTCTCTCTTCTGCCTCTTCTGCCGTTGCATGTGCTGTATGGCCTTCCTGCCACAGGAATTCTCTGGAACGCAAAAACGGACGCGTCTCTTTTTCCCAACGAACAACGGAACACCACTGATTATACACCTTTGGAAGATCCCGATAGGACTGGATCTCATCTTTATAAAAATCACAGAATAAGGTCTCAGATGTTGGACGTACACACATCCGCTCCTGCAGTTCGCTCAAGCCTCCATGTGTCACCCATGCCACTTCCGGGGCGAAGCCTTCTACATGATCCTTTTCCTTCTGCAGCAGGCTCTCCGGTATAAACATCGGCATATATACATTCTCTACACCTGTTTCCTTAAACCGTTCATCCAACTGCTTCTGGATCAGTTCCCAGATCGCATATCCTGCCGGCTTAATCGCCATACACCCCTTCACGTTTGTATACGAGATCAGCCCCGCCTTCAGCACAACATCGGTATACCATTGTGCGAAGTCTTCATCCATAGATGTGATTGCTTCCACCAGCTTCTTGTCCTTTGCCATATCGACATACTCCTTTTCTTATTCTATCTCTGTTCTATCCTAAGTAAGGCACATCCCTGTTTCCTCACTGCTCTTTCGTCAGAATCAATCTTCATTATAGTAAAATAAGCCGGAATATGCAAGTAGCTGATTGCGTTTCCGCATTCACTTTTCCGCATTAATCTGCTTTTATCTCGGCCGTTTCTATAATAAACACGACACTTCCGGTCTTTCCGTCTTCGATCCCGCCATAGTTTTCATAGGTTGCATCCATATCCTTCAGATTCTGCAGCCGATCCATCAGAGTCTGTAGATCATCCGTACTTTCGGTCATCTCGTAGGTTGCATTGTTCAATGCGACACTTCCGTTATATACCTGACTCACACCATCGGTATACGCCCGGATGCCTTCTGTTAACTGTCCGCTTCCCTGACTTAAGGCTGCTACAGACGCTGCCAGCTGCGCCATAGTCGGATCCTGCGCAAGAACCTCAGGCGGAAGCTGAGACAGTGCCTGATTCAAGCTTTCCAGGCCACTCTGCAGCTGTACTGCTCCATCTACCAGAGTTGCTCCCGAATCGGATAACGTCTTTAATGCATTTGCAAGCTGGGCGGTTCCGTCATGCAAATCGTCAAATCCATCCGCCAGATCATCTACCTTATCTGCCAGCTTCTCGATATCTACATCTGTCAGGATTCCATTTGTCAGAATCGTTGCCGTAAAGTCCAGTTCAAAGTCCTGTGCATCAAAGCTTACCTCCATATAATCCGGGAACGCTTCTTTCTCTTCCTCTGTATCCTTATCCTCGCTATCATCCTGTAAGATGTCCAGGCTATCGGTATCCAGTGCTTCTTTGACACCCGGAACCGCATATCCTAAAACCACATAATCACCATCCATGCTCTTTAACTTTCCGTTTGTAACCGTTATATTGCCGGCTACCTCTTCCTTCAGCATGAGACCGGTAATCGCCGTAAACGGCACTATCTCCGAACCTTCCCCTGTATGATTGGTATAATCAAACCGGATCCGTACTGTACCACTGGCTCCTGCAAGCTCCTCTGCCGTCACTTCCTGATCATTCAGATAGTAGGTCACCTTTACAGATACCGGAGGTTCTTTCTCAGATGTTCCTTCATACCGGATATCCTTTCCATGATTCTCCCAAGTCAGTGTCCCGTCCTGAGCGAGCTGATACTCTTCATCGCCCTCTTTATTCTTAATATCACTCAGATCTGTATAATCGGTAATCGCAACACCTTCACCCGGATTCTTAAGTGTCGTACTGACGGTTATTTTATCCGGCGTTCCATAGGCATCTGCCTGTACATGCACTGATTCCTCCTTATCATGCTCCAACTGGCTCTCATGATATTCATAGTCCTCTGTGCTCTTTGCCGCCTCTGTTGTTACTTCTTCTGTAGAATCCGAATCTGCACCTGTATCCCGATCTGCCTTTCCGTTGCAGCCAACCATTGCTGCAAGCATCAGGATCGTTCCTGATATCAGCAGTACCTTTCCCTTATTCCATATATATCTCTTCATGATCCCTAACCTCCTTTTTTCCATGTGTCGCTCCCTTCTTATCCGGCGACATAGCGTTTGAATAAACTACTCCACATTTTTGAGTGCCATGCTCATTGGCACCTTCTTAATCTTCCGAATCTCCATGAGCACAACCACGCCATAGCTTATTACACCGATCAAAATCATCTGTACCGGAACCTGCGGTGCCAGATAGTACGGCAGCCAGCCCGTCATCGCCTGACTCACATACGCCCGCCATATAACCGTCAGCAGTACATTTTCAATCGGTATACTGAGGAAGATACAAAGCACTACCACGATCGAAGTAGACACGATATAGAGTCTGGCAATTTCTCCTCCATTGTATCCCAGAATCTTGGTCATAGAGATCGACTGTGCATTCTTCTCGATAACCACCTTTGACAATATATAGATCAGTACCACAAACAGCAGAACTGCGATTGCATTAATCAACTGCATATTAGAGCCCATGGACTTTTCCAACTGACGGCTTACCTTTGTCAGGGAATCAAAATCAATCACACTGCCTATGTAAGAGGAATCGATATCCGTTATCTCTGTATCAGAGAAATAGCCGCCAAACATACCGTCTCCCAGATCAAAGACCTGATTTAGATAATCTCTGGTCATAAATACCGTTAAGCTTCCCTCATAATCATAGATTCCGGTCACCTTGAATTCATACTCCGTCTTTTCAAAGCGTTCCTTTAAATGAATCGTATCTCCCGGCCGAAGTCCATACTTGTCTGCATATGCTTTTGATATGTATACATCTCCATCCTGCAGACTCAAATCGACGTAACGGCTGTCCGGTTCGATTCCGTAGAAAAGAATCTCATCTACGATATTGGAATCACTCATATTGTCCAATGTATATACACTGAACTTTTCCGCATCTTCATTCTCCGTCTCGACCTCCTGTTCAAACGACATCATCGTTAACAGACTTTCCAGCTTCCGATCCTCATCTAATGCGCCTACCGGAAGTGTCAGTATGTACTGATAGTTACATAACATATTTTCCTGCAGCGTATCCTGATAATGCTTGATAACCACCGGCATCTCCAGTCCGAAGATCAGTAGCATATTTGCAAACAGCACACCTACCAGAATTAAAATGTAATTGCCCATATTCTGTAATATTACCCGCAGCCGGAACCGGGCGAAAAATGGCAGATGTTTATTTAAGCGGAGGGCCTTCCGTCCTTTTTTCTTCGACAGGTCATGTCGAAGGAACTTCAGCGGCTCCAGCCGCAAGGTTTTCCATAAGATCACATAATTGATAATCAACATGATTACAATCGGAATCAGAGTTGTCTTCCAGAATGCATCTGCACTCCATACCGTCTCGTAGGTCGGCAGACTATAGCTTCCGTAATACATACTGACACATAAATTCTTAAACCCTGTATACCCCAAAATATTACCGACGATTGCTCCAACCAAAGTCACAACCAGCGGCGGTGCCATATAATGACGAATGAGCTCTCCCCTGGTATATCCGGATGCACGAAGCGTTCCGATTACACTGGCTTCTTTCTCAATGGTATCCATGGTGGTCAATCCAAACACAAAGGCCAGGATCACAATAACCATATACAGAAGTACCATAGCCATAACCATGTCGCCTCCCATATCATCGCCTGTGAACTGTATTGCCTGATTCAAATATCTCGGAATAAAGGTTTCCAGCGAAATCTCCTTTCCCAGTTGATCCATTAAATCATTGGCAACCTCATTTTCTTCCGTCTCCGTTGCCGGTTCTTTCTTGTATTTCCATACGTAGGTATAGCTATACTGATCCTCAGAGAATTGTGCAAAGCTCTCCCGGCTGATTAAAGCCACACCGAACTTTAACGAATCAAACATGGAATCGTTATTGTTTTCAAACAAGCAGCTATAGTCAGGCAACGCAATCAAACCGGTTACGGTCCATGTCCGACTTCCATCCCCGATCGTATCACCGATATTAATTTCATTATTTTCTGCATACATACGATCCAATGCGATCTCATCCACAGCCTCTGGCAGTCTGCCCTTCATAACACAGGGCAGATTTACCTCTGTCCGATCCGCATAAATCCGCAGAGTCGTACCGTTCTCCAGCTTGTCATTGACACAAAACTGATCGTATACTGTAATTCCCATGTTCTCGGCAGCCTTCTTCTGTGCCGGGTTCATTTTATTTGTCGTAGTAAAATGTCCGTTCTCCACATTATACTTTGTAAAGCCTTCATGATATGCGGCCAGCATACTGCTGTTTGCTACGATATTACCGGATACAAAACCGATAAACACAATCAACATCAAAAAGATTACGAGATATTTTCCCATATCGCCTCTGATCTCGCGCAGCAGACGTTTTCTCAATGGATTCTTCATCTCCTGCCTCCTTTACCAGTCCAGATCTTCCGCAGCAATCTTCTCTTCATTCAGATAGTTCTTCCGTATCTGTCCATCGCGGAGCTTTACTACCCGATCCGCCATATTTTTAATGGCGTCATTATGTGTAACCATAATGATTGTATTTCCATACTTCTGATTTACAGTCTCGATCAGTTTCAAAATCTCCTTCGATGTAGCATAATCCAACGCGCCTGTCGGCTCATCACACAGCAAAATATCCGGATTCTTAACGATCGCTCGTCCAATCGCACATCTCTGCTGCTGTCCACCTGATAGCTGATTCGGCAGCTTATGGGCATGTTTTGTCAACCCCAGCGTTTCCAGCAGTTCATCTACATCCAACGGCCGATCGCTCAGATAGGCTCCGACCTCGATATTTTCCCGAACGGTCAGATTCGGAATCAGATTATACATCTGAAATATGTAACCCAAATGCTTTCTGCGATAGAGTGTCAGCTTTTTTTCATTCATATCGGCGATCTTCTCACCCTGAATCGTGATGCTTCCTTCGTCTGCCTGATCAATTCCTCCGATAATATTCAGAAGCGTCGATTTACCGGATCCGGATGGTCCCAATAATACACAAAACTCTCCATGCTCAATGGATATGTCGATGCCCCGAAGCACCTCTACACGGCTATCGCTTTCTCCATAATGCTTTTTTATTCCTTGTATCTCCAAAAACATAAATTGACTCCTTCCTCCCGCAATGTAAGAGCATTATAACTTAAATTAGTTTTAACTAACTATGTGCATTATAGAATGTTTTTTTCGTAATTGCAACTTTTTTTCATAATCTGTGCATAAATAGCCCGGCCAACCATATATCCGATTGGTCCCAGAAAGAACCCAAATATTCCAAAGAGCTGATAACCGATATACATCAAAAACAGAGTTAACAGTGTACTCATACCCAGCTTCTGCCCCAGCAGTCTCGGTTCAAGCATCTGTCGATTCAACGTGCAAAGCAGATAGATTACCAACAGTCCTACTGCCATCTTCCCATCCCCGGTCAGGAATCTCCATACCATCCACGGAATCAATACGCTGCCGCTTCCCAGTACCGGAAGTGCATCAACCACTCCGATCAGAACCGCCAGAAGGACGAAGTACGGACTTTGCAATATCCGGAGTCCGATTCCACAGATCACCATTTGGACCAGTGCGATCGTCCCTTCTGCCCGCAGATAGACACCCAGCAGACCTACAACCTGATTCCATACAGTCCGGAATTTCCCTGCGATCCTGCCCTCTCCCAGAACTCTCGGATAGTCCTTTAACAGAAAAAAGGTCGCATATATCATAATGAACAGGAACAACACGGACGAAAGCATCCGCCTTAAGACAGCTATCGTCCCGGTCGTCAAGCCGGGCAACACAGTCGTCTGAAAGTCAGAGAATATCCCAATCAGTGCTTTAGTCGCATATGCCAGACTGACACCTTCCCCCAGCTGAAGCCCCTGATCAATATACCGGCAGCAGTCTCCCAGACCGACCATAAACTGTTCCCGGTAAAAAGGAATACACAAAACAAAACTCCGGATCTGCCCATATAGCACTCCCAGCCCCCATCTTCCTCCCAGAACCAAAACTATAAGCATAAACAAAAATACAATCACGGATGCCAACCTTTCAGAACAATGGCTCCACTTCATCAGATGTTCTACGACCGGTCTTAAGCTGCCGGCGATCAGCCAGGCAATCAAAAAAGGAACCATAACAGGGAGAAAAAAACGGATGCTCACATACAGCCCCACTATGATTCCCACAATTATGATTCCTTTTTTTATTTCCTCTTTCCTCATACGAACCTGCCTTTCTGACCCTGTTAGTATGAGCGATTTTTTCACAGAAGATTCTCTTTCTTAAAAATCTTCCATTTCGATAATGTCGAAGGCTTCGCCCTCCGGTTCATTCTTAAACACCAGATGTTCTCCGGTTACCGGATGATCGAATTCCAGCCGGGTTGCATATAACCCGATCTGCTGATATCTGCGTTTTACCTTCTGAAACCTTGGATTATACTTTGTATCCCCCCAGATTCCGGCTCCCTGATTTGCCATCTGTACCCGGATCTGATGATGTCTGCCTGTTAATAACTGAATTAACACATAAGACAAAACTCCCTCATCTGTCTCCAGTACATCCAGCACTTCATAGTCCAGAACCGCCTTTTTAGCACCTTTGGTTCCCTTTGCCACTACCTTTGTCGTATTCGTCTTTCCGTCTTTTATCAGATAATCCTCCAGGGTTCCGTATTCGTCCGGCAGCTCTCCGGTCAAAATCGCCTGATAGTACTTTATCATCGTACCATCCTGCACCTGGTCACTCAACTCTGCGGCTGCCTCCTGTGTCTTTGCCAGTACCATGATTCCGCCTACCGGCCGATCCAGCCGATGGATGACTGCCAGATAGGGTTCCTCCTCCATCCGGTCGCGATCGTAGATATAGCTTTTAAAATAATTTAATACATCTTCATCATGGCTGTGGTCTGCCTGACTCGGCACTCCCTGCGGTTTCACACAAACCAGCAGTGTATCATCCTCATATAATATCGGTATTTGTTTCATTCTCTGTCTCCTGTTCCTCTCTTTATACCTTGAATCTGTATCCAACGCCCCAGATGGTCTCAATATACTGCGGTTTCGCTGTATTCAGTTCGATCTTTTCCCGGATCTTTTTAATATGAACCGTTACTGTCGCAATATCTCCGATAGAATCCATGTTCCAGATCTCTTTAAACAGTTCCTCCTTTGTATAGACATGATTCGGATTGCTGGCGAGGAATGCCAGCAGGTCAAACTCCTTCGTCGTAAGAATCTTTTCTTCTCCATTTACAAATACCCGTCTGGCCGTCTTGTCGATCTTGATTCCCCGAATCTCGATAAATTCATTTTTCTGCCCGCTTCCGCTCTTTACCAATCGCTCATATCGGGCCAAGTGTGCCTTTACACGCGCTACCAGTTCACTCGGGCTAAACGGCTTTGTGATATAATCATCGGCCCCCAGCTCCAGTCCACGGATCTTGTCGATATCTTCCTTCTTGGCCGATACTACCAATATCGGTATATTTTTTACTTCCCGTATCCGCTTGCAGATTTCAAAACCATCTACCGTCGGCAGCATCAGATCTACAATCACGATATCATAGTTTTCCAGAAGTGCACGATCCAACCCCTTCTTTCCGTCATTTTCTATATTCACATCAAAATCGTACAATTCCAGATAGTCCTTTTCCATCTCTGCTATCGCCTGCTCATCTTCAATAATCAATACTTTACTCATTCTCTTGTCCTCCTGTATATATCTTCAGTGTAAATGCAATCATGGTTCCGATGCCTTCCTCGCTCTCGGCCCAGATGGTTCCTCCATGTTCTTCTATGATTTTCTTCGCTATGGCAAGCCCCAGACCGCTTCCACCGGTGGAAGAATTCCGGGAAGAATCCGTCCGGTACATACGCTTAAATATCAGTGGCAGATCTTTTGAGGCAATGCCGTTTCCATTATCCCGGATGCTCATACAAACGTTGTTATCTTCCCACGGCTGTACCTTGATCTGTACTCTCCTCTGTTCCTTCTGGTTATACTTTACCGCATTCGTTACAATATTTCCGATCACTCTTCGGATCTGTTCCGGATCCGCGATTACTCTGGTATCCCGCGGACAGGTATTCTCGTATTCGAACGCCACATTTGCCGCCTCCATATCCATCGATATGTCTTCTACACAGTCGTCAAAGTAAGACGCCACGTTAATCTTCACAAAATTATATGGGATGGAATTATTATCAATCTTTGTATAAAGAGACAGTTCATTAATCAGGGCATCCATCTCATTCGCCTTGTTATAAATAGTCCGGATATATCGATCACGTTTCTCCGGTGTATCAGCCACACCATCCATGATTCCTTCTACATATCCCTTGATCGCCGTAATCGGTGTCTTCAGATCATGGGAAATATTACTGATCAGTTCCCGATTCTCCTGCTCCTGCCGCATCCGGTCATCAACCGATTCCTTTAGTTTCTTGCGCATCTCATTAAAGGACTGGCACACCTCTCCCAGTTCGTCATCCGCCAGAATCTCGACATCCTCTTCCAGATTTCCTTCCTTGATCCGCTCGGTTCCTGCCTGCAAAAGCTTTAACGGCCGTATAAAGATCCAGTAAATATAAAGGGACGTAAAGCCACTCACCAACATCAGTACACCGATGATCATAACCATCATCTCAATAACGATCCGCTTCATATTCTTAACGACGGAATCCGTATATGTTATGATAAATGCAGACCCGATTCTTCCATCACTCAGGGTAAAGTCCTGCTGCTGTAAAAAAAACGGATCGGATGCTTCCACAAAAAACCCCCCCTCCAGCTGATTATTGTCTCCATATGCAGGAAGCAATGCTATCAGGTCATTCGCCTTTTCCGAACCGGAATAATAGATTTCATCCTCAATCCGCACAATAAAGGTCATTTTCCCGTCATCCAGGCGATCATTCAAATCCTGCAAGTAGGTCTTATCCAATAATTGATCCGGATTATTCTGCACATCATTAATAATCTCTGAAAATGCCTTTTGTGTAACACTATTCATGGCAAAGACCGGGCTGGCATACGCCTCCAGTCCTCCGGCTGTTCCATTTCCAAATATCTTCTTCAGATAAATTCTGCCGAACAACAAAGCACCACATAGGATAATAATAAACGGAATCAGCACCAGTGGAATGACCAGTGCCTTCACCTTGTCTGCTATCTTCATATCTGTTCGTCCTTCATTTTCTTTCCTTTTTAATCGTTTCTGCCATAAAGTATAGCATATGCCAAATAAAAAGTATTATAAAACCTATTTTTTTAATCAAGTTTTTATAAAAAGGGGAGTACCTATATCCGGTACTCCCCTGCATATACTTTCTATATTCTAGTTGGTTGCTGACTGCTTGGCCTCTTCTGCCCACTGATCCAGCTTCTCCATGGTCGCATCATAGGTCTTCTGCGAAATCTCCGGCAGTTCTCCGCCCCAAAGCTTCTTTGCTTCCTCAAAGCCTTTCTTGATTGCACTCCGCATCTTCTCGATCTGACTGCTGTCACCACCGGTCAATGCCTTTGCAAAATCAACCATACGATCCGACGTCTGCTTCACACCCCAGTATCCATCCTCTGAAATGTCCTTCTGTGCCTGTGCTGCGGTTTCTTCATCCACCTGATACTCACCGGTACGGATTGCATTCCAGAATGATGAATCATTCATCAAATCTGTGTTCGTCGCATTCGCCCATGCAAAGGTCTGTCCCTGTTTTGTAAACAACTTCTCTACCAGACTCTTTAAGGAAGACATTCTGGCATCTGCATCCGCCTTCAGCTTTGCAACAATCGCAGAATTATCCTGCTTTCCACTGGTCTTCGCCGACTCGCTGCTCTTCTCATATACTGCAGCGGTATCATCTGCCTTCTTCTCCGCAGCAGCTGCAGCTGTTGCAGTCGTATTTGCGGCCGCGGCTGTCGCAGTTGTGTACGTAGAACCGGATACTCCATTAATCATTCTTATCACCCTCCTTGGTTAAAAACACATATACTTCCTGTATACTCTTCAGCATCCTGCCTCCGATCTATACCTATATCTATTATATCGGACATTCTACTTCAGATACAACCCCTGAGCGAAAAATATTTGTTGTACGGATAGCTATGCACATACAGCAAACTGCTTATGCATTCTGCAGGAAAGCTACATAGCCTTTCTTTGTTTCATATATATCCGCCTTGCTGGTCACTTCCCATGGTGCATGCATATTCAGCACCGCAACACCACTATCAATCACTTCCATACCATATAAGGACAGGATATATGCGATGGTTCCGCCACCACCGACATCAACCTTACCCAGCTCTGCCGTCTGGTAAGCCACTTTGTTCTCATCCAGAATTTTTCTCAATACTCCCATATATTCTGCATTGGCATCGTTTGAGCCTGACTTTCCTCTGGATCCGGTAAACTTATTAAATACCATGCCCCGGCCAAAATATGCAGCATTATTCTTCTCGTATGCAGCCGCATACAACGGATCATACGCAGCACTTACATCTGAGGATAACATTCTGGAGTTCTTCAGGCATCGGCGCAGTTTCAGCTCTGAATACGCTCCCATACTGTCCATCAGTTCCGCTACGGTATTTTCAAAAAATCTGGACTGCATACCGGTGGCACCCACACTTCCGATCTCTTCCTTATCGGTCAGGAGGCAGCAGGTTGTCTTACTTACCTGTTCCACCTCCAGCATCGCAACCAGAGATGTATATGCACACACACGATCATCCTGACCATATGCCATAATCATACTTCGATCGATTCCTGCCTCTCTTGCCTTTCCTGCCGGAACCACCTCCAGCTCTGCAGACAGAAAGTCTTCCTCTTCCATGTCGTACTGTTCCTTTAACAGCTTCAGTACGCCCTTCTTTACTCCTTCTTTTTCTACATCCTTCAGCGGAAGACTGCCAAATAAGATATCCAGATTCTCTCCTTCTATCACCTTATTTGCTTTCTTCTCCTGCTGCTCTCCTGCCAAATGAATCAGCAGATCCGTTACGCAAAATACCGGGTCATCTTCCTTTTCACCAATGACAATCTCCGTTACAGAACCATCCTTCTTTACAACGACTCCGTGGATTGCTAATGGCAGTGTTACCCATTGATATTTCTTGATTCCACCGTAGTAGTGGGTATCCAGATACGCCATATCACCGTTTTCATATAGTGGGTTCTGCTTTACATCCATACGAGGGGAATCAATATGGGCACCCAGTATATTCATTCCCTGCTCGATCGGTTCTGTTCCAATGTTGAATAACGCAATGGTTTTCTTCATGCATACAGCATACACCTTGTCACCCGGCTGTACCGTCCGCTTCTTTTTCTGTATTTTTTCCAGGTTCACGTAACCGGCAGCTTCCGCCTGCCGTACTATCTCAGTGACGCATTCCCGCTCTGTCTTTCCGACATTCAAGAATGCCCGATAGTCTTTGTTCAGCTTTTCCAGCTCTTTTAACTGCTTTTTCGTGTAAGTCTTCCACGCATTTGGACGTTCCATATATCATTTCCTCCTATTCATCTTTGGGATAGCACGGTAGAAGCTTCTACACATCTATCCCAAAGAACGATTGTTTATTATTATTTCCATTCTGACCTAAGTATAGTACACTTCTTTCTCTATCGCAACCGCACCTTTTCTCATTTACCCCTTTACAATGAGCAGCTTCTGCCCCGGCATCAGTTCATCCCGCTCCAGCTGATTGACCCTGCGAAGGGTATCAATCGACGTATAATAACGCTTTGCAATGTTCCAGAGTGTATCCTCTTCCTGAACCAGATATCCGATGATACCTGCCAGTTGATTCATTTTTTCATAATCAATATCGGATATCGTGATATCCGTAATCGCCTTGCACTGACGCTTTGCAAATGCAATAATGCTTAAGTTCACCACTGCTTTTACCTCTACTTCATCACTTCCGAGCATGATACTGCTGATCTGCTCCAGTGTCGGACGGATCCGGTATACCGCATCCGGCGTCAGACACTTCGCCTCTACCAGATATGTAAATGGCAGAAATCCCGTCAATGCATTCATTGGTCTGGCATCATCCTCCGCAATGTACAGAATCCTTACCTCAATCGCGCCTTCGACCACCAGCCCTTCCTCCGTCGTTCTGGTTTCATCGATCTTAACGGAGCCTTCTACGCAGCAAACCTGCAGAATCCCCGGCTGGTTTTCCTTGCGTTTCAACCGTTCTACCACTCTGGTCTTGGCATTGTTCCGGGTAATCAGGGACTCATAGTCAAAAACCTCATATTCCGGATCGATGCATGCCTTGGTAGAAAACATATCACCCAGAAGATTCAGTTCCTCCTCCTGATAGATCCGGATCTCCAGCTCCAGATTTGCCTCCAGATTCAGCACCCGCTCTTCCCCATCTTCATCCGGTTCTACATTCAACTGGGTTTCTCCCAGCATTACTCCAATATCTGCCGTCATTCCTTCCATGGAACCGACACAGTCCACCTCGCCGGAAAATGGAATATCCAGATTCAGATACTGCAGCGGCATCTGTTCCTCTGCCCGATAGATCAAAAAGACTTCCAGTTCGCCCCGTATGCCGATCTTATTATCCAGCGGCTTTGTCTCCACCTCATTCACCGTCACACTGTGCCAGATCAGCTTACGGATATTCGGTTTATTCTGCGGAATCGTCACCATCTCCCGCACTCGAAAGATATCTCTTTGATCTGCTACCGTCCGTGTATACGGAATCTTCTTATACAAGCACTGAACCATATCTCCATTCTCGATTCCCTCGGCACCTTCGATAACGTCCTGTTCTGTCACATCTATCTTTATCTGCAGCAGTCCTTTGACTGCGATCTTCCGCGAATGGATCATGGATATATTCAAATCCTCGATCTCACAGACTACACCGGTATCATAGGATGGGAGGAGATCATCTACATTGATAATCTCTTCAAAGGAAACCGTTCCATCCATAGCATCCAGTTCTCCCTCTGTCTTTGCCACAGAATACAGAACTCTGTAACTAACGTGCCCCTTTATGCGGATCCGATCTACCATAGGTTCCGTATCGTCAATGGTTACCTGCCCCTGACTGATAATAATCTTATCCATATCCTGACGGCTGTCTGATACATTAAAATCCTCATCTATTGTAAGCTGAACCAGCTTTGATGCCTTGTGGTTATTCGTGCGAATTTCTTTCTTCACTAACTGCATAGCTTTCCCCTTTCCTGTTTCACCGCGTTTACGCTGATACTATTCTATGAGCCAGGACAAAAATTATTCCTTAAGAACCATTGTCAGCTCACTCATAGACAACCGGAAGGTTTTGATTCTCACACTTCACAGCTACATATGGATACGTCATCCCATCGATCCGGATCGTTTCACCTTCCACACCTACCAGGTTTGTCTTTATATGTACGGCATCCTCCGTTCGATAGAGTTCATTTACCGTCACGCTGCAGCCGCCCCTCGGCTGCGCTCCGTAGCCGACAACAATATACATGTACTCTCTGGTCGTAAAGGTCAGCCGAAACGGCTCCGCCTTCTTACTTTCTATCAGTTCCACCAGTTCTGCCGGCAGTCTCCCTGCCTCACAAACCGTGAAGTCCATATCCGTTTGTTCCTTTTCTGCCTTCTCTATTCCATTCGCGTCTCTGGTTCCACACGCACACAATATCAGTGCCATTCCCAGCAGTACCAGAACTAAAAAAAGTGTCAGCACATAATTCCGCATCTTTTCTGCCATCCCTTTGTTTTGAACAATATATGACAAATGCGTAAGTTATATGTGCAGACACGTTTTCTCCTACATCTGATGTCGGACGATCTTATACTCATCTCCCTGTTGATAATATGGACACTCGCGATAGTTTCCGCTTAAAAACCGGCTCATCTCATCTTCGTCCAGTTCCATCATACAGGTATAACATTCATACTCCTCATCGTACTCATAGTTCATACAGTCATCACACAGATCTGCCATCCGGTCCTACCTCCTCCTATACATAACGGTCTACTGCAACCGCCCGTTTTCCCTTCCGAGTATCATACTGCAGCCCCCGAAAGATAAACTTTCCATATCCGCGAACAGCCACAGCATCTCCTTCCCTAATGGATCCACTGTTGTTCTCAAAGGCTCTTCCGTTCACTAACACCAGCTTTTTCCGGAACAGATCCAGTGCCTGATTTCTGGATAGGTGATATAGCTTTGAAATCACTGCATCCAGCCGAATGGAAGAAACGATCAGCTCTACACCCTCCAGCTGTGGCGTCACTGCCTCCGGCATCTCCTCTAAGGCCTGGCATCTGACATGTGTATGCCGGATCTGTCCTAAGTTTTCCCGGATATACTCTGCAATTCGCTCTACTACAAATACATAGGCCGTCTTATCCTTTACTACGATGTCTCCGACCGTATCCCGTTCGATTCCCAGATTCATCAACGCCCCTAATACATCCCGGTGTGTAATCTCTTCCGCAAACTTCTTGATCAGTGGTTCTACCTTTAGGAGTTGGATCGGAAATGGGGTTTCATATCCGAATTCTTCCGGATTTCCAAACCGGATCATCACCCGTTCGCATCCATCAGCACCACCCCACAGGGTAAACTCTGATTCCTCTGCCACCTGATAGACCAATGATACATCTGTAACCGACAAAAAATCCGTAAAGTAATAGACACTATTTTGATAACTCTGTTCTGCCAGTTCTGAAAATCGTTTCAGAAGCTGTTGTTCCTCTGTTGTAGACATCTCCTGTATCCTCTCATTACCTATTCTTTGCGCTGCCTTATTCATGAACATACGTAAAGAACTGATTCCCCTGTTCCTCAAACGTCTGCTCGATAATATATCGTTCCTGTCGAACCTCTTCCCCGGTAACCGGATTATAATACCGTATGGTTGCTGTATTGTAACTGATAATCAATACATATGTGTCTCCATCCAGTTTTGCAATCACCGGTGCACCCTGGCAGAGATAAAATAATGCGTTATCCACATCACAGGCCACCAGATTCACTCCGGTTTTTCCAAGATACCGCTGAAGAACATCGTTTGGATTGCCACTCATATCCATATCTTCCGGAATCGGCACATCCTCATACTGAAGAATCATCTCTATACACTCCTTCAAGGAATCCGCAGGTGTTGCACAGGTTGTCTCCTGTAACCCTTCCGTTACCTCTGCGTACTCCAGAAGTCCGCTGATCTTCCAGATACAGTTTCCATTACTATCCAGTGCCAGTCCGCTTTCCTCGTTTGCTGCCAGCACTGCATTTCTGGCAGATGAATAGGAGCCCTGCATGCCTCCCTGTGCATATACATAGTAGCGTCCGGACTTCTCCCCACTGTCAACCGCAATCGTTGCATCTGTATTCTCCAGTACTTCCTTTGTTATAATCAACTGCGGAATTGAGGTTACATACATATAGTTCGGGAATATCATATATAACTGATTATATCCATCATAGGTATACTGGTAGCTGACCTGAATTCCATCCCCATCCGCTTCCTTAAAGGTGATAAAGTCATCCGGTGCTGACACATAATTCCCGTCATTTCTGGTTGCTTTGGTCAGATATACAACCTGATTTGCCGCACGGGCCTCCATAACGTATGTTCCCGCCTTCTCATATTCCTTTACTATTTCGTTTTCTAACGTCGCGATCCGAAGGGTATGCATCGGGAAAATACTACTTCCATCTGTATTCAGAACCACATCTTCGGCATTTGACAGACCATATACCAAATCATCTTCAATAAAGCCCAAAGCTTTTATTCTCTGCCCTTCACCAGCATCGATCGTATGCTCCTCATAGTTCTCCAGATTCATAATCGTCACCTGGGTACTGTCCCGGTCTACATCCGAATTCGGATATGCCAGCAGATATTCGCTATCGGAAACTGCCAGATATTCCTTCGGAATTCCATGGACGATATAACTCGATTCCCGTGTTTCCAGATCAATCTTCATCACGTTATTTCCCAGAAGATAGAAGAATTCTCCCTGTTCATTCAGATAGTTCAGACGGGAGGCATCCTCCTTCAGAATCTCATACGGTTCGTCACAGGATATAAACAATACCTCTTCCAACCGGCTCGTTGCAGCCCTGAATCGATATACGGCGATTCCGTTTTCTCCTTCATGCTGACCACGATTCATATACCCATACACGGTAAATACGATGTTGCCCTCATCATCCATCTTGACGATATTGATTCCATGCTGGTCATAAGCAGTTCGTATATCCGTCGGCGTATCCTGCCAAAAGGCAAACACCTTTGTAATGGTGGTATTCGAATAATTATAATACCACAGCTGTCCTTCTTTCACGAATGCCACTTTATTGTTCTCATCACTGACCCGGTATTGAAAATCGTTCAGATCCGATATTCCCAGAAAGAACCAGTTCTTTACGGTATTTACATTGAATCGGTCAAAAATACTTTCTACATTCCGGTCATAGTCCATAAGATAAATCGTACTATCATCCACATATCTGACACGATATTCCTCAGCTACGTTAAAATACTGAGCGTTCTCAACATCACCGGCGATTGCAACGTACTTCAGCTCAATCGTCGCATTCTTCTGATCGATATCCTTAATCGTCGGAACCATCTGAGAAATCCGCATGGTAGAAAGGTTTGCCCACGTTATCGTTTCATAATTCGAATGAATATCGGTATGGCTCAGATTCTCATTTTCTCCTGTATCATTCGGCTCAATATACTTCGTTATTGCCGATCCGCTTTCTTTATCAAACGTAGCCTCATGGAAGTTCATAACAAATTCCAGAAACCGCTTCGTATAGAGTTCGTTGGATGGAATTAATCGGGTATAATACTTTACTTCCTGTCCATCCTTTAACTTCAGACAAGCAACAAATGCATATTCCTGAAGCTCTGTCAGATTCATTCTCAGGGTTGTCGTTGCATAAAAAGAGCCATTGTTCTTCTCCAGATCATCGACAGAACCATTCTCAATCAAGGAACTTCCATCGACGCTTCGCACCTCATAACCAACTGTATCGATATCTACGCCTACATCTTCGATTCGAAACTTCACCACCTGATCGGTACCGATCGGTGTAATCGAATCATGAAACAGGGCAATATCAATGGATGAGGTGTAGCCATGAAGACAGTTGATCTCTTCCTCACCAGCCTCCATGTATACCAAAGGAAGTGTCGGCTGCTCCATCTCGGCGGTCACCTCGTCCATACCTGCATTTTCCCACTTATTAACCAGAAAAACCGTAGCTATAAATACTCCTATCAGAACAACTATTCTTATCAAGATATTCTTCATCGTTTTGTTACTCCTGTTATAACGTCTCCTACCAGAATCTTTTTCTTCTTTGTCTGTATCGACATCTTCTCACATGAAATTCGTTGCAGATCAGGATCAGACTGAGCTGCATGAGCGGTGCATCCGGCTTGGGTGATCCCTGCTCCCTACCCTTCATCCGGGTATATACCTCTTCTGCCATTCGGTAAATGGTGACTCCATCCGGTTGTTCATCGAACATCGGGCTTCCTTCATATTCTAACTGGTCGCACATATCTTCGACTATCGCCGCTACAAATCGAGCTTCTCTGGGATACATCCGTTTCATTTTTTCGTAGTCCTGACTTACATCCTCTTCTGACAGTTCAAGTGCCTCCAGATTCCATTCCTTTGGATATGGATTTCTCGCTGCCTGTTCCAGATATTCACTGAAGCTGCTCATATTCACCCTCCCGTCATCTGTCATCAGATGACCAAATGTATAATATAATATGCAGCCGCAGGGAATAGTTTCCTACAGTCAAAGGAGCACCCAGAGGGTGCTCCTTCCTATTCCTCTTTGATTCGCCTAGTCATCACCAAATGAGATACCCAGCATTCTTGCATTCTGTACAATACTATCATCCGGTGATACATATTTCAACTTTCCGGCAGATTCTGATAACGGAATCGAAGTCACTTCGTCATCCTTCAACACTACCAGTTCACCATACTTTTCTTCTTTAATCAATTCTGCAGCCTTTGCACCAAACCGGCTGGAAAGTACACGGTCATAAGGACATGGACTGCCGCCTCTCTGTGTATGTCCCGGAACCGTAACACGAACCTCCTGTCCGCCATATGCCTTGATCTGTTCTGCCAGTTCATATGCGACTGAAGGATGCTTTGGATTTGCCAGAAGTGCCTTCCGCTCCTTCTTCGGCAGTGCAGCTACTTCTTTTGATATTGCACCTTCAGCAACCGCCAGAATCGAGAACCGCTTCCCCTGCTGTGCACGCTTATCCAATGCCTTACATACGCTCTTAATATCATAAGGGATCTCTGGAATCAGAATAATATCTGCACCACCGGCGATACCCGCATGCAGCGTAATCCAACCGACCTTATGTCCCATAATCTCTACGATAAATACCCGTCCATGAGAGGCAGCGGTAGTATGAATACAGTCGATTGCCATTGTTGCAATGTCAACCGCACTCTGAAATCCGAATGTCATATCGGTTCCCCAAAGATCATTATCGATTGTCTTTGGCAGACCAACTACATTTAATCCCTCTTCACTCAACAAATTGGCAGTCTTCTGAGATCCATTTCCACCTAATACAACCAGACAGTCCAGCTTCAACTTCTTATAGGTATCCTTCATTGCCTTTACCTTGTCCATACCGTTTGCATCCGGCTCTCTCATCAGCTTAAATGGCTGTCTGGAACTGCCCAGAATCGTTCCGCCCTTTGTTAAGATGCCTGAGAAATCATCCGCCTTTAACTGCTTATAGTTTCCATACATCAGACCCTTATAGCCTTCCAGAAATCCATAGATTTCCACATCATTAAAGGAACCATATAGACCCTTTACAACCCCTCGCATGGTTGCATTCAATGCCTGACAATCACCACCACTGGTTAACATACCGATTCTCTTCATAGTATCCACCTTCTCTTTCCTATAGTTTATAAGTACACTCTGCCCTCCAGAGCACGGAGCAATGTTACCTCATCTATACATTCCAGTTCTCCGCCGATCGGAACACCACTTGCGATCCGGCTGACCTTAATACCGGACGGTTTTACCAATCTGCTGATATACATAGCTGTCGCTTCACCCGGAACATCCGAATTCGTAGCTATAATCAACTCTTCTACATCCTCTGTCTGAAGACGCTGCAAAAGTTCCTTCAACCGGATATCCTCCGGTCCTTTTCCCATAGCCGGATCTAATGCTCCATGTAATACATGATATACACCCTGAAATCTTCCGGTTCGTTCGTAGGCTGCCAGATCACGCGTATCCTCTACCACCATAATCGTCTTGTGATCCCGTTTTTCCGAACTACAGATCGGACATACTTCTTTATCTGTCAACGTATAACATCTCTTACAGTACTTTACATTTTTCCTGGCTGTAAGCAGTGTATCCGCCAGCTTCTCTACCTGTTCTACCGGCATATCAATAATATGAAATGCCAGACGTTGTGCAGACTTCCCGCCAATACCCGGCAGTCTGGACAATTGTTCTATTAGATTGCTGATCTCTGTACCATAGTAATTCATAATTAGAACGGAAATCCTCCCATTCCTCCCATATTACCGGTAATCTTCGACATCTGCTTGTTTGAATCCTCTTCCTGTGCCCGCAACGCCTCATTGGCTGCTGCCATAATCAGATCCTGAAGCATCTCAATGTCATCCTTATCCACAACTTCTTCATCCAGTTCAATGGATACAATCTCTTTCTTTCCACTGACTACTACCTTTACAACCCCGCCACCGGCAGTTGCCTCATAGGTTTTTTCTTCCAGTTCCTTTGTTGCTTCCTCCATCTGCTTCTGCATCTTCTGTGCCTGCTTCATGAGATTGTTCATATTTCCCGGCATCATTCCTCCAGGATAACCACCACGCTTTGCCATCTTTCTATCCTCCTAATTATCATCATATTCCACAGGAATATTCAATTCCTTAAATATATCCATTCGAACCAGATCTGTCTGCCCGTTTCCGCTCGCCGAATGTCTGCGATACTCCACATGTACCTGCCGTTCCAGCACATTTTCAAACGCTTCTTCTATCGTAGTACGGTCTTCTTCGTTTCCCAGAAGTCCCTGATTCGTCTCGTCAAGCATAACAACAATGCTCTTATTCTCTTTATTGATCCGCATGTCTGACATCCGAAGCAGATTCGCCACTGCCGGTTCTAAAAGTCCAAAGACCTCTTCCTTCCGTTTCGCAATCTCCTGCAGCTCCTGCACCGTTGCCGCCGGCAGCTCCTTCTTTAATTCCTCCAGGGATGCTTCCTTCTGCGGTACCGTAGCAGGTGCCTCTACATACCGAACTACCGGTTGTGCAGATTCTTCCATACAGTGATCCACCTTATCAGACAGCTCCGACAGGCGTTGCAGTATAGAATCATAATTTCGTTCCATCTCCGGTATACACAGCTTAATAACTG
Source organism: uncultured Clostridium sp. (assembly GCA_900539185.1). GTDB lineage: Bacteria > Bacillota > Clostridia > Lachnospirales > Lachnospiraceae > CAG-632. Next base: position 51,724 of record UQBG01000016.1, read on the forward strand.
CCAATTCCAGAACTACCCGTTTCTGTGTTGCATATTTAATCTTTCCGGACAATTCTGAAAAGATTCGAATATACCGCATCAAAGCCTCCAGAGATATCTGATCTGCCGTCCGCTTCATCGTCTCCAGCGTCTCTCTGGAGAAATCCAGTCTGGACATACTATCCTCCGAAGTCTTAAGCAGCAACAGATTCCGCATGAACCATGTAAAATCCGTAATAAACTGCCCCAACTCTCTGCCCTGCCAGATAATTTCATCTATAATATCAACTGCCTTTGTTACATCCTTGGCTTCCACTGTCTCCAACAGGCGAATAAACACCTCTGTATCTACGGCTCCCAGTACCTCCAGACACTTCTCATAGGTAAGTGTCTCCCCAAGATAGAAGGCGATACATTGATCCAACAGACTTAATGCATCTCGCATGGATCCATCTGCTACTTTCGCAATATAATCGATTGCCTTCTTCTCAACCGGTTGATTCTCTCGTTCCATAAGATCTGACAACCGTCCGGAGATCGTATCGATCGATATTCTTCGGAAATCATACCGCTGACACCGGGATAGCACTGTGATGGGAATCTTATGTGCCTCTGTCGTCGCCAATATAAATATCACATATGACGGCGGTTCCTCCAATGTCTTTAGTAAAGCATTAAATGCTCCACCGGATAGCATATGAACCTCATCTATAATATATACCTTATACTTTCCTTCCGTCGGAGAATACTGCACCTCATCCCGTATTTCACGAATATTATCAACGCCATTGTTCGATGCCGCATCAATCTCGATCACATTCATAGAGCTTCCCTCTGTGATGGATCTGCAGCTCGCACACTGTCCACAGGGACTTCCATCTACCGGGTGTTCACAATTTACTGCCTTTGCAAACAGCTTTGCAACCGTCGTCTTTCCTGTTCCCCGTGTTCCGCAAAACAGATATGCATGCCCGATACGATCGTGGGTTAACTGATTCTTCAATGTCGTTACGATATGCTCCTGTCCCTTTACTTCTTCAAATGTATCCGGACGCCACTTCCGGTATAGTGCCATGTATGACATGTTTTCACTTCCTACTTTGTCTTCTTCTCATTCCGAATGTCTAGTACTGAAACCGAAATACCTGATCCAGTGTTCTTAAGGTCTTAAAGTTTCCTTTCGCAGTGATTTCTCCTGCCATAAATGCCCTCTGAAAAGTATTCTTTCCGGATAAAATCGCCTTTAGCACCTTTGTCTCCGCCTTCATTACCACATCGGCCTCTTCATCATCACTGTACCAGCACTTTACACTCTTTGGTGTTACTTCGATCGACAGTGTTGCTTCACGATCCGGTATCATAATCACATACTTTGCACTGAAGCCTTCCAACGGATAGAAGTTCGTCCGAAACTCCCGGATAAACTCCCCTTCCTTCTCTGTCTCCTCCGTGTCACCTAACATGCTCTTAAACATGGCTGACAATTCTTCAATATCTTTTTTCTGTTTCTTAACATACGTATCATCGGATACAAACTTTGATAGCTGCTCACTTTCCTGTGGTGTCAGATCAATGGTCTTTGTTCTTGAAACATTATCCTTTACCGCTACACTACTGTTTGGCAGAATAGCCGCCGACTGATTCACTGCACGATACAGATCCTCTGCCCGCTTCTCAATAATCCGCCGATATACGGGAGATGTCTCAAAATCAGTGTGATTCTCCACATATGCGACCAGTCCGTTCAATGACATACCACCAAGCGTTTCCCACGCTTTAGTCAATGTCAGCTCGGCATCCCGCTCTCCATAAGTCGTAGACATTACAACCGGAAGCATATAGATGCTCTTTATCTTTTCTTTATCTCCATACAACCAACACATATCCAGGAATTGCTGCATATAACCGCCGATTCCAAACCACTCCAGTGAAACCGCCAGAATAACACCATCTGCCTCCTTTAAAGTAGCCGGCAGTGTTGCGATTGCATTTTTTTCCTCATACAGGTTATATCTTCGTACATCTACCCGAAGTTCCTCCAGTACCTCTGTCAGTTTTCCAATCACATACAGAGTCGGATCTTCAATCAGCCCTCGACCGCCATAATAAATGTTAATCTTCACTGTGTATCTCCTCTTATCTTTTCTCCAGCCATCCATATATCTGCCCATTCTATCCATATGCGCAGACAACTCATAACGAGTCTTATACTGATAATATTATAGCGGAAAGGTCTGATAAAAGCAACATTAAAGCCCTTTGCGAAACTGATATTGATTTGACCCGATTTTAAGTAAATCTCCCTCCTGCAACAGGAACGGTTCTCCCGGCTTTATACGGATCTCATTTACATAAGTTCCGTTCGTCGAACCCAGATCCTCTGCATAGATCCGATCTTCGTTACGAAACAACATCAGGTGTCTCCGACTGACACCTGCATCCATAACCGGATAGTCCACATCCTCTGCCCGCCTTCCGATCACGCCGGGCAGATGAGAAAGACTTATGTCCGGCACCGTTTCTTTCTGACCCTTTAACTGCCAGCATAGTCCTGCAGATGAAGATACAACACTTAATACTGTGGTTTCCGCGTTGATCTCTGCGCTGATTTCTATACTGTCCTCAGCGGTCAGTTCCGGTTCATCCTTCTTTTCCGAAAATTCTTTCCTTCTTACTTTTCCTTCTTCCTCTTTTTTCCTCTTGTCTCCCCACCACACTTCACTCTTATGGCTTCGCACAAAACTGTATATTAAAAATATTCCAACAATCACCAGAATAATACACATCTTTAATTCAAGTTCCCGGTATGTAAAACAGAGATATCGTATTCCTTCCACCAAAGCAGCTCCCACTGCTAATACTGCTCCACCGGCATATACCCGGGATATCCTGCTATATCCCTGTGTGTGTATCTGTTCAGTTCCTATACTCTCCTGCTTCTTCCGCCGGTTTTCTCCGTTCCCCGTTTCTTCTTTTCTCTCTTCACATGCACTTTTCCATCCTTCTTCCGACTGCATTGCAGAATCCCTTTGTACAGTCTTCGCTACTGTCCTCAGCCCGGATTCCTCCATATAGTGCCGCAGCCTGCTTCTATCAACACTATCCTCCTGCAAAATTCGATATAAACCATAAATAAAAAATACTGCCTCTGAATCTTCATGATCCGTATGCTTCATACAAAATTCTGCTAATGTCCGCACCTTTTCCATAAAGTCTTCCGTTTGCTCCAGCGAATAGCAAAAGAAAAACTGCTGTCGAACGGAATCGTAATAAATCTGCTCCGGTTTCAATCGGATTCCTTCCATGGGAAGCAAATACTCTTCCACCTCATCACAACATTTCCACACCGCTTCGAACAGTTTCCATATACTTCTACCTTTCATATCACCGATTGAAACCATCTGTTCTACAGATTCCATACCACTTATCTCATATGCCAGGCATCGTTCTTCATCCCGGCACTGCAGTTTCATCGGAAGCAGTGTATCTCCCCGATACTGTGCCAGCATAGTTATCATATATCCGTCCAGATCCTGCTCCCGGACCTGAATCAAACAGTACTGATGGAACCCTTCATTCTTCAAACAGTTCTTCAAACACCTGCCACCTCCTTAAGCGATCCTGCGTTTCCGAATACCGCACAACCTGTTGCTGAACGGAATGTAACTCATATCCCTTTATCAACTGCAGTTCCGTTTCTTCTTCATAGATCTCCATCCCGGTCTTTTTTCCAAGTGCTTCTACATCCGCATAATAAATCATAAGTTCTCCATGCACCTGTGCCTGCTGTAATGCACTTATAAGCATGGTCAGAATCAAGATTAAAATCATGAGAACCATCGGCATCAGCAATGTAATTTCCAGTGCTGCACTTCCTCGATTCCTTTTCTCATTTCTTCGACTTTTCTCCTTATATATTCTTTTGAGTCTGTTTTCTCGCTTACTCACACTATGGATCCTCCTCTCATCCTCTTCTGTGGTTTACCTCCGGCTCCTGTCACTATCGCTATTCTTTTCCACATCGGGAACAGGGTGCATACCCCTGTGCATCTGAAAGCGGCACACGTCGCACCGTTCGCTTTAGTCCACCACACTCCATAGACGTGTGATATCGTTCTCCGGTATCCGTAATATAATAAACATCCGCCGCCTCATCTCCGCAGTACTCGCAGGGGGTCAGTTCTGCATACTGTTCCCTGCATCTATCTGCACCCACCGGACGAATGGTCAGATTCAGATGGCTGCAGTCTCTGGTCAAATGATATACCGTTCCGTTTTCTGCCAGATAAACATACGCCCCTTCGTTATCCTCTTCGTTCGGTTTCTGATATCCTGTATACGCCTTTTGGCGTACCTGTATCTGAATCGGCATTCCCAGATTTTTGAAAAAGGGAGCCGGAATTTCCAGCCTGTAATTCAATCTCACAGTAAAAAATCCCTCTGCATCCATCTTTACCGGATACAAAATCAACAGTCCTGCTTTCCCACCCTTTACATATCGCTCCAAACGTTTATCCGATGGCAAATACTCCTGAAGCATCCCGTTTGCTGCCACCGTATCCAGTATCATAGAATCTTCCTCTACCAGATATGCATATTCCGCCAGTTCCTCCGCTGTATTCATCACTGCCTGATAGACCAGATTATCAACAATAAATATCTGACACATCGAGTATAATATCCAAAAAGCAATCAGAAACATCGGCAGAATACAGACCGCTTCCACTGTAGCAGATCCCCGATTCACATTTCTACGACATGGGGTGTTCTGAACTGCACACTGTACTGTAAGGGGGGAGTTTATCACCGCCGGTTCTGCCTGTCTGTTTATCTGATCTGTTTTTGTAGTTGGAGTCGTGTTTTCCAGGGCGAAATGTTTATTTTTTGTTATTAAAGATAAGTGACCATACCGACCCGAATCGGTTAATAAACCATACAAAACAGTGTGCATTTCAGAGCACCCCCTTCCTTGTTTATCTCTTTCCTTCATACATCATCTGTCGTCCGCTGTTTTTATATAAGAACCCGTTTCCTTCAGATACCAGCTTTTTCGTCCTTCCCGGATCTCTGCCTGTATTTGAAACTCATAGATACAGTGACTGATCTGAAAGTTCGGCTCTGTTTCCTGTATATTTAACTGCATCACATCCAGCATACGGTAATACTTTATATCCGAATCCGTCTGCGTCAGCAGTAACACTGCCAAATAATTCTCGTAACAAAGCCCCTGCTCTCCAGCCTTTCCATCCTCCTTATAATCGGCATCTGCCAGCTCGGACAAACCATTCAGGGACAGTCGCCAGCTTGTCTCATCCTTAAACAGCGGTACAGACTCCCCATGGAGCAGCCTTCTGACATCCAGAAGACTTTCTCCATATGCCCAGCATCCCAAAAGTACATAAGATGCCGGTTCTGCCAGTTCCGGTACACCCAGCGGTGTCAAAATCAGGACTGCCGCTGCCAGAGCTTCCTTCTTCATGGTCTCATCCGAAAATGCATATGCCGCATTCGGAACCATTCGAATCATACATAACTGTTCTGCTATTGTTTCTAAATTCTTATAGTCCGAATTCTCTCCGGCAATCAAATATTCCAATTCACATGTCAGAACATGATTCTCCTCAGCCCCTTGCGCTTCCTCTTCGATCGGCACGGCTGTACCCGTTTCCTGCACCTCTTCCATCGTTTTCAACTCTGCGTGTTGAAAGCAATCGAGTGCATATCCTACGCCATATAGCTCCCGGCTTTCTGTTACCTCGATATGAGGGATTCGACCGAAATCTCCCTGAATCCAGTTTTTCATATCGGTCACATCGCTCAAATGCTCCATCTTCCAAATATTCTCCAGATGGGACGCCTGTCCCCCGGATGGAAGCTTTCCTGTAACAACCGCCTCCTTCGATACCTCGTTTACATTCTCCGGTATTACAATCTGAAGGATATCAGCGTTTGATCCCATTGTTTCCAACACCTGTCGGGGATCCTTTAACCAGCCTTGTTCCGCCAGTTTCAACCTCTTCAGGTCCTCTAGCGTCACTCCATCCTCCGGTTCCATTCCCTGTTCCCGTATAATCTTGTCTAAGCCCATGTCCTGTAGTTCCTGCTCAGATAACACTTCCGGAATTTCCGTAGTATCCGATGTTTCTCCTGCCTGCTGCCAGCTAATATGCTCATCGGATACTTCCGCATCCTGTTCTTCCTGCATATAACTTCCTAATACCGTTTGTGCCGTTATCACAGGAAATCGAAGTCGCATATCCTCTTTCATCTGCGTATAAAAACCCGCCAGATCGTCATCCATAAAATATTTTTTATTATGAATTTCAACATTTGTAATCTCATATGTATATAGACCGGCAGAGGATTTTAGGTTCGTATCCAGATACTCCTCTGCCCTTGCCTCCATAGTTCCTTCTCCTCTTCCATAATAAGTCGCATCAATCGCAAAGATATGATATCGTCGAAATAATTCCGGCTGATAATCTCCCTTTAGACTGTATACCGCACCTGACATGGCTTGGGCTCCCCTTGCCTTACTTTCCCAGATCCGAACACCTTGTATGATCGTTACCAGCAGTAAGAGCAGTACCCCTGTCATAGCACATAAATAGACTGATAGCTCTCCTCGATTCCTGTTCTTCATATATGCCTCCCCGTCTTTACCGGTAAACGGTACCGGCATCCCGATTAATAGACTTCCAGATCTTATTTACCAATTGTGTGATCTGATCCTGAAAAATAATTACCATCGCAATCAGTACCACTATGATAAGCAGCACCTCTACCACACCCATTCCATCTTCAGAATGTTCTCCTACTAAAAACTCTTTCATCATTTCCATTGTTATATCCTCCTTTTGGTTTTAAATATTAAAATTCATCACTGCCGGCCCTGCCACAATAATCATAGATATTATCATAAGCAGTATCATTGGGAATAATAGTCTGGTTCCTACCTCCTCTCCGCTTTTTCTGGCCTGTTGCTTTCTCTGCTCAAATGCCATATGCTCCTCCTGCTCCAGTAGCAATGTAATCCCTCCGGATCCCTTCTGTATCTGCTGTACCAGCAGTGTCGTAAACTTCATATACGGAAGCAGGCCAATACGTCTTCCCATATTTATATATGCCTGCTCCTGTGAGCATCCAAGCTTCATCTCATTCCACATATACTTTAGCTCCTGATACAGGCATCCGGTTGTTTCCCCTTTCTGTTCATACCTGCGCAGCATCCGTTCAAAAGCCCCCTTTATCGTAGTCCCGGCTCCTATATACAATAAAAGCTGATTCACCAGATTCGGATACTCTCTTAACAATGTCTGTTTTCGTTTCTTCACCTGTTTCCCAAGCACCTCTTTCGGGCGCATCCAAAGCAATCCGCATGTACTTCCTCCCACGATCAGAAGTATCACACATACCGGCATTCTATGGCCTGTCTCCTGTATCTGCCCTCCTGTCACCCGATCCGGTATCACCACCTCCCGCTCATACGGATTCTCCTTTAACCGCTCCTCAACCGCTCTTTGTACACTTCGTAGCTGTTGCTCTTCCTCCGTATATAGTCTGGGTACCACCCATAGCTCATAGGATCTGCATTCCTCGTAGTCTTCATATTGTAGTTTCAGTTCCAGACATACCTTTTGTTTGTCCGAAATTTCTTCGTTATGAACGATCCCCTTACTATCTATAAGCTCATAATTGTCACTACTCCAGGAAACGGTAATCCCCTCCCGTGGTACGGTTTTCTTAAGTTCCAGCTTCTCTCTGATCTCCAGCATCGACGGATTGTCTCCGAGCATATTGGATTCCAGATAGGAAAAAGACTCTTGAAATGCCTGTTCCCGCTCTTCGGGAGAATATTGTACAGATGCAACTTCGACATCAAACACTTCTGTTTCGCCACCTTCTCCCTTATAAACAAGATCATACTGCCCGATCTCTTCCCCATATCCATTTCGTTCGATCACCAGACCTTTTTCATCTGCGCAATCCATCCAAACAGCAATCAAGGACAACAAAAGCGTTACCAGTCCGACGACACATACCATTCGTATTCTTCGGATATAACAGGCATCGATTGCTTCCTCCAGTTGAGCCGTACTTCTATAATTTAATTGCTTCATCTGTCTCCTCATACGGTCTGGGCGAAGCAGCCCCCTATCCTTTAACCATCGATATATTTTTTCAACTATCTTCTTCATCCTACACCTCGATTCCAACCAAACGATTGCCCCAATACGCAGCCAGAAGCGTTCCTATCAGGCAGCCCGTCATAAGTATGATTCCCAGTCCATTATGATACAACGGCTCCAGATAAATCGGATTGGTCACCCTAAGGTATAACAGCATCAAAACCGGCATTCCACACATAATCTTCTGCTCCAGCTTCTTTCCTGACAGTATGGTCTGTATTTCCTGCTCGACTTCTATCTTCTCCGCAATTACCTCTGCTGTTTTATCCATCATATGAACCAGATTTCCTCCGCTTTGTCTTGCCGTACTCAGGACCTCCGAAAAGCTCTGAACCTCTTCCAGTTCCTGTTTCTTGCTCATTCGCTCTACCGCCACTTCTATCGGAATGTGGAGTTCCAGACTTTCTTCCACCTCCCTGATATCTTTCATCAGGGCTTCATCTTCCAGGTATAGCAACTGCAGATCCTTTCGCATTCGCCTCCATGCATTTTCGACGGAATAGCCTACACGCAAATTTGATGCCAGTGCGTATAGCAACTCCTTAAATGCAATCAGGTAGCACTTTTTTTGCTGCTTGATTCTCCACCCTTCATACCAATGAAGAAAAAATCCGATTGACGGACTTAATACAACTCCCGCTATCCAGGAATCATAAAACAAATACCCAATTCCCATACAGCTAACCGCCATCCCTATCAGTACTATCCCATATTCCGGTTTCCTGTATCTGCCGATATGCTTCCATATATCCTGCCGTTTCCATTTTTTCATCATGCTGTATCCCTTCTATCCGTTTCCAACACACAGTTTCCTGTCTCAACTTTTGTTCCGGAATCTCCGGATCCGATTCCTGTATTTTCGTCCCTTTCTGATAACGGTACAAGGTATGCAGTTTGATCTCTCCTTGTTCCATCCCCGTAATCTCCGCTAACTCCAGCACTCTCCGTTTTCCCCCCGGCACTCTTCCTATATGCACAATAATTTCAATTGCCGATGCAATCTGCTGGCGAATCGCTAACAACGGAATATCCATTCCCATAAGTACCATTGTCTCCAGACGATATAACATATCCCTGGCGGAATTCGCATGTCCGGTCGTCAGCGAGCCACTGTGTCCGGTGTTCATTGCCTGTAACATATCAACGGCTTCTTCTCCCCGCACCTCTCCCACAATAATTCGATCCGGCCGCATCCGTAGCGAACTGCGAATCAAATCTTTCATTCCGATTGCATTTCGTCCTTCAATATTGGCATTTCTCACCTCCATTCGTACCAGATTCGGTATCTGTTGTATCTGCAGTTCGGCAGAATCCTCAATCGTGATCAGTCGCTCTGTCACCGGAATAAAGTTTGTCAAAGCATTCAGAAATGTGGTCTTTCCTGATCCGGTTCCACCGGATATCAGTATGTTATACTTGCTCTTTACCAACACCTTCAATATATCTGCCACTTCATCCGATAACATCTCTTTCCTTACCAAATCCTTCATCGTATAGGTAACATCCGGAAATCGCCGTATTGTCATAACCGCTCCATCCAAAGCGACCGGCGGCAATACAACATTTACTCTGGAACCATCCTCCAAGCGTGCATCCACAATCGGCGTGCTCTCGTTCACAATGCGGTTACAAGATGCTACGATCTGCTGAATTACATCCATGTATCGCTCTTTTGAGGAAAATCCACCTTCCCAGCTTTCCAGAACCCCTTGTCGTTCTATAAAAATGGAATCATATCCATTCAGCATAATCTCTGTAATATCTTTTTGCCTTAATAGTTCTTCCAGACAGTCATACCCTCTTATGGCGTCATATACCTGCTCACTGATTTGCAGCTTTTTCTTTAGGGGAATATATTCCTGTTGCGAATATTCCAGGATCACCTGATCAATAATTTCCCGTATCTCGACCTCCTGCATATCCGGCTGTCCACTGCACGCTTCCTGAACAGCCATCTCTATTTCCTGCCATATCTGCCGTTTTTGATGCATTCAACCAGCCTCCATCTCACATAGCCGTTTCAGTTCTCCATTGATCCTCCGCTCCTCCAGTTGTGTCCATTCCTGCCCACCTGCACTTATCTTCATGGGTACCAGATAACAGATTCCCTGCAAGTCTTTCCATATTCCCAGTCGTTCCATTCGAAGTCGAAAAGACTGTAACCGGCTTTGAAACCACCGTTCCTCCATATATGGAAAATAAATGGTATCAAACTCCATCAAAATCTTCAGATCTGCCAGACTTCCACTTCCAATATCTATGACTATCTGATCATAATAACCTTCCTTTCGGATCTGATTCAGAAACCAACTCACATCTTCCCGACTCAGCTCCCGCAGTTCCAGATAATCTCCTGCACCTGATAAATAATCATATCCCCGTTCAGCATCTGCCAGACTCTTCAACCGCATGGACAGATTTTCACGTCTTAGTTTTATACTATACAGCAGTTCCTCCATTCCGGCTCCGGTCGGGTCCTCTCCATATTCTTCCCAGCCCAAATAAATACAGCTTTGCTTCCGACCCGTATCCTCTTCCACAGCTTCCCGGCATATTGCCTGTGCCAGCATCGTCTTTCCGCATCTTCCATATGGGGCAAATACAGCCTTGCATTTACACCCACCAGCCATACAAATACAAGATGCACCTTTACTCAGTACCCGATGCACCGTCTGAATATAGTCAGACACCGGCGAACACCTTGGAATACACGCATCCGTATCTCGAATCCCGGGATTGTTTCCATCTTCTGTCATCCAGATCCTTGGTATCGGATACTGCTCCCAGTTTGCGTCAATCATGCCCTTTCCTATCATCAGCAGCTCTGCCCCATGTTCCGCCAGATATTCTTCTGCTTCCTGTCTCTGTGTAAATGCCATAACAAATCCGGGAAGCTGTCCGCTGCGATTTATAAAGTTCATGAGTGTCACAGAAAATGCTTCTTCTTTGTCACACAGCAATATTCTTACACCCGTCATGTCATACCCATCCTTTCAATATCCAGAATATATATCCAATCAATATCGGTATACTAAAATGAAGTACATTCCTTCTTTCACCTTTCTCAAATCCACTGAAATATGGAACGATCTGTCCACGATAGAAGAATCCTTGAATATACTGCCAGAAGTAATGTATACGACTCACCAAATTATGGTGGTACACCATTTGTATCAATGCCAGAACGCCTCCGACTATAAATGAATACAGAATCACCTTCCACACACCAGGCCCTATGCCCCCACCTATAACAGCAAACAGCTTAATATCTCCTGCTCCTAATACCCGTAGCTGATATAATAAAAACAAAAGAAGAATCGGAAGTACAATTCCCAAAACCGATATTCCCAATTGTCTCCATCCACCCGCTATCAGTGTGGACACCTCTGTTGCTATCAATCCGCACAGAAGCAAACGATTCGGAATCCGATATGTTCTCAGGTCAAACAACACTGCAAGAATAACTACAATCAATAAAATTCCTTTTATCATCCTTCTTTCATCACCCTACGCCTCCCCTTCAAAATTTTCTTTACTGTTTTATTAGTATATAATATTATTTTACATTTGTAAATACAAATCGCAAATATTTTTGTACATTTTTATCTTTGTGTTTTCTTCTATATTAAATAGCAGATCACGCCTTTACAAAAATTTTTGTTCTCTGGAATATATATACATTTTTTGTTTATACTGTAGAAAAGGGTGGTGGAATATCATGACAAAAAAGAAATGTCAAAAGCTACAGGAGGAAAAGAAACGTCAAGAACTTCTGCAGGAGATTGAACGTACCAAGCGTGCTCATGCAGATACCCTCCTGAATCTGGAAAATATGACAGATCCGGATCTGATTGACTGCTATATCTATGAACTAAACGCAGTACAGGTTCGTTATAAGTTTCTGCTGCGTCAAGCTAAACAGAGCAATCTGACAAATCTGAACCCAACCTTACTCCCACTTACTGCACCTGAATCAGCCTCATCCTAAATTACACATACTATCTTTGTTTACATTACAGTCTGTGCCACCTGCATTGCAGGTGGCTTTCTAAATACTTATATATATTACCATTTACAACACCTCCTAACTTCTTTTGGTGTAAATATATTTATTTTTATTTGACATATATGCTTTGGTGATGTATTGTATTCTATAAAGATATTAATTTTCTTTAATATTGAATTCTGCAGATTCAAGAAACTATCACAAATTATTACCCAATGACTATTCACTATATGTTTTATACACTACGAGGAGGTTTATCTTTGTCCAATCAAATATCGAATTCCTTTTCCAATAAGCTGAACACCTATTTTCCTATGATCCGCTCCCGCGATGCGGTACTTCAGGATATCCATTCTAATAAGATACTGACCGGCACCTTTCATTCGTGGTCAG
>UQBG01000017.1 GCA_900539185.1 uncultured Clostridium sp.
GCTAGAAGGCATTTCCTTAATACCACTAAAAAATTCTTTCAGCCTTTTTTGGTATTCTATATAATTATTTATTTTTTTCCCCAATATACTCTCCTGCCTTTCCCCTCAAAATCGGAATTTCATACTATAACTTATAATGCATAAAGTTGCCATTATGCTTAAACCCAAAATCAGTATATAATTTAACACCCATATCTGATGCTGTAATCTGAACAGTACCACAGCCATATTCCTTAGCTTCACTTACTACTCTTGAAAGTAACTCCTTCGCTATACCTTTTCTCCTGTAATTTGGATTAGTGAACATACTGGAAAGCAAACCTATTCTTCCAGAAGGGCATCCAAAATATGGTGGTTTCTCAACAAATGACATTCCACTTGTTCCTATAATCTTATCCCCATCCTTTGCAATCCATGAGACAAATGTTCCATCTGCCATATGCCTATTATAGTAATCCTCCAAATTAGGAACCAAGTCAATTTCTTCTGTAGCACCTTCTTCATGAAGCTGATTAATTCTCATTTGGATAAATGTATCTAATTCATTTTCTGTAAGTCGCTTATATATATATCCACGCTTTCAAAACCTCCTTAGCTCTAAAAATAGGAATTTACCAATCCGACAAATTCCGATTTGTATTTCTGTTTGTTTTAAAAATGGGCAACTCCGATTGGAATTGCCCACTCATTGCACTAATTATGCGATTTTTTCTTGCTTGCACCGATTTCTGCATCAATTGATGTAAGTTTGATGTAAATCGCTGTTTTTTTAGTTTTTTATCAAATGAAGTACGTCCCGTCTATTTGGTAAAACGGTACATCTTTACATCACGTCGACTGGCGTCTCCGTGCGTTTTTCGCCTTATGTCGGTGTTCGCAAGCGCACACCGCCGCAAGGCTCAGTTTCTCATCTTAATAGAGCTTTGCACCTGCTGGAATGTGGTCATCAACCATCAGAAGATGGAGCTTTTCTTCGCCTTCTTCTTCGTGGATAGCACTGAGGAGCATACCGCAAGAGTCAATGCCCATCATAGCTCTCGGTGGAAGATTTGTGATAGCAATAAGAGTCTTTCCTACCAGTTCTTCCGGTTCATAAAAGCTATGAATACCACTTAAGATCGTGCGATCCGTGCCGGTTCCGTCATCCAGTGTGAACTGTAACAGCTTCTTTGACTTTGGTACTGCAACACACGCTTTTACCTTTACAGCACGGAAGTCTGACTTGCTGAATGTATCAAAATCAACGACTTCCTCAAATAACGGTTCAATCTTTACCTTTGAGAAATCGATGGTTTCAACCGTTTCCGGTTTTGCATTTCCCTTTTTATTCTTATTTGGGTTCAGGCTGCGCATTGTCGGGAAGAGCAATACGTCCCGGATCGCTGCACTATCTGTCAACAGCATAACCAGACGATCGATTCCGTATCCGATACCACCTGTCGGAGGCATACCGATCTCCAATGCATTCAGGAAATCTTCATCTGTATGTTCTGCTTCATCGTCTCCGGCAGCCGCATTTGCATCCTGCGCAGCAAACCGTTCTCTCTGATCGATCGGATCATTTAACTCAGAATATGCATTACACATCTCCCATGTATTAATGAACAGCTCAAATCGTTCTACCTTCGTCGGATCCGACGGCTTCTTCTTCGTCAGCGGGGAGATCTCGATCGGATGATCCATGATGAAGGTTGGCTGAATCAGTTCCTTCTCACAGTACTCCTCAAAGAACAGGTTTATGATATCTCCCTTCTTATGCCGTGCCTCATATTCGATATGATGCTCATCTGCCAGCTTCTTTGCCGCCTCATCATCCGGTACCTGATCGAAATCAATACCCGCATACTTCTTAATCGCATCATTCATCGTCATCCGTTCAAACGGTTTTCCAAAATCGATCTCGATTCCGTTGTATGTGATCTTGGTACTGCCGCATACCTTCTCTGCCAGATAACGGAACATGGACTCTGTCAGTTCCATCATACCCTCATAGTCGGTGTATGCCTGATATAACTCCATCAGTGTGAACTCCGGATTGTGACGGGTATCGACACCTTCATTCCGGAATACGCGTCCGATCTCAAATACACGCTCCAGACCGCCTACGATCAATCTCTTTAAATATAATTCCAACGAAATACGAAGCTTAACATCCTCGTCCAATGCATTGTAATGTGTCTCGAACGGTCTGGCCGCAGCTCCACCCGCATTGGATACCAGCATCGGCGTCTCCACTTCCATGAAGTCACGTCCTGCCAGAAAGCTCCGGATCTCCTTTAATATCTGCGAACGCTTAATAAATACTTCTTTACTCTCCTGGTTCATGATCAGATCCACATACCGCTGCCGATACTTCATATCTGTATCTGTCAGTCCGTGGAACTTCTCCGGCAGAATCTGTAAAGACTTTGAAAGTAAGGTCATCTCTTCTGCATGAATCGAAATCTCACCGGTCTTTGTACGGAATGCATATCCCTTTACACCATAGATATCACCGATATCCGCCTTCTTGAAGTCTGCATAGGATTCCTCTCCGATCTGATCTCTGGCTACATATACCTGAATATTGCCCTTCAGATCCTGAATATTGCAGAAGGAAGCCTTTCCCATTACGCGCTTGAACATCATACGTCCGGCAATGCTTACATGGATCGGGGATGCATCCATGATGGCTCTTCGCTCGTTATAATCATTGCTCAGCACTTCCTTTTTCTGCTCTTCTTCCAGACCTTCTACATCCGGCAGCTGTCTGCCTGCCAGAAGCTCTGCTTCATGTGCATTATATATGTCCTTTACATCCGCACTGTGATTTGTCACATCATACTTTGTTATTACAAATGGATCCTTTCCCGCTGCCTGCAGGTCGGAAAGCTTCTCCCGACGTACCTTTAACAGCTGATTCACATCCTGCTGCTTTGGCTGATTCTGTCCCTTCTGCTCTGCCATAATTCTTCTTCCTTTCTTATCCTATACAGAAAGAACGGGATTGACATACCTGCCAGTCCCCGTTCCGATTTATTATTAGTTTAATCGCTGAATGTCTAATACCTTGTACTGGAATACTCCGTCCGGAGCTTCTACATCTACCACATCGCCAACCTTGGCACCGATCAATGCTCTTCCGATAGGGGCTTCATTCGAAATCTTGTTCTTTAAGATATCTGCCTCCTTGGAACCAACCAGCTTATATTCAACTTCTTCATTGAATTCCATATCTAATACCCGAACCGTACATCCTACATTTACCGTCTGTAGATCGATCTCGTCTTCATCAACCACATCTACATTCTTGAGCATCTTCTCCAGTTCTTTGATTCGAGCTTCGATATCTCTCTGCTCATCCATCGCTGCATCATACTCTGCATTCTCGGATAAGTCTCCCTGCTCTCTTGCTTCCTTGATCTTCTGAGCGATTTCCTTTCTGGTTACAACCTTCAGATGATGAAGTTCTTCCTCCATCTCCTTCAGACCAGCATATGTGATAATCATTTTTTCAGCCATTGCACATAATCCTTTCTACACATTTTTGCGTATCTGTCTGCCGTTCTACGCACTATAGGCATAACTAGCCAATCGTATTCAAGTATTATATCTCACTCGTTCTACCCTGTCAACCGTCAGGTTTTCTATTCTGCAGGCCTACTATAGGGTAACAATTGTAGCCTGCTACTTTTTTGCTACCTTTTCAATCTTCAACAAAGAAAAAAGCCAGAAACATTGAAAAATCAACATTTCTGGCTCTTACATTTAGTGCAGTTGACGGGACTTGAACCCGAACCCACTTGCGTGGACATGAACCTGAATCATGCGCGTATGCCAATTCCGCCACAACTGCTTATGTCTGTCAGTGTCTTATCAGCACCAACAGACGCTATTATACATCATACTTTTTCAAATTGCAATAGCTTTTTCATTTTTTTTGTAATTATTTCCCTTTGGGAGATTTTTCTTCTTCCATAAATTTCTATTTAGCTACCGCATTTTCTACCAGCAGTGCCATCACTTTATCGTACAGTGCCGCATATGCCAGATCCTCCATCGAATACGAATCATATATCGTATCTGCATTCAGGCTGGTATTATTTGCACATTCTGCTTCGACATAGGCCTGAACCTCAGCCTTTGTGACAGAAAGTCCTTCCTGCCGTGCGATCTCACAGATGACCATCTTCTCCTTGAGCAGTTCCCGAACATACTCCTCTGCTGCGGCTGCGTAGGTTTCCTCTGTATATGGATCTCCGTTTTCATCCTGCAGTCTTGCCAGATAGTCCGTATATTCCATCTGATAAGAGTCTGCCGTGTCCTTCGCACCCTGTATCGTCTGTTCTGTAACACTCTTTACCTCATCCTCCGGGTACTTTACAACCGTTGCATTATCCAATACCTGAACGATGATATCCTGCTGCATCTGCTTCTCCGCCTGTGTCTGCTTATACTTCTCATAGTCCATCCGTAATGCATCCATAAACGCATTCACGGTATCATAGTCTGTATTTTCAGATACCAGTTCATCCGTCAGTTCCTCCGGATAGGTGGTCTGGATAATGCTATTGATCGTACAAACAAAAGTTGCATCCTGTCCGGCCAGATCAGACAATGTTCCATCTGCATTTTTATAGTCATCCGGAAAGGTCACATTTACTTCGATTCCTTCTTCTCCTACCTCATGACCGATCAACTGTTCTTCAAAGTCATCGATATACGAATGAGAGCCGATCGTCAACTGGGCTCCCTGCCCATTGGTATTCCCCCCTTCAAAGGCCTCTCCGTTTGCATAGCCTACATAATCCAGATTAATGGTATCGCCTTCCTCTACGGTTCCCTCCGTCAGTTCCTCGGAGGTACCCATCTGCTGCAGGACACTGTCTACCTGCTCCTGCATCTCTTCATCTGTTACCTCTGTAGACTGTGGCGTATACTCAATCCCCTTATATTCACCCAGCGTGATATAATCCTTATAGTTCTTCATCTTCGTTCCGCCGCTGCAGCCGGCCAGCATTCCGGCGGTTAGCGTCAGTATCATACATGCACTTATTATCTTTTTCTTCATATTCCATTCCTTCCATATAATAATCGTTATTATCTGCTTTGTTAAAACTATTATCTACCATAACACATTCCCACAAAAAATGATATATCAAAATCGTGTATTCTTTTTGAACAAATAACGGAATATTTTTGCGAATTATCTGCCATTTTACACAAATCTTCCTTCGTTTTCACTTCTTTTACATTTATCTTTACATATCAACCACTATATCTAGTGGTTGTTTTTTATTTTAAATCCCATATCTAGTAGACAAATGCTATACCCGGTGCTATAATAAATTCTCGAAGGGTTTTGAAAAAAATACACTATGAGACAAAAGGTGGGGAATCAAATTATGCAAGTTATTAAGCGTGACGGTCGTGCGGTTACATACGACCGCAGCAAAATCGTAACCGCAATTCAAAAGGCAAATGCAGAGGTGCCTGCTGCCGAGAAGGTATCAGAAGAGACCATAGACAGCATTATCGAGTACATCGAAAGCAAGAACCGTACCCGTATGCTGGTAGAAGACATACAGGACATTATCGAGCAGAAGTTAATGGCTGACGGCAAGTTTGTTCTGGCAAAGACCTACATTATCTACCGTTATTCCAGAGAACTGGTTCGTAAGGCAAATACCACAGATGAATCGATTCTGAGTCTGATTAAAAACAGCAATAAGGACGTTATGGAAGAGAATTCCAATAAAAACGCAACTGTTGCTTCTACTCAGCGGGATCTGATCGCCGGAGAGGTATCAAAGGATCTGACTAAGCGTATCCTTCTGCCGGAGAAGATCTCTAAGGCACATGAGGAGGGCGTCTTACACTTCCATGATTCAGACTACTTTTTACAGCCGATCTTCAACTGCTGCCTGATCAATATCGGTGATATGTTAGATAACGGTACTGTTATGAACGGAAAGCTGATTGAGAGTCCGAAGAGCTTCCAGGTAGCCTGTACCGTAATGACACAGATCATATCTTCCGTAGCCAGCAGCCAGTATGGCGGTCAGTCTGTTGATATCCGTCATCTGGGTAAGTATCTGCGTAAGAGTTATAATAAGTATAAGCATCGGTTTGAAGAACAGTTTGGTGACCGTCTGTCTGCAGACATCATCGAGGATATGGTTAAGGAACGGGTCAATGATGAGCTTCGTTCCGGCGTCCAGACGATTCAGTATCAGATTAATACCCTGATGACTACGAACGGTCAGTCTCCGTTTGTGACGCTGTTCCTCTATCTGGACGAGAAGGATGAATATATTGAAGAAAATGCACAGATCATCGAAGAGATTCTCCGCCAGAGAATCGAAGGCATCAAGAATGAGAAGGGCGTCTATGTAACACCTGCCTTCCCGAAGCTGATCTATGTACTGGATGAGTGTAACTGCCTAAAGGGTGGAAAGTATGACTATATTACCGAAATGGCCGTTCGCTGCTCTGCAAAACGGATGTATCCGGACTATATCAGTGCCAAGATGATGCGCGAGAACTATGAAGGGAATGTATTCAGTCCGATGGGCTGCCGCAGTTTCCTGTCTCCTTGGAAGGATGAAAACGGAAATTATAAGTTTGAGGGACGATTCAATCAGGGTGTTGTATCTCTGAATCTGCCTCAGATCGGTATTCTGGCTAAGAAGAATGAGGAAACCTTCTGGAAACTGTTAGACGAGCGTCTGGAGCTGTGCTATGAGGCTCTGATGTGCCGTCATAATGCACTGGTAGGTGTCACCTCGGATGTCAGCCCGATTCACTGGCAGTACGGTGCGATTGCCCGTCTGAAGAAGGGCGAAAAGATCGATAAGCTGTTGTACAATGGCTATTCCACTATTTCTTTAGGGTATATTGGTCTTTATGAGGTAACAAAGCTGATGAAGGGTGTCAGCCATACCGATCCGGAAGGACTGGACTTCGCACTCCGTGTCATGAATCATTTACGGGAAGCAACCGACCGCTGGAAAGAGCAGACCGGTATCGGCTTTGGTCTGTACGGAACCCCTGCCGAATCTCTGTGTTACCGTTTTGCCCGGATTGATAAGGAACGCTTTGGCACAATCGAAGATATCACCGATAAGGGCTACTATACAAACTCTTATCATGTTGATGTTCGTGAGAAGATCGATGCCTTCAGCAAGTTCCAGTTCGAGAGTCAGTTCCAGAAGATCTCTTCCGGTGGTGCGATCTCCTATGTTGAGATTCCAAACATGCGGAACAATCTGGAAGCGCTGTCCGAGGTTGTTCGTTATATATACGACAATATCCAGTATGCAGAGTTCAATACCAAGTCTGACTACTGTCATGTCTGCGGCTGGGACGGCGAGATCATAATCAATGATGATAATGAGTGGGAATGTCCACAGTGCCACAACAAGGATCACTCCAAGATGAATGTTACCAGAAGAACCTGTGGTTATCTGGGTGAGAACTTCTGGAATGTAGGTAAGACAAAAGAAATCAAAGCCCGCGTGCTTCATCTGTAATGGGAGAGAGATACTATGAATTATGCTGATATAAAACAATACGACATCGCAAACGGACCGGGCGTACGCATTTCCCTGTTCGTCAGCGGATGCACCCACCACTGTAAGGGATGCTTCAATCAGGAAACTTGGGATTTTAATTACGGAACCTTATTTTCTTCCGGTACGATCAAGACCATTCTGGAGTATATGAAGCCGGATTATATCCGTGGGCTTACCCTCCTTGGTGGTGAACCGTTTGAACACACGAACCAGTTCGGACTTCTTCCACTGGTACGCGCCGTAAAAGAACGTTATCCGGATAAGAGCATCTGGTGCTATACCGGATATCTGTTTGATGAAGCGATTCTGAAAAACATGGTTCCGATCTGGCCGGAGACAACCGAGCTGCTGTCTTATATTGATGTTTTGGTAGACGGACCGTTTATAGAAGAAAAGCATGAGGTAGGACTTCGCTTCCGCGGTTCTTCGAACCAAAGAATCATCCGTGTGAAAGATTCATTAAAAAGCGGCAAGATCGTCCTCTGGGATGAAACGCAGGACTTCTTCCCGCGTCATCAGCCGTTAGAGGCCTGACCTTTCCTCTGCATTCCGGTAAGAACAGCCCCGGATTCCTCTACATTATTATGTCAGAGGAATCCGGGGCTGTTTTTAACATTTCCGACTATTTGCTTTATACACTCTCTTTATATATTTCCTTATATATTTTCATTCTGTATCGTCTCAATGATATTCTTCTGATTTATCTTTCCCATCGAATATCGCATGATTCCAAACAGCAGCAAAAAGACGGCAGCTACGGAGATCAGGATTCCAACCACCGGGAGTTCATACGGGGTTTCCAAACTACCGCTTGCCAGTGCCACATGAAATACAACAGAAAGTCCGATTCCCAGCGGCAGCCCGATCAACAGGGACTTCAGCCCGTAGAAGATACCTTCCAACCAAATCACCCTCTGGAATTCCTTCCGGGTCATGCCAACGGACTTCAGTGTCGCAAACTCTCTGGAACGCAGTTCCATATTCGTAGTAATTGTATTAAATATATTTGTTATTCCGATCAATGCAATCACTATAATAAATCCATATAAGAACACACCGATCAGGGTATACAGTGCCTTGGAGGACTCATACTCTTCCTTTTTATTATTTATAATCTCCGAAAACAGATTTAACCGGTCCTGAATCTCCTGTTCTACCTGATCCGGATCTTCACATACCACATATGCATCGGCAGCATCTCGAAAGGCAGGTTCATATGCAGCTATCGCATCACTGTTAATAATCAGAAGCCCGTTTCTTATCGTTTCCAGCCCTGTCGGTCTTTGATCCGTTGTCTTCGCAATCGTAAAGGTCACCGACTGATCGCCACCGAGCGTTCCGGTGATTTCATCTCCGGCCCGGTAGGCATACAGATCACCAACCACCTGCTTCTCCTTTCCATCCTGTTGCACAATCATCGTTCCCTGATTCACCAGAATCGCCGACTGGTCTCCGGCATCGCTCATACCACCCGTCTGTTTCACATAATCCCGAAAAGACTGCGGATCTAACGCTGCAACCACCAACGATTCCGATTGATCTTCCTCCATCGGCTCCTCCGCAGACCGGTAACGGTCACTATATTTTATCTCCGCAGCCGGAACCGACAGGGAACTAAACCTTGCGATCACAACCTGCTCAACACCTTCTATATCTGCAATCTTATCCAGCTCCTGTATCTGATCTGAACTATATACATACACTCCCAACTGGTATGTACTCTCCTTATAGTACGCCTTACTCACACTCATAGCCATGCTTATAAAGCCCGACATTCCTACAAACACCGCAACACTTACCACGATGGAGATCACAGTTGTCCGATATCGGTTTCTTGCCCGGCGCAGATTCTTATAGGCGATCTTACCACCGATTCCAAACCACTTCTCCAGCCATTTCGGCATCCGTACTTCTTTTCTGCTCAACCGGACGGTATCGTTTCCTCTGATCGCCCGTATCGGAGATACCTTTGCCGCCTTGTGGGCTGCCTGACTTCCGGATAACAGGATCGTAACAACCGACAGAAGAATACTGATTAAAAGTGCCGGAAGCGAAATCACATACCGTAGCTCTACATTTAAACTCTGTTCCAGTAAATGGCCGGTTCCCTTTACCACGATCCAGCCCGCCAGCAGGCCAAGTGCAATTCCCATGGGAATTCCCACCAGACCTAAGAGTAATGCTTCTCCATAGATGACTTTCTTCCGCTGCCGTCTTGTCGTACCAACCGACGCCAGCATACCATATAGTTTCATTTTCTCTGTCAGGGAAATCACAAAGCTATTTCGTATACAGAACACGCTTGATACAATGATGATTACAATCGCTACCCCGGCAACCGCATACAGCATCTGCAGATTCTCCTCCGAAAACTGGAGCAGTTCGTATTTCAACAGCCATTGATTACATACCACATAGGAGGATATACACTGATCCAGTGCTTTCCACTCTTCCTCACTCATACTTTCGGCACTCTGATAACGCTGATACAGATCCTCTGGTATCCCCATCAGGCCGGCAGTTACCGCATCCCGGTGCTTTAACCCGGTCTTTGTATAGGTTGCATATATATCAACCGATCTGTAAGCGTTCGGATCTTCCATCCTCGTTATCACTGTATATCCCGGTGCCCCGCTTACCTCCTGCTCCGGCATCAGCCGTTTCATAATCCCGACTACGGTATAGTCTCCACCTGCATATACTCCGTCTGTCAGAGTTTCTCCCTCCACATAATTGCTGCTTTGATCTAGCTCCAGTCCTTCTGCATTATATCGATCCTGATTCTCCAGATGCAGGACATCCCCTATCTGATAGGGCGTATTTCCGGTCCTCCGTATTCCTTCTGACAAGATAACCTCATGACTGTTTTCAGGCAGTCTTCCCTCCAGCACCGTCACGTTTACGACTTCCATCGCCTGTTCATCCATCGCCTTCAGGAACAGATACGGTTTTTCTTTGTTTCCAGCGTCTTCTATCCGCGTATATCCCATATCCGCGATCAGTCCCATCCGGTCGATATTCCGATTCTCCTGAAAATACTTCAGATTCTCCGGTTCTACTGCATGGAAACAATAGTGATAATCACCACTATTTATTTTCTCATACTCGATCATGCTGGCACGAAAACTGACCGCCATATCTGCCACCACTACGATCAGAGCGGTTGCCAGCATAATACCGATGATCGTTACCCAGGTACGCTTCCGATTCATCCGTATATTCCGCAATGTAATCTTCTCCAATGCCTTCATACAAATCACCTGCCTTCCTGTGTTCCATCCGGTATCCACTGCCGGATCTCAGACAGGCGTCCGTCTTCCATATTCAACACCCGGTCTGCCTGCTTTGCCAGTTCCAGATCGTGCGTAATCATAATCAAGGTTTGCTTATACTTTCGATTAAATAGCTTTAACAGCTCCATGATCTCTGCACTGGCTTTGGAATCCAGATTTCCGGTTGGTTCATCCGCCAGTAAGATCGCCGGCCGATTCATCAGGGCACGACCAATCGCTACCCGCTGCTGCTGTCCACCTGACAGTTCATTCGGCAGATGCTTCAGGCGTTTCTCCAGTCCTAATGTATCCGTTAATTCCTTCAAAAACGATTGATCCGGCTTTTTCCCATCCAGTTCGACCGGCAGTGTTATATTTTCTTCGACATTCAGTACCGGCACCAGATTGAAAAACTGATAAACCAGTCCTACCTGCCGCCGCCGAAAGATCGCCAGTCGGTCATCTCCCAACTGATAGATATCCTCACCCTCGATATAGACCTTCCCGGATGTCGGGCGTTCCACACCTCCCAACATATGCATAAGTGTTGACTTTCCGCTTCCGGAGCTCCCGACGATTGCCACAAACTCTCCCTGCTCCACAGAAAATGAAACCTCATTTACTGCAATTACCTGACTTTCATCCTTTCCATATACCTTTGTTACCTGTTCGGTTCGTACGATTTCCATATCTGCTCTGTCCTTTCCTGCTATTTGCTTTTACCGTAACAAAGCAAAATGACATTTCAGTGACATTTCAAAAATTTAATTCGAAATGTGGTTCCCTTCCCCGGTTCAGATTCTACCGTGATCGTACCGTTCTCCCTTTGTATAATTTCCTTTGCAAGTGCCAGTCCGATTCCGACACTATCTTCTTTTGCCGTTGCACTCCGATAGAATCGTTCAAAGATATGCTTCTGATCCTCCGGTGTGATCCCACAGCCATGATCCTGTATCGAAAGCCCTGTATAGACCTGATTTTCTTCGACGCACAGCAGGATCTCTTCCTGCTCCGGACTGTGCTCGATCGCATTCTTAATCAGGTTGACCAATGCCTCACATAACCAGTATGGATCTCCCAGTAACTTTGCCTGCAGATCTCCCTGCATCCGAAGTGTGATCTGCTTCCACTCTGCCAATAGCCGAACCCGCTCGATCGTCTGTTTCAGCAGTTCCTCCAGTCGAATCTCTTCCTCCTTCAGTTCCACTACCCCCGCATCCAGCCGCGATAGTTTTAACAGCACCTGAATCAGCCAGCTAACATTCGTCAGCTGGCTGGTAATCTCTGTAATAAACCTTGCTCTGGTTTCCTCACTCATATGTTCACTTTCTGCCATATTGTCAAGCAGTACCAGACAGGAGGTCAACGGTGTCTTTAACTGATGTGAAATATCCGATACAGAATCTGCCAGTGCCCGTTTTTGTTTTCCGGAACGTTCGGCCGCCTCCCGGAGCATCACTGTGATCTTATACAGTTCGTTCTTCAGACTGCTCAGTTCTTCCTCTTCATTTTCTTCGAACGGAATCTGATAGATTCCCCGCTCGATTTGCCAGATATAGCCAGTCAGTTCTCTGATCTTATCGTCTCTGCGCTTCTGGTAAAGCAGGATACTGCATAAAATCCCGGCTCCTGCCAGCATCCATATCAGATTCCCGATAACCTGTGTCCGGATCTGAAGTGACTGTGCTTCTGCAACCGGCATATCCCCGGATAAGATACCATATTTTCGGAGAAGCTCTTCTCCTTCCCCGGTTTCCTGTCCGCCGTCCGTATTCAGCACCCGGATCCATTCGGACTCCTCTACCTCCGGATATTGTTCCGCCAGCAGTGTCATCACTCCGGCGATTCTTTCATAATAAATCTTCGACATCTGTATTCTCTGTAGTCCTGCACTCACATTCCATGCCACCAGTCCAAACAGGATACAGAGAATGACGATCCCGATTGTTCTTTGAAGATCCCGATTCCGTTTACTCATCTGTTATTCCTTCTCGATTCGATATCCCATGCCACGCACCGTTCTTATGATCTCTCCATTCTTATCTCCGATCTTCTCTCGCAAACGCTTCATAGTCACAGTCAATGTATTATCATTTACAAAGTTTCCCATATTATCCCAGACACCTGCCAGTATCTCCTCACGTGTGAACAGCTTTCCCTTATGACTCATCATACTGCTTAATATCCGATACTCCAGCCGCGTCAGGCTCACCGGCTCTCCATGACTGAATACCTCTCCACTCTGCAGATCCAGCTTTATAAACTGGCACTGCAGAACCGAACCGGTCTTTCCATGCCGGCGCAGTACATTCTGGATTCTGGATATGAGCTCCCGATTGCGAAACGGCTTCCGGATATAGTCATCCGCTCCCAGTTCAAACCCCTGTACCACATCCTCCTCCTCTTCTCTCGCGGTCAGAAAGATCACCGGAATATCCTGACTCCGTTTCATCTGTCTGCACAACTCATAGCCATCTCCATCCGGAAGATTGATGTCCAACAGAACCAAATCATAGACTGCGGTATTATACCGTTCCATCGCTTCTGCATAGGAATGTGCCACATCTGCCTCATATCCCTCATCCTTCATCAGATATTCCAGTCCCAGCAGGATGCTCTTGTTGTCCTCTACCAGTAGTAGCTTCATAAACCTACTTCCCTTCAAAATGTGCCGCTACATCCTTCAGATCCCGAATGATCGGAAGATGCTGTGGACATGCCCGCTCGCACTGTCCACATGCCACACAGTCACTTGCCTTTCCAAAGGTATGTGTCAGTCGATCATAGTATTCGCCCTGTGGAGTCCAGCCCTTTTCCTTTACCTCTTGCAGATCTGCATTATACAGGGAGAAGTACTTCGGTATCGCGATCTTTTTCGGACAGCCGTCCGTACAGTAGGAACAGCCTGTACATGGGATTACAATATTGGAATTAATCATATCCACCGCACGTCGAATAAGTGCCTGTTCTTCTTCATTGAGTGGCTGAAGATCCATCATATAGTCTGTATTATCTAACAACTGCTCCATATTGCTCATTCCGCTTAATACCATACATACCTGATCTAAACTGGCTGCAAACCGTATCGCCCAGGACGGAATCGACATCTCCGGGTGGTACTGTTCAAACATCTGTCGAACCTCATCCGGCACCTTTGCCAGAGTGCCTCCCTTCACCGGTTCCATAACGATCACCGGCTTATTATGCTTCACTGCCACCTCATAGCACTTTCGTGACTGTATTCCTTCACTCTCCCAGTCCAGATAGTTGATCTGGAGTTGTACAAATTCCATCTCCGGATGTTCGGTCAACACCCGATCCAGAAGCTCTGCATTATCATGAAAAGAAAAGCCTGCATGCTTTATCAACCCCTGTGCCTTCTTCTCCTGAATCCATGTAAAGCAGTCCAGATCGTTATAGACCTTATAGTGATCCTGTCCGACATCATGCAACAGATAGTAGTCAAAGTATCCGGCACCTGTTTTTCGCAGCTGTTCGTTAAAGATCTTATCCCGATCTTCCTTCGTCTTTATAAAACCGGCATGCAGCTTCGTTGCCAGTGTATACTGATCTCTTGGATGGCGATCAACCAATGCCAGCTTGGTCGCCTCCTCACTTTTAAACCCACAGTACATCCATGCAGTATCAAAGTAGGTAAATCCTCGTTCCAGAAAGGTGTCTACCATCTTACAGATCTGTTCGATATCGATCTTTGACGGATCCTCCGGATCCAGTGACGGAAGACGCATCAGACCAAAGCCCAGTTTTTTCGCATTCATATCCATAACATTCTCTCCTTTTTTCCGTTTTCCTTTTATCCTTTTTGTTCTGCTTTCCTTCCTTTATTCTAACAAATATTTGATTCATATTCCACTGTACGCAAAGTATTTTCGTTCAAAATATGTACATGCCGCTTCCAATCGTGATATGATTAAAAAAATATATCCATCCTCAGGAGGTGTCCTATGATAACTATCAGTACCTGTATGATTGTAAAAAATGAAGAAGCTCTGCTGGCCCGCTGTCTGGACTGTGTCCGTTCCTTTTCCGACGAAATCATCATCGTCGATACCGGATCAACGGATCGCACAAAAGAAATCGCTGCCCGGTATACCGATCATATCTATGACTTCCCATGGATCAATGACTTTGCTGCCGCCAGAAACTTTTCCTTTTCGAAGGCAAGTATGGACTATATCTATATCGCAGATGCAGATGAGATCATAGACTCTGATAATATCCGGCAGATCCAGGATCTAAAGAAGCTGCTGCTGCCGGAGATCGATGTCGTACAGATGTACTATACGAACCAGCTGGAATACGGAACCACCTACAACTACGACAAGGAATATCGTCCGAAGCTGGTTCGCCGGCTTCGTCCGTTTCTCTGGCAGGATCCTCTCCATGAAACCCTCCGCATGGAACCGGTGATTTTTGACAGTGATATCGCGATTATTCATAAGCCTCATGCCAATCACAGTGCCAGAGATTTTGCCAATCTCCAGAAGCTGATCCGGTCTGGGCAGCCTCTGTCTTCCAAGTTGAATGTCATGTATGCCAAGGAACTGTTCATCTCCGGTACCGAAGACGACTTCCGCACCGCCTATCCTTATTTTCATTCTTTGGAAGAACGGGAACTGAAGGAAGCGGAACAAAAGGCCGTTCAGTGCGTCCTGGTTCGTTGCGGTGTCATCGAGCAGGATGCTCACCGCATCCTCGGCTCTGCCCTCAAAAATCTGGCAGACGGAATCGGCAGTTCGGAGGTCTGCACCTGTCTGGGCGAATATTATGAACAGCTCGGCGAATTCTCAGATGCAACCCTCTGGTACTACAATGCTGCCTACGAAACAGAAGCAGAACTATCTCTGGCCTACCACGAACGACTCCCACTCGAAGGGCTCATTCGATGCTATAAAAAAATGGGAGTTCCGGACCAGGCTGACTTCTATCAGTCCCAGTTGAACTCCCTGACTGCGTCTGCAAAGGAATCTGACGCCTAATGATGACTCCGATAGGTCATCTCCGGATTCTTTACGATAACCTTTGTTTCCGCCGCTATAGAATCTGTGATAAAGGCATTACCACCGATGACGCTTCCCTTTCCGATCACCGTGTCACCACCCAGAATCGTAGATCCGGAATAGATGGTTACATTATCTTCGATCGTAGGATGCCGCTTCACACCGGCCAGCTGCTGTCCCATACGGGTAGATAACGCACCCAGTGTCACGCCCTGATACAGCTTCACATGATCACCGATGGTTGTTGTCTCTCCGATCACTACGCCGGTTCCATGATCAATGAAGAAATACTCGCCGATCGTTGCTCCCGCATTAATATCGATACCGGTACGGCTATGCGCATATTCGGTCATGATCCGGGATATATACGGTACCTGCTTGATATACAGTTCATGTGCGATCCGATATACAAAGATGGCAAACAGTCCCGGATAGGATGCGATAATATCCTCCTTGCTCTGTGCTGCCGGATCTCCGTCAAAGCCCGCCTGCACATCTTTTAAAAGCATCTGCTGGATATGCGGCAGGCGGCTGATAAAGTAACGGCAGATCTCCTCTGCCTGATTCTCCGCCTCTTCAGGGGTCAGTCCTTTTCCTTCAGACTGTCCTTCTACCTGTGCCTGTTCCTCCTGTACCGCATCTCTGTATACCAGTGCGGTCACGATCTGCTGCTTCAGCGTCTCATAAACATGATTCAGATGCGATCCGACAAAATAATCTTCCACATACGTTGCCAGATTCTCATCCCCAAAATAGCCCGGAAACATGATCCGTCGCAGCTCCTTTAGCATCAGTATAATGGTCTGACGGCTTGGAAGATGTCTGCCTTCCTTTGCCATAAAAACCTCATTTGTATCATAGTTATGTGTAATTTCCTGAACCGTCTGCTGTATCTGCTGAATGGTTTTCTGATTCATTTCCATCTGTATTCCTACCTCTTTCTATTATCTTATTCGTTACCGGATAATTCTTGCTTCTTTTGTTTGGATGGTGCAACTGCCCGGTGCATCATATAAAAGGAAAAGGATGCCTTATCCACAAGCTGTCCCTTATCATCATATAACAGTGCCTCATACTGGGACACATGCATCCCCTGTCGTACCTCCCGTGCTTCACACAGGATATACTCTGTATCAATCGCAGGAAGAATATAGTCCATCCTGCCATCTATCGTAGAAGAATAGAGTCCATAGGTACAGGCTGCCAGTCCTGCCATAACATCTGCCAGTGAATAGAGACAGCCTCCATGTACCGATCCGTATGGATTCAGCACCCGGTCCGTCACCGTCAGTTTCCCCTTCACATAGCCCCGTTCCAGTTCCAGAATCTCCATCTTCAGATCCTTCATATATGAATTATCCTTTACCAGATTCCGTAATGTCTCCTGAACTGCAGGAGAAATCGGCAGTTTCTCTTGTTCAGCATTCTTATCCATTGTATTCTTCTCCTTTATCTGTCAACAAGCTCATTATATAGGCTGATATCTGTTTTTTCAATAGCAGGGCAAAAAAATAGACTGTTCCGCCGGGAAAACAGTCCTATTTTTCTTATTCTTTTTCTATTTTCTATCCTTATTGCAGAACCTGTATCCGTTCTTCGATAAAGTGTTCTACCTCTCCTTTTTCGATTCCCAGAGCCATGGCAAATTCACCATAGAGCTGATCCTCGGCAGCCTTCAGGTACCTTGCATCTGTCGCTGTCACCTTCTGGCCGCGTTCTACCCGTTCCTGTCTGCGCAGATACAGTGTCTTAATCACCTTGATCCACTCCATACAGTCATAGTGCCTCATACATTCCTTAAAGCGTTCCTCTCGCAGCTTGTCATTCTTTTCACCGATCGTCTCGATCTCCGGAATCTGATCAATCAGCTTCTGTACCTGTTCTTCCGTCAACACCTTCCGCATCACGATCTTTTCATTATCTACCGGAATATATACCACACTGGTCTTTGTATAAACCGGCTGCAGGATATAGTAAAGTCTGTTCGGATCTACATCCGGTACATCAATCGTACCGATATTTTCTACGGTACAGATACCATTACTGCCACATACTATATAATCTCCGACTTCAAACATTACGCATTTCCTCCTGTTTTTCTTCCTATTACCAGTATAACCAGATCTTTCCTCTTCATTCATCTGCCACTAGTAATAGTGTAACATTTTCCGGAATCAAAAGGTAAGTGCAAATTCACCCTTTCAATCATTTTTGTGAAAAATGTCCATCCCATATACAGGAGATGTAGGCAAAATGTCCACCGCTTTAATGAATATATTTCTGTATAAAGTTCACAATGATCCTTCTCGTCTCTTCCTCCGCTTCACTTGTTTCAAACTGCCGCTCCGGATGCCACTGAAGGGCTAACAGCTTCATCTTCTCTGAATAATAAGCTTCTATCACATGATTTTCCTCATCAACCGCTAACGGTGTGAAACAGGATGCCAGACTGCCTTCATAGATTACATCCTGATGGAAGTTATTTACGTAGATATCCCGGTTCTCTGTCAGCAAATGAACCTTATGATCCTTTCCTCTCGGCCGCGGAACCATAAGCTCCGGATGATAGGACAGCTTTCCGCCAAACAGCACGTTGATATACTGCATCCCCCGGCAGGTCGCAATGATCGGTATTCCATGCTCCACACAGTATCGGATCATCTTCTCCTCTGTCCGGTCCCGGTTTGGCTGTATCTCCTCATCATGCTCCCGGTCGTACCACTTCGGATTCAAGGCCCCGCCGCCTACTACAATCAACAGATCAATATCATCATCAAACAGCCGTTCAAAGTTCTTTGTATGATTTGATACCGGCTTCGGTATAAATCCCATCAGTTCGTAGAAGCGGATATATGCAGATTCCAGAATATCCGTTGCATCCCCATACTGATTCACGCCCTCCCGCTGTGTGATCAGTGCATGGAGATTGTGATACTGGATACCCTCCTGAATCGTACCGTTCCGGCAGTCCAGTTCCAGATAGTTCATTTTCGACACCGTATCATAGATCTTTGCGCCACATCCGATCGCTGCCGGAATATCAAACTCGGCACACCGAATCGCCATATGGGATGCCGCCCCACCATACTTCGTTATAAAACCCTTGATCTGCTTTGTGAAGATCCATTCATAGCCCGGATCTGCCTGCGGAACCACTACGATCTTACCTGTAATATCTGCGCCCCGCTCTTCCTCTAACAGTACAACCTCTCCGGCCACCCGCTTACTGGTAATGAAGTTCGGCCGTGCCTCATATACCGGAATAATATCAATACTGGCAGGTGACAGAATCACCTCCGGCAACAATACACTTCGGTTCAGGCGAAATGCCTTATGTCTCGCCTCGATCCGTCCTGCCCAGATCTCCTTTAGTTCCTCCAGTGAAATCTCACGATCATAGTCATCCAGATCCTCGATCATTAACCAGGAAAGTTCATCGATCCGAAAGCCCATCATCTGCCCGATCTTCCGAATCCACTCGATCACCAGACTTAGGGATCTGGTAAACTCAAACTTAAAGTACTCCCTCTGCTCAATCGCAGATATCAGAAACTTCTGAAATGCATCTGCCGGAATCTGCAGTCCGTTCGCATCCAGTGCCTCCTGCAGCTGTTCCAGATCTACCTTTTCATTCTTATGTATCTTCGGCTGCTTATTTTTTGCAGATACCGGTCGAAAATTCATCGCATCGTATCGTTCGGTACGGATATCATAGGTACCGCTTCTTAGATGTCCATACTTCGAATCAAACTCCTCTTTGCTCATCCGGCTCTCGGAATATGCTTCAAAGTCCTCGTTAAACTCGGTGGATACCGTCGATATCGTCTGCATAAACTGATCGGTTTCTGCCTGCGTACTATATCCGGCCTCCACCAAAGTACGCAGGAATGCCCGTGCCATAAACGCCATACGTGCCTGTCTTGCGAACTGTGGCGTTCCATAGCGTGTGATCGCCTCTAACAGCCACTTCACCGTCTCGATCAGTTCCTTTGCATTATTACAGTTCTCCCCGATCTTCTCGATCTCCATACGGGTAAATTCCAGAATGTTTAATGACCCCTTATCCTGTGACAGGATCGCGTTATGCTTCAGGACTGCATCCATGGTCAGACGCTTCACCTCCGCTACGATCTGCTTCCGTTCCTCTTCCGTAAATCCATGCAGCAACAGCTTCCGGCTGTTCTCCTCCGTCATAAAGTCATAACAGCTAAACACGATCTCAAACTCGATCTTATCATGTGCAGACAAATCTTCCTGCAGCCGTTCCCGATAGTATACGACCAGTCGTTTCTTCAGGTCTTCCGGTAAAGAATCCGGAATCAAAGAATAAAAGGAATAATTCAGATTAATATAAGGCTTATTCCCCACCTGATACATCAGGTCTTCCTCTAACGGACAGTATCCCAGCGGACGCAGTCCCTCATTCCATGCCCGATGTGTAATAATTCTCCGATAAAGGGAATAGTCCAAGGGCCGCGGATTCGAGCCTATGATCTCTGAAGGATTCCAGAATGCCATATCCGACAACATCATCGGCTTTCCGGTCAGTACATCGATCCGACTCTCATACTCCTGCTTCATCCGTGTCTTACACAGGTTAAAGGTCACCTCATCCACGGATGCTGTATGATAATTTGCAGCCGCTAACGGACGCACCTGAAAGAGAATCACCTCATAGCTGCTGTTAATCGCAAACTCAATGTCCAGAGGAATCCCCTCTATGATACTCTCTACCTCCCGCACTGCAATAATCAGCTTCTGCCAGTGAAGTTCTAACTGCTCCAGCTTCACATCTCTGGCGATCCAGAGCATCCGCCCACCTCTTCCGCTGGTGACGCTATCGGTAGAACCCAGATCATCATAATTTACCAGATAGTATGGGCGGTTCTCCCGCAAGTCTCTCGTAAATACCACACCACTGACCTGTACATTCGTCGCCTGCCGCTGAATCAGTACCTGTTCCTCCGCTACCGATGCCATATCCTCTTCATAGGAAGCGATCACTTCATCCACCGAATCCTCGATCTCCTGCAGACTGGCGGAGTCTACATCCAGAATACTCTTATAGTGTCCTGCATTCGAAGATTTCAAACAGTCCTCATGACTGGAGGAACTTCGTACTACGATTCTACATCCTCCGAACCGTTCCCGGATCTCCCGACACACCGATACCTTATCTGCCCAGTAGTCCTTGACCCGTAGAATATACATCCGCTCAATCTTTGCATGTGTGATCAGATTCTTCATCGCATACAATGTATTTGCTTTCGTTGATATTATCTCGCTTGTAGGATTCATATATGTCACCGCCATTCCTTTTCTGTCACTAGTTTATATCGAATCCATAGGAAAATGCAAGATTTCCGGGCATATTCTTCCGAATTATTCAAATAATGAACTAACCACGATCACAAGCACTCCACCAACGATTCCGATCAGAGACAGCCACTTTCTCTTAGTATGAATCAAATGTGGAATCAGTTCAAAAATAATAATATATAATAACATGCCTAATGCGAGGCAGATCAGAATTCCGATTACAAACTCACTTAAGATTGGACGAATCCAGGCCATCAGAAATCCACCTACAAAGGTGGAAACGGCTGCCAATCCCAGAATCAGGATCTGCTTTTTTTTCGTATCCTTCTGCAGGGTCGAATACATCAACATTCCCATCGGGATATTGTGCAGGCCAACACCCAATGCCACCAGCATGCCTACCTTTACCGATTCGGTCGTTATACTGTAAACCGCCATACCTTCTACCAGATTATGCAGGATAATCGCAACCGCAGACATGATACCGATATGAATCACATTCTCCTGTGTCTGATCCTCCTCCTGTCTGCCTTCCTCGTGATCCGGTATAAAATGATCCAGAAGCTTCAGTATGCCGATCCCTGCTATCACTGCCAGCCCCGCATACAGAAGCCGGATTCCCTGAAAGGTCTCGACTGTCTCCGGAATCAGTTCCATCACTATCAGTGCGCTCATAGTTCCTAATGCAATCGCTATCGATAACTGTTCAATCGTCTTACTTCCCTTTGCCAGCTTTACAACCAGAATACCAAAGAGCAGAAAAACACCCAATGCAAACGTAATGATCAATCCCATGTTTCTTACCTCACTATCATGTTCAAGTTCTTGTACGCCTACAAGTATTGCATGTTCCTCTGCTCTTGTCAATATGCAAATGCAATTCATTTGCAATTATTTTATTTTCTTTCTATGATGTCTGTCTATGGTCTCCTCTGCGGCTGCCTGTTCTGCCTGAAGCAGCTCTGCGTGCCGTTTGTGGGTATAATGATTATAAAATGCCAGACCGATTCCGCTGATTACCAGTGTCACTGCAAATACAATCACTGCGAAGATATAGTCAGACTTTCCGATTGCATTTCCTCCCACTGTCGATGTCACGATCGATGGAAACTTCGCAATCGTCGTGATCAGGATCCAGGTCTTAATATCTATCTTCGTCAGTCCAGCAAAGTAACTGAGGGCATCCTTCGGGGTTCCCGGAATGAAAAACAGCAGAAACATCAGGATGTCCCGCTTTTTATCATCCTTTAAAAATCGCAGGGAATTGATCTTATCAACGGAAATAAATACCCCCACCAGCTTGATTCCAAACTTCTTAACCAGCAGAAATACCAGCGTACCGCCAATGGCACTTCCCAACATACAAATAATCGTACCTTCAACCGCCCCAAACGCATATCCTGCAGCGATCTCAAAGGGTTCTCCCGGAATCACAGCAATTACGATCTGCAATATAATAATCCCCATGTATGCCAGCCGGCTCCAGAACCAATGATCATCCACCCATGCCCGCAGCCGCTCCGTATCGGACACAAACTGAATCAGGGGGGGTCCCACTCTCCAGAATATCAATGCGGATATCAGTGCAAACGCCACCAGAATACCAATTGCGATCCACCGTTTCTTCTTTATGCTGATATCGTTTACTTCTTTCTCTTTCTTCATCTATCTCTTTACAAGATGTACTACTTTGTACCGAAAATCCGGTCACCGGCATCACCCAGACCCGGACAGATATAAGCATCTTCATTTAAGCAGCGATCCAGCTGTCCCACATAGATCTGGACATCCGGATGTGCTTCGGTCAGCCGTTTCAGCCCCTCCGGTGCTGCAATAATACACATAAACTTAATATTCTTACCGCCATGTTCCTTTACAAAGTTAATCGCATCCACAGCGGAACCACCGGTTGCCAACATTGGATCTACTACTACGATCGTTCTCTGCTCGATCGGATCCGGCAGCTTGCAGTAATACTCATGCGGCTCATGTGTCTCCGGATCACGATACAGACCGATATGCCCTACCTTTGCGGTCGGCACCAGTGCCAGAATACCATTTACCATACCCAGACCTGCCCGAAGGATCGGTACAACCGCCAGCTTCTTACCGGCAATCATCGGTGTCATACAGGTCTCAATCGGTGTCTCGACCTCAACCTCCTCTGTCGGAAGATCCCGCAGTGCTTCATATCCCATCAGCATAGCGATCTCTTCTACCAGCTTTCGAAACTCATTTGTGCCGGTATTCTTATCCCGGATCATAGAGATCTTGTGCTGAATCAACGGGTGTCCCATAATTGTGTAATTTGCCATCTTGTAACCTCCTGTGTATGACATTATACTCTTTTTCTGCTTTTAAATTATTATTTTTCTATTACAGTTTTCTTAATGAATCCTACTCCGTAAAACCTACTCTGCCTCGCTGTTAAACTCCTCTGTCTCTTCTGCCACCTCGTCGGCTGTAAATGTATAGTCCTTTCCCGGAAGTACCGCATTCAGAACAATACCGATCACGGCTGCCACTGCCAGTCCGGTCAGGCTGATCGTAACGGTTCCGATGGTAAAGCTGATAGCACCGCTTGCATTGAAATACTTAATACCAATCGCCAGCACCAGAATCAGGGCCGCTATGATAACATTTCGACTCTTTGAGAAGTCCACATGATTCTCAACCAGATTCCGTACGCCGACTGCTGAAATCATACCGTACAGTACCAGTGATACACCACCGATCGTTGCCGTCGGCATAGAGCTGACTACCGCCGCAAACTTCGGTGAAAATGAGAACAAGATTGCCAGATATGCGGCAATCCGAATGACTCTCGGATCAAATACTTTGGTTAATGATAAAACACCGGTATTTTCACCGTATGTCGTATTTGCCGGAGCACCGAACAGAGAAGCGATTAAGGTTGCCGCGCCATCTCCACACAGGGTTCTGTGCAGACCCGGATCCTTGATAAAGTTCTTACCAACTGTGGAAGATATCGCACAAATATCACCGATATGCTCTACCATAGTAGCCAATGCAATCGGCATAATTGTTATAATTGCATTAATTAATAAGGTGGAATCCAGATTCTGGAAAATCGAAAATACCGTATCATTCATATGGAACGGCAGACCGATCCAGGCAGCATCCCGAATCGCTGAAAAGTCTACATCATGGCACAGTGCACCTACCGCATAAGAACCTAACACACCCAGTATAATCGGGATAATTCGGATCATTCCCTTTCCCCAGATGTTGCAGGCGATCACAATCACGATCGCAACGATTGCTACCAGCCAGTCTGCAGAACAGTTTGTAATCGCTGATGCAGATAAAGTCAGACCAATCGCTATGATAATCGGTCCTGTTACGATCGGCGGGAAGAACTTCATAACCTTCTCAACACTAAATGCCTTAATCAATCCCGCCAGAATAAAGTATAGTAATGCAGAACATGCAACACCGGCACAGGCATATGGTAACAGTTCCTTTTCACCGTTCGGTGCAATCGCTGCGTATCCTGCCAGATAAGCGAAGGATGATCCCAGAAATGCGGGTACCTTTCCCTTTGTCAGGAAATGGAATAACAGAGTTCCCAGTCCGGCAAATAACAGAGTTGCCGATACACTCAGGCCTGTCAGTGCCGGCACCAGCACAGTTGCCCCAAACATGGCAAACATATGCTGGAAGCCCAACACCATCATCTTAGGTACACCAAATACCCGGGCATCATAAATCGCTTCATTTGTATCTTGCTTCATATAAGCGTCCTCCTCATTTTTCTAAAGACAGTATACACTCTTTTCTATTAATTGTAACCTACTATCCGAAAAATAATGGAGGAATTTCTTCTTCCCATAAAACTTCCTGTGTCCTAGTCTTCCTTCACGCTCAGATCATTCAATAACTGCATCTTCATCTCATAATAATCCGGTGTCATATCCAGATAATGCAGATGCGGATATTCAAACCGCTGTTCTTCTTCCCAGATCTCCTCTGACAACTGCCGTTTTACATAGGCTGCGATCTCATCCAGAGTAGGAAGCTCATAAACCAGCGTTCCATTCTTTATAATCTGCTTCTGCAGCTCTACTGCACGACAGTTTTCGAAATACCGATTCTTCCATGGCTTCGTCGGATCTACATACCGGAACGGCTGACTCATATCGATTTCTTCCTCTGCCTTTGCGATCATATCTGCGATTGCCCGGCCTTCTTCATCGATGATACGATATACCTTCTTTAATCCCGGATTCGTGATCTTTTCCACATTTTCGGAGATTTTAATACGCGGAGCAAAATTTCCCGGCGTCTCCTCCACGGCGGCTATCTTATAAACGGCACCGAATACCGGCTCTGATTTTGCTGTGATCAACCGCTCACCGACTCCAAAGCTATCGACACAGCCTCCCTGATTCAGAATGGAGGTAATCGTAAACTCATCCAGACTATTTGAAATAATGATCTTGCAATCCTCAAGTCCTGCCTTGTCTAACATCTTTCTGGTCTTTTTCGTCAGATATGCCAGGTCACCACTATCGATTCGGATTCCCTTCAACCGCTTGCCCATCGGTTCCAGAACTTCCTTTGCCACACGAATCGCATTCGGTATGCCACTTCGCAATACATCGTAGGTGTCTACCAGTAAAACAGTCGCATCCGGATAGGTTTCCGCATACTTTTTGAACGCTTCGAACTCATCCCTATAGAACATAACAAAGCTGTGTGCCATCGTTCCACTGATCGGCATTCCAAACATCTGTCCGGACAAAACCGTTGCCGTACTATTCGCTCCACCGATATAAGCAGCTCTGGCTCCGTAAACAGCCGCATCCATATTATGTGCCCGTCTGGCACCAAAGTCCGATACTCCTCTTCCGTCTGCTGCCCGAACGATTCTCCGTGTCTTCGTTGCGATCAGGGACTGATGATTAATCTGCAGTAAAATCGCAGTCTCGACCAACTGTGCATCGATCAACGGTGCTACAACCGTCAGACATGGTTCATTCGGATACATAATTGTTCCTTCCGGGAATGCATAGATATCTCCTGTAAACCGGAAACCAGCCAAATAATCCAAAAATGCATCCGCAAACAGATTCTGACTCCGCAGATATTCGATATCCTCGGCATCAAAGTGCAGATTCTGCACATACTCTACGATCTGCTCCAGACCGGTAAAGATTGCAAATCCGCCATTGTCCGGATTCTTTCTATAAAATACATCAAAGGCTACACGAGTATCCTTGTCCTGATCCAGAAAGTAGCCATTGCTCATGGTTAACTCATAAAAGTCCATGACCATTGTTAGATTTCGTTCCATGCTCTGTGTCTTATTCATTCTATCCTCCTATTCCGAGTATAACCTTCTGATTATATCTCCTGCTCCCGAAACCGATACAGCTCCGGACTGCGTTTTGTACCTTCCTGATTTCTCTTTGTTCCGGTTGCTTCCACATAACCACTGATCTTCTTTCGAAAGTTCGCCTTATACAGTGGCTTTCCAAGTACCGTTTCGTATAACTTCTGCAACTCCGGCAGTGTGAACTCCGGTGGCATCAGCCCAAACAATACATTCGTATACTCTGCCTTATTCCGCAGGCGGCTAATGCCCATCTGGATCGCCTTTTCATGATCAAATGCGATCCCGGAATTCTCCTTTTTACTGGCAATCTCCTGAATACTGGCTACTCCTCCCATGAATAATGGGATTCTGGATACATGGTAAGATAAGATATCTCCCTGATCTCCGATCAGCGTTACTTCACCATCCTGTTCCCGGATCGTAAACCAGCCAGCCTCCGCCGCATCATCACCGGCACTTACGGCAACCGTATTCTCCTGAATCAGTGCCAGATACGCCGTAGATATCACCCTTGTCCGAGGATCTCGTCCCGGCTCTCCAAAGGTATATAGCTGCTCCATATAAATATCCCGCAGACCGGTCTCCTCCTCCAGTTCTCTACGGGCAGCCTCATCCAGCGATTCATCGATCTCAACGAATCCCCCCGGCAATGCCCAGCAGTGTATATAAGGATGATTTCTTCTCCGAATCATCAAAAGCCGCAATGCATCCCGACTTTCATTCACTG
Organism: uncultured Clostridium sp.; assembly: GCA_900539185.1. GTDB lineage: Bacteria > Bacillota > Clostridia > Lachnospirales > Lachnospiraceae > CAG-632. The sequence continues at coordinate 27,252 of UQBG01000017.1, forward strand.
CAAAGACCAGAATATCTACCGTCAGGGATGGGCGTTTATACGCTCCCGGCTGATACTGTTCTAAGAATTCCTCCTCAGTCAGCCCCTGCTCATTTCTAATATCTGTCAAGCCATATCCTCCCTTCCTTTAAGTAGCATTTGAATACTTTTGCATAGAATAACACCATTTTCTTTGTTTGTAAAGTAGTTTTCTGATACTTTTATTTTTTTCTTTATTTTCTGTTTTTATCATTGTATAATTAATACGTTATACCATTTTGTATAAACGAAACTAAGGAGTCTATTAGAATGAACGATTTTTATGCTAACCTTGGAAAAAAAGTAAAAGAACTACGGATTGAAAACGGTCTGACACAGAATCAGGTAGCCAAAGCACTGGATGTCACTCCCGGCTACATCAGCAATGTTGAAAACAATCGGAGTGCTATGACACTTCGCCTGCTCATGTACTATGCAGAGCTGACACATGTATCACTGGATGCTCTCATCGGAAGCATTGATTCTGAGTATGAATCCACCGCTCTGGACTATGAAATCCATGATCTGGTTCGGCGTATGACAGACGAAGACAAGCGTAAGCTGGTAAAAACCTTAAAGATCTGGGTTCGCTGTTAGATAAATAAAGGAGAGTCAATATGAGCAAGAAAAAAGAAACCCTACAAGAGCAGGAAAAGCCAAAGACAAAGTATGATCGAAAGATGGAGGCCCGACGAAAGGCTGCTGCCAAAGAACGCAGGTCAAATCTGATCTTTCGGACCGTATGCATCGTGATCCTCGCCGCTCTCATCGGCACTGCCGGATACTTCGGTATCTCCCGATGGATCGATGTTCACAATGCAACGACACAAACCTATCTGACTGTCGGTGATCATGCGTTATCTCAGACAGAATATGACTACTACTACCATTCCAATGTATCCAGCTATATCAATACTTACTATGCATATCTATCCTACATTGGTCTGGACACCTCAAAACCATACGATGAACAGCAGTATTCTGAGGATATGACCTGGGAAGATTACTTCCAGAAGATTACGATCGAGCAGATACAGAAGGAATATGCACTGCGTGATGATGCAGCTGCAAATGGCTTTGAATACGATACAACCGATGACTGGACTTCTTTCCAGAAGGATGCTAAGGCCGCAGCCGATGAGCAGAGCCTGTCTCTCAGCCAGTATTACAAGAATACCTTCGGGGACTATGCTACTGTATCCCGGATCCAGCCATATGTAAAGAACAGTTATCTTGCCAGTGCCTACTACGATAAATTAGTCAAAGATGATACGCCGGACGATGCTACGATTCAGTCCTATTATGAAGAGCATAAGGAAGATTATGATAAGGTATCTTTCTATAGCTTCAGCTTTGATCCATCAAACTATGATGACTCTGACGAGCAGGCTGCTGCACAGGCAGATCAAATGGTAGAACGTCTGAAAGATGGCGATGACTTCGAAACCCTGTGTCTGGAATATGCACCGGAGGATGCAAAAAGTAACTATGAATCAACGGATTCGGAATACTCCCTGTCAAAAGATATGGTTTGTTCCAATACAAACGCTGCCTATAGTGCATGGCTCTCTGATGAAAGCCGCAAGGATGGCGATATCACTGTCATTCAGTCCGATGATTCCGGTGTCTGCTATGTACTGAAGTTCGTTAGCCGCACCTATGATGACACTTGTCTGGATACCATCTCTTCTACCTTAGCAAACAATGCGGTTTCGGACTATCTGGACAGCGTGTTGGAAAGCGGTTATGATGTAACGGATGTAAAGGGTGAAATCAACTATTTGAATACCGAAAGTACCGATACTTCCGACACAGAAAGCACTGATACTACAGAAAACTAAATAAGGCTCCGAATATCCGTTAACAATCGAACGGAATACCGGACATAGAAGAAGCGAACACCGTTTGATGTTCGCTTCTTCTATGTCTATTTTCTTTTAGATCTGTCCTTCCTGTTTCATTCGAGTTCAAATATCTCCATGCTCTGGTCAATACCGTTTGCGATCTTCTTTAGCTGTTCTGCCTCTGCCGAGATTCCTTCTATGATGCTACTGATCTCTGTAATGGATGCAAAGGTCTCCTCTGTACTGGCCGCATTCTCTTCTGCTATCGCAGACAAATTCTGCACAGTATCAATAACGGAGCTTCGTGTGGTATCCAACTGTGAGGTCTTCTCGGTAATTCGTTCAATCGCTTCTAAGGATTCCTCAATCCCTGAGATTACCTTCTGAAACCGTTCATCCGTATGCTGTACATTTTCATTTTGTTTCTCCATAATATCTTTGACAACTTCCATCGTCTTAACAGCCCTGCCGGAATCGGTAATCAAATAAGATATAATTTCCTCGATCTGTCTGGCAGATGCGTTTGACTGATCCGCTAACTGCTGAATCTGTGTCGCTACTACGGCAAATCCACGTCCTTGCTCTCCCGCACGTGCTGCCTCGATCGATGCATTCAGAGACAACAGATTCGTCTCTGCCGCAATCGCCGTAATCAGCCCGGTTGCTTCCTTTATCTTCTGAACGGATTCATTTGTCATATTCGTCTGCTCGTAGATTGCCTGAATCGACTCGCTCGCCTGTTGATTGATCGTACTCAGTTCATGAAGGGTTTCAAATGCATCCTGTCCAAGTGCATGCATATTTTTAGCATTGCTATACATCGCCTCGACTTCTCTGGCTGTTTCTGATACCATATTTCCCATAAGAACAACATTATCCGTTGCCGACTGCGTCTCCTCTGCCTGGCTGGTTGCACCTTCCGCAACTTCTTCCACAGCCTTTTCCACCTGTGCCACCGTACTGCTCGTCTCTGCCGTCTTATCACTCAGGTAAGTAGATGCCTGATTGAGTGCCTCACTCTGTTCCTTCATAGACTGAATGATCTCTGACTGCTGTTGTTTCAGCTTCACGATCGAACGGCTGATATGTCCGATCTCATCCCGACGCTTTGTGATCCGTTCATCCAGCTCTGCATTCAGGCGGCCTTCCGCTACCTCTTCCAGTGCATCGGTTCCCTTATGTAAAGCATTTGTCAGATTCGTTACTACGATTGCAACCATCACGCAACAGATAATTCCCATTGCCAGAATAATCCCAACCAACAAAGTGATAATCTTCATAATCTCCGCTCTGGCTTCTGACTGTGGCATCCCCGCAAAAACCATTCCTTCGATCGTACCGTCCTCAGCGGCGATCGGTACATAATATCCAAAGTATGTCTGTCCCTGTACATCTACATTTCTGGCAAAATAATCATTTCCCTTCTTTAGCACCTCTTCTGTCACGACCTCGCTCGCCTGTGTTCCTACCTGTCGGCTTCCGTCTTCCTTACAGATAGAGGTCATATACCGGGTATCCCCATAGAATACTGTAATATCCATATCCGTCGCTTCCTGAATATTATCTGCGATTTCTACATGCTCCGTGATATTGTATGTTCCTTTATATAACGCCCCTGATGCGTCCACAGAAAACGCTCCGTCATCCGCATTTTGAATCGTATCCCGGACAGACACGGCTGCAGCCCGAAGTCCGTTTTCAATATTATCTGTCACTACATTACTGATCCTGGTATTACTGACGATCACAGTCACTATCCCTATCACAATCAAAGGCAACAAAACAATCAATAATAACTTTGCTTTCATCTTCATATCAATTTCCCCCATTTCATATGATTCTTATATTTTACCATTTTTAAACAAAAAAGCCAATAGCTCTGGTGCTTTTTGTGCATTTTCACCAAAGCTATCAGCTTCTTCTCTTCTTTCCTATCTGAGTGCTTTTCTGCTCTTCCTAGAATTCATTTCCAGGGAATCTTGGAATTCCATCAAAGCCGGCCTTCAGATCTTCATCTGTCGGAATGTAATCGGACATCTGTCCATCATTAAACTTCTCATACGCTACCATATCGAAGTAACCGGTACCGGTCAGACCAAAGACGATCGTCTTCTCCTCACCAGTCTCCTTACACTTTAATGCCTCATCTATCGCAACCTTGATCGCATGAGAGCTCTCCGGTGCAGGAAGGATACCCTCCACTCTGGCGAACTGTTCAGCCGCCTTGAACACCTCTGTCTGCTCTACGGAACGAGCCTCCATATAACCATCATCATATAACTGTGACAGAATCGAACTCATACCATGGTACCGTAGACCACCGGCATGATTTGGAGACGGAATAAAGTTCGAACCCAGTGTATACATCTTTGCTAATGGACAAACCATTCCTGTATCGCAGAAGTCATATACATACTTTCCTCTTGTTAAGCTTGGACAAGAGGCCGGTTCTACTGCAATGATCTGATAGTCCTTCTCTCCTCTTAACTTCTCGCCCATGAACGGTGAAATCAAACCACCGAGGTTCGAACCACCACCGGCACAACCGATGATCACATCCGGTGTAATTCCATACTTATCCATAGCTATCTTTGTCTCCAGCCCAATGACTGTCTGGTGTAACAGTACCTGCGACAATACACTGCCCAGTACATACCGATATCCTTCTGTATGGGTTGCCACCTCTACAGCTTCTGATATTGCACATCCCAGACTTCCGGTTGTTCCCGGATGTGCCTGCAAGATCTTACGTCCTACTTCCGTTGTATCTGAAGGCGACGGAGTTACACTGGCACCATAGGTACGCATAACCTCCCGACGGAATGGCTTCTGCTCATAAGAGCACTTTACCATAAAGACCTTGCAGTCCAGATCAAAGTATGAACATGCCATAGAAAGAGCCGTTCCCCACTGACCGGCTCCGGTCTCTGTTGTTACACCCTTCAAGCCCTGCTTCTTTGCATAATACGCCTGAGCGATTGCTGAATTCAACTTATGACTTCCACTGGTGTTATTCCCCTCAAACTTGTAGTAAATCTTTGCCGGTGTCTGCAGCTTTTCCTCCAGGCAATATGCCCGTACCAGCGGTGATGGGCGATACATCTTATAAAAGTCACGGATCTCCTGCGGAATATCAATATACGGAGTCGTGTCATCCAGTTCCTGTTTGGCCAGTTCCTCACAGAATACGACCTTCAGTTCATCCAAAGTCATCGGCTGATGAGTTCCCGGATTCAGAAGCGGTGCCGGCTTATTCTTCATATCAGCCCGCACATTATACCACTGCTTTGGCATCTCCTGTTCTTCTAAGTAGATCTTGTAAGGAATGTTGTTATCCTGTTTCATCGTTTATTCTCCTTTCTTTCCGAATCAGACATTGCAGGGTCTGATTTCATTCTATCAATCGTCTCCGGGAAAGGACTATTTAAATAAAAAAATAACCCTCATCCCACTTCTGCTGGGACAAGAGTCAACTCCTGCGGTGCCACCCTGCTTGATATCAATGACGATATCCTCTCACGATATACCTGCATATATCTGATTTTGTAACGAAGTATCCTCTCCGTCTTCCCTACCGACTACTCTAGCCTGCCATCGGTTCGGGTTGCCCTCGAAAGCCCATTCCATTATGCTGCCATCTGCCACAATCTCACCTTCTGTGGCTCTCTGTGAGATACATATCACATGTACTTCCTCTTTCTCAACGGTTTATCTATTTATTAAATTAACATATACCGGATTTCTCTGTCAAGTCTTTTCTGCTTATCGATTCCTTTCCGGATAACGATAATTTAGTATTCCTCCCACAACAATCAATAAAGCAGACACAATCAGATAACCAAGCATCCATTGTACAAACTCTCGTCCTGTATACACCGACAGCAGAAACAGATTCATGCCTGTTGCCCTTTCCGTCATTGCATACACCGTATAAAACAAAACAAGGATCGCTCCGGGTATCATTTTTCCAAACAGATAGGAAACTGCATAGGTACTTGATAAATAGAACAAATTCAACACCAGTACCTTTCCATACAACCACCACAGTTCCGGAAATATCCGAGTATATACTATAAAAAGCGGGACCATCAGAATCCCAAATCCGGCATATAGCAGCAGTAGTTCCCACAGCTTGACTCGATTATTCATATAGAGCAACTCATGCATCGGTTCTTCGATACAATGTTCCAAAACAAACAAAATCACCCACACGGACAACAATGGAATCAAGTACTGTGACATCTTCACAATGTTTGTATATAGCATCTCCGGATCTCTCTTAAAATAATAGGCCAGAATATTCAGAACAGGGAGCAGCCCGTACAGTCCAAGCACGGGCATAAATGCAAATACTCCCATACCCTTTAATCGAAAGTAAAGATTCCATATGCTTTTTTCTAAATATCTTTTAACGCACATATATATCCATCCTCGATATTCGGTCTTACCTTTTGCTCATTCGGCAGTTTTCGCTTCGTCAATACCCGATAAACAGTCTTTCCTTTCACTTCCAGTTCTTTTTCTATATAATCCTCCGGCATTCGTTGTTCCTCTGTCAATTCATATACTTTACCCTCTGCCAGTTTACTAACTGCCTCTTGTGTACCACTGGCAAGAATATTCCCCTGATTCAGAACTATAATCTCATCACAGACTGCCTCTACATCCTCTACAATATGTGTCGACAAGATTACGATCGCATCCTTATGCAGTTCTCTTACTATGTGTTTAAACCGAATTCTCTCTTCCGGATCCAGACCTGTCGTCGGTTCATCAAAGATCACTAACACCGGATGATTTAACAGTGCCTGTGCAATTCCAACTCTTCGAACCATACCACCAGACAGCTTTCTGCCCTTTACCTTCCGAACCTCCGTCAGGTGCACCAGTTCTAACACCCTGGTAATCTCCTCGTTCCACTGATTCTTCGGTATATTCTTTACATTCGCATAATATTTCAACTGTTCCTCTACCGTCAGTCCGGGAAATATACCCGACTTCTGCGGAAGATAACCGATTCTGCCCTGCAAAGACCGAATCTTTCCCGTTTCCTCCAGAATAACCGTTCCTGCTTCTGTATGGTATAGATTCAATATACAGCGAAGAAGCGTGGTTTTTCCGGCTCCATTTGGTCCCAGCAGTCCATATACACCCTTCTGAAACTGATAGGATATGTCCTTTAATACTTCTTTTCTTCCAAAGTTCTTCGATAACCGTTCAATCTTCAACATATTCGCTCCGCTCCTTCAACCGGTTCCACTCATCCTCTCCCAGATATTTGATAAAGAATTCTTCAAACTCTTCCTCTGTATAGCCATATTCTGACATACAATTCATATAAGTTTCTTTTATCTGCTCGTAACTATTCATCTCCGAATATGGCAACCTCATATCATAAAGAATCAGAAAAGATTCAATCCCATCCTCTACTGTATATACTTTCGGCGGTGGCGGAACAAAATCACCGCTTTCCTCATACCACCATCCCAGAACGTCTATACTCCTAGGGCTTACCACCTGATTGCCCCGGTTAATCATCGGCAGATCGCCATTCAACCCCGGCATCCTCAATACCGTCCTCTTATCCAGTACCTGCATTCCTTCCAATACTGTCTGATATGCGTCTTTCCCATTCCTTGAATCCGGATTTTCATATGAATTTAGATATGGGTATACGATCCGGCGTCCATCTTCTGTACAGTATTCCCTCACATAGCCGGCCACGAAACTTGGGCCTACATCCATCCCTTGAAAATGATTTCCTTCCATCCGATCCAGCTCCGAATAAATCGTCGTCCTTGCATCGATATTCACATCAAATGAAACCGGTTCTTCCAGCACATTGCAATAATACTGAAAGTTTTCTGCATCATACAGTTCCTGCCAGCCCGGCATCGGATAGTAGCAAAACCACCCCGGCAAATTCACCTGCGTTCCATTGCTATAAAAGTTCGCACATCCACCATGATAACGCACTACAATCGCCTCCAAAGCCTTCTCCTGCCGTTCTACCAGAAGATAATCTCCGTTCCTCTGATAGGATAACTCTGTACCATCCTCATCCGTTATCGAATCAATCTGATATAGATGATATAATGTCATGGCATAACTACTCAGTTCCTGATCTTTAAGATAGATCGTCACCTCTGCCTCCATCTGTCTGCGCAATTTCAGTTTCATAACATAGGACTGTACTTGAAACCCTTCCCCTGTCTGCTGTTTCATCTCATCTACTACATACCTCCACTGATCATAGGCAGTCGCATCTGTCGATCCCAGAGATTTTTCATTATTATAAAAGCTAGTTGGCAGGCCCGAATATATCCATGTTCCTGCCATGCAGGCAAGCCCAGCAGCCAAAATACTCCACTGCCGAAGTTTCCATCTGTGAACAGCAAGCGAATAATGAAACATCAGTAACAGTCCCAATACACCTAACCAAAACAGACTTCTGGATGCTAACGATAGATTTGCAGGAAACAAAACATAATCATTTATCGTTTCCGTTCCCTGTGGCATAATAATAAATACTCGAAACCACCGGAAAATCTCTCGATACCACATTGCAAAATAACTCAAAGCTGTCGTCAGAACCGGACTGACCAGACAGGCTACCGTTATGATACTTAGGTAGCCGACCAGTCTTCCCACCAGTCTGGCCAGTAACCAGCCAATCAGAATCGCTATCAGACCGTTTATGAAAAAGTACAATCCTATAATTTTCACAAAATATAACAGGATTTCACTATTAAAAGCAACCGTTCCCAACAGTGCAGTCCCATAACTGATTATGATCAGCCCACAATATGCTGTATGTAAACCAGCCATAACCAGAAAAGACTTCAGATCTTCCCGTACATAAGTTCCATTTACACGTACAATCCCCAACGCATTTGCATCTGCTGCCTCCCGAAAGTAGTCAAATGCAAGGAACATTAGTAAAATGAATATGTAGATACAATCTCCCATCTGTCGTTGATGTGTTCCCATAATAAATCCTATACGGCTATATCCATCCACAAAATCCGGCAAACTCAAATAATAGATGGTTTGTACCACATGTCGAAGCGTCCCACATAATAGTATTCCCAACAAAATGAGCCTTAATTTGCTTCGAAAGAAAAGTTTCGCGTGTACTCCCATACTCCTTACCTCTTAATCTTTATCGACATATCCGTTACCGATACATCCCTTTACCGTCTTCAACCCATCTTTTCCCGTTAAAGTTATGGAATGGTAATTATAATTACTACTAATCGTCATCGTATGAGAATAACCTGGGCGTAATGTAATCAACGCCTCCTGATAACCGGCTTCTCCTACTCCATTACGTCCTCTTGTTTCAAACATAATAGCATACTTTGAATTATTTAATGTTTCTCCATACATCGCAGTTGCCTTGAACGGATCACTGGAAAATCCCGATGTGACTGTTTGTTTGTCAGCTGTCAGAACAGCTCTAACACCTGCCCATCTGGCACTCGCATATGCTGTCGCTCCAAAACAAAACATCAGTGCTCCTGTCAATATTACACTATACATAAATCGTTTTACTCCCATCTTGTATCCTCCTTATCTCTTCTTTTGACAACAGGTTTCCACCAAAAACTTTTTCCTCCCTTCTTTTTCTCTATATGTATTTTAAAAATATAGTATTCTCCTTGTGTTGTCAAGCTTTTTAGAGTTTGTTTTTACTAAATATAGATTTATTATTCAGAAAATAGCCCATTCAAAAAACACCAACTTACTTTTCTCAGTAAATTGGTGTTTTTATATCATCCTAAATATTCCTTCTACTGTCTTACCTTAATATGTGTTTCACGAAGCTGCTGCTCGGTCACTTCGCCCGGAGCTCCACACATCAGATCCTGTGCATTACCATTCATTGGGAATGCTATAACCTCACGGATATTCTCCTCATTGCGGAGCAACATAATCATACGGTCAATACCAGGTGCCATACCTGCGTGTGGTGGTGCACCAAACTGGAATGCATTATACAGGGCGCCAAACTTCTGCTTCAGATCCTCCTCGGTATAGCCTGCGATCTCAAATGCTTTCACCATAATCTCCATATCATGATTCCGGACAGCACCGGAAGACAGCTCAATACCATTACATACAATATCATACTGATATGCCAGAATCTCCTCCGGATTCTTGGTATTCAGTGCTTCTAAGCCTCCCTGTGGCATAGAGAACGGATTGTGTGTAAAGATCATCTTCTTTTCTTCCTTGTCATACTCATACATCGGGAAGTCATTGACATAGCAGAACCGATATGCATTCTTCTCGATCAAATCTAAGCGGACACCCAGCTCATTTCGGATCTGTCCGGCATAATTGGCTGCACGTTCTTCATTGTCAGCGATAAAGAAGATCGTATCGCCTGCCTGCAGTCCTGCCAGATCAGCGATCTCTGTCTTCATGTCATCCGGTATAAACTTATCGATTGGTCCCTTATAGCTCATATCATCCAGAATCTCCAGATAACCCAGACCACCCATACCGATGCCGGTTGCGAACTTCAACAGCTTCTCATGCTGTCCCTTTGACAGCTTCGCATGTACGTTGATTGCCCGCACCGTCTTGCCATGGAACGGCTTGAAGGTACAACGCTGGAAGAAGTCTGTTACATCAATGATACGCAGAGGATTCCGAAGATCCGGCTTGTCGGAACCAAACTCCAGCATCGCCTGCTTATAGCTGATGACCGGATATGGTGCCTGTGTCACTTCATATCCTTCCGGTGCAAACTTCTGAAATGTCTCGGATAATACTTCTTCTCCCACCCGGAAAACATCCTCCTGTGTTGCAAAGCTCATCTCAAAGTCTAACTGATAGAACTCTCCCGGAGACCGATCGGCTCTCGCATCCTCATCCCGGAAGCAAGGTGCGATCTGGAAATACTTATCAAACCCGGATACCATTAAAAGCTGTTTATACTGCTGCGGTGCCTGTGGCAATGCATAGAACTTTCCCTTAAACTTTCTGGATGGAACGATATAATCTCTGGCACCCTCCGGTGAAGACGCACACAGGATCGGAGTCTGAATCTCTAAGAATCCCATCTCTGTCATCTTCTCACGCAGGAAGCTGATCACTTTCGAACGGAAGATAATATTATCCTTTACCTTCTTATTTCTCAGATCCAGATACCGGTACTTCAGACGAACATCCTCGCGAATCTCCTTCGATGTCATAATCTCGAACGGCACCTGCTTATATACCTTACCTAAAATGGTAACCGTATGTGCCTCCAGCTCTATCGTTCCCGTCTCAATGTTTGGGTTATAGGTTTCCTCATCTCGATGCTCCATTACACCCTCGATGGATACACAGTCTTCCTTTACGATACCCTCCAGCAGTGTGGTATCTCTCATAACCACCTGCAGGACACCATACATATCACGCAGATCGATAAAGGATACCCCACCATGGTCACGGATATTCTCAACCCAGCCCGCTACCTTCACGGTAGATCCTACATCCGACTCTGTAATCTCGTTAATAGTTCTGTCACGATATACGTTTGCGATACTCATCATTACTCTCCTTTTCTGATTTCTGTTATACTTTCTTTTAAACGCAAAAGTTCGTCCTGAACTCTTGGTTCAGGACGAACAGGATCTTCTTTATCTGTCCGCGGTACCACCTGACTTACTGCCCTTGCAGTCCCTCATAAACTGTTTCTCGTACAGCTACGGCTCCCCTACTGATCGGCACACGGCTTCTGTTCGGTTCGCGGCTGGTAAAGTGTTATTCACACCGATTCATTCTGTGGAGCTTCCACCATCCTCCACTCTCTGTCAGCGATAATCGGGCTACTTCTCTTCGTCATTGCCTTATATTTTTAGATTATATATCAGTCATTTTCCCTATGTCAAGTCCGAATCCCTTTATCCGGACTTCGTTATCTGGGTTTATCCACCACCTGATGAACAATCAAACGCTGTCCTTCTACATGAAACCACACATCATGATCTCCGAACAGCATACGATACTCCTTATCCACCGCTGCCTGTGTTCCCGGTCTGGGATCCTGCTTTAGAAGCTCGAGCACTGTCTCCCGCTGATGCTCCGGAATCTTATGCAGCAGTTCCTCCGGAAATTCGACCTCCAACCCATAGGAAAACACCTGCCCGGCAAACCCATCTACCGCATCCGGGTGGCTGTCCGTATATGCCAGATACGGCTTAATGTCATAGATCGGCGTCCCGTCCAGAAGATCGGCTCCCGATACATATAAGACCGGTCCGAGCTTCTTATCCATCTCAATCCGATCCAGCTTCACCGATGACAGACCGATCGCATTCGGTCGAAATGGGGATCGACTGGCAAATACGCCTACCTTCGTCTTTCCTCCCAGTCTGGGTGGTGCCACAGTTGCCGACCAATTCTCCCGATCTGCCTTTGAGAACTGCCACAACAGCCAGATATGTGAGAATCCATCCAGCCCACGAACAGCCTCCGGCTGACGATACTCCGGCTCAAACAGGATCCTACCCTGCAATGTTTCTACCAGTCCGCTCTGCCTCGGTATCCCGAACTTTGCCGGAAATTCCGTCTCGATATGTGCAATGATCTTCCATGTACCTTCTTCCATATTCTCTATCCCTACTGCTCATTTCATTCATAGTTTTCTTTGATGGTCTCAATTATATGAGATTCTTTTCCGCATAACAAGTGATTTTTACTTTTTTCTGAACATACCGGAAAATGATTGAGTATTTGGGAATACTATACTATAATAGGTGAGTAAATTTCCCTGCCCGTAACGGCAGAGATCGTAAGAGGTAAGTATATGAACAATATAAAGGGTATGCTGTCTGTTGTTATGCCGGCATATAATGAAGAAGCTTGTATCTATAAGAATCTACTGGAGACCTGCGACTGCATCTCCACCTTTTGTCCAACGTACGAGATCATACTGGTCAATGATGGCAGTCCGGATCATACATTTGACGAAGCGATGCGTGCCAGAGCAGTAAATCCCCATATTAAGGTCGCTACCTATCAGGTAAACCGTGGAAAGGGCGGTGCCATCAAAGAGGGCATTTCTCGTGCCAAGGGCGAATATATTGCCTTTCTGGATGCAGATCTGGATCTGTCCCCGATGCACCTGCAGGCATTTTTAGAAGAACTCCTGAATGAGGATGCCGATATCGTCATCGGTTCTAAGTTGCACAAGGATTCCCAGCTCAACTATCCACTGAAGCGTAAGATCATGAGCTATGGCTACTACCTGCTGCTACATATTCTGTTCCATCTGGATCTAAAGGATACCCAGACCGGAGTGAAGCTCTTTCGTGCAGCGGTGATTAAACCGATCGCCGAGAGTCTGTCTACATCCGGCTATGCCTTTGATATCGAGATCCTGGCACGGGCAAATCAAATGGGTTGCCGCATCCTGGAGATGCCGATTCATCTGGAATACCGTCGCGGTATGGAGAACGGAACCGCAAGAATCCGCATCGGTGATGTCTTCTCCATGTTCTTTGATACCCTGCGGATCTTCCGGGATATCCACTTCCGTTCATGAGTCGACTTCGTAGCTGCAACCTTGCACTATGACTGAAACAACAGCATAAATAGTCCGAATAATACGGGCTGGTGAAGCATATAGATCAGCAGCGAGTATCTGCCTAAGAAGCTGAATGGCTTTATATCTATGCTGAGCCAGCTCTTTTTTTCTATCGTTTTCTCCTGCTCTGTTCCTAAGCCGCTATCCTCGGCTGTATACTGCCGGTTCTTCTTTGTCAGATGATATAAAAAGTATCCTGCCAGAAATAAAAAGAACCATGGAAATAATGAAAAATAATCTGTTGAATAAAAACCCTGTCCCGGGAATCCCAGATACGCAGTCAGATCTCCCTGATAAACCTCCTCCGGCATCTGGTAAAATATCCATGCCTCAAAGCCCAGACTTCCCCTGTTTACATTTCTTGTTATGACAAATACTGCCAGACTGCAGACCAACCCCACAGCATTTCCTATGGTTGCATTCATATGCCTCTGTACTCCGGCTATCAGCCTGTCCAGTGGTATCATCAAAAGCATAGCGATTCCTAAAAATGTTAATACACCGAATATTACCCGATCCTCCCACAAAAAAAGAATCGTAAGTTCTGTAATCAGCAGACCACAGCCCAGTGTCAGAACTCCTCGGCCCAGATGATGCTTTCCCAGACTCCAACAAAATCCGGACAACAGGATAAAGCACCAGCAGATACTCTGCTGCCACAGATATGCCCAGATGCTCCGATACCATGCCCAGTCCAGTCCATGCACATATACCAGATCCCATGTAGCATGATATAAGATCATACTAAACAGCGTCAGCCCCCGAATCGTATCGAGAGCTGCGTATCGCTGTTTCCCCTTCTGTAATTGTATCGCTGTTTCCTTCATCTTCCCCGTATGTTCCCAGATATCTCTACCTGTAAGACCCTTACTCTGCAAATTTGAAATCGATGGTTCCGGAGGTGGTCTCTACAGATATACTCTTATCACCTCTTGTGCCTGTATCCGTCGGCAAATTATTCGATCCGGATCCTGTTTCTGAATGTATCGTATACTGTTCCGGACGATCTGTCAAGGTCGCACGAACGGTTGCAGAGGTTGCATCTACGGACATTGCATTCCCCAGAGTCAGCGTATCGAACTTCACCCCTCCGGAGGTCGTTTCCACACGAACATTCCATACAGTAACATTTTCCAGCCGCACGCCACCGGATGTTTCGGTGGACTGAAAGTCACCGACAATGCTTCCGCTCGTATAGCTGCAAGAACCGGATGTATAGTCTGCATACATATTTCCTCCCACAGAGACATTCTCGCATGTAACTCTGCCACTGGTATAGTCTGTAACCAGATCTCCTGCCAGATCAACATTTGCCAGATTCAAGCTACCGGATGTAAAGTCTGACTCTATAGAACCATCGGTCGTTATGTTCGCCATATCAACACTGCCGGATGTGTAACTAAACTGATAGTCACCGATATAGTCTGCCGGAATCTGAACTACGATATCCCCTATCAACCCGCTATCTGTTGCCGTTCCGTATCGGAAGTTCTCAGAGGTAAGCACCGGCATCTGAAACCATTGTCCGGTTCCTACCGTTCCTGTCCGCTGCATCTTCTGGGAAACGATCAGTGTTCCATTCATCTCGGTCACCTCATAACGCGGATCACCTACCACATCCTGATATTCAACCTTGATCTCATCTCCATCTGTAGGTTCTATCCTTACATCCTCATAGGTAAGATCTGTCACCAGCGTCTGTATATCACTGCCCTTTACCGCATATGTCTTTGTCTCATACTCAATCTGTCCCGGTCTTTGTCCGGCCGGTGTACTGCCGGAGGAACGTCCTCCTCTTCCTATAATAATACCGGTTCCCATTGCCATAATAATCAGTCCGATAAACAATAAACCGCCTGCAATAATCAGTGTTTTTCCAATTCGTTTCATCGCTTCTGCCTCCTTATCCTATGATTGCCTTCTTAAACTGCCGAAAGCACCAGGCAGTTCCATGACACAGCCCCTTCGTCAGCAGCCGCATTCCTAAAAACAGGAATATTCCCAGTCCTACACACACCATTCCGGCGCCCAGATAAAACAGAGCGGATCCAAAAGCTCCCTGTACTGCAGATAAAACACAGCCAATCACACCAACCAGACTGCTTACCGCGAAAACGATCACCAGCGACCACAGTGCAATGTCGATCGCCCAGATAACTGCATATAGGGATACTACAACTGCCAATATCGTGATCACCAGACCGCCCCACAGCGGAAAACCCAGAATCAGGAGAATAATCGCCCAGACCGGCAGCCGTTTCCCATGTGTCTTTTCCTTCGTCTTCTGCTTTACCAGCGTGGCAAGCGGAAGTTCTTCCTTGATCTGGCGTGCAATATCCTCGATCTTTCCAAGAGATGCAACCGCTTCTCCTTCTGTCATTCCATCCTCCATACGATCATCGATCATCTCCGAGTAATACTCCAGAGACTGCTCTGTTTCGCCAGAAGGATATTCTGCAATCTGCTTTTTCAATTCATCTAAAAATTCTACCTTTGTCATGCCTTCATCTTCCCTTCAATGTATTCATACACATTCATAATGTCCTTCCATTCATCCAGAAAGTCCTGTATCTTCTTTCTGCCTTCATCGGTTATCTTATAATACTTCCGCAGTCTGCCATTATGCTCTGCCGAGTAAACACTCAGTGCACCGGCTGACTCCAGCCGACGGAGAATCGGATACAACGTGGACTCTGATATCGTAATACAGCCTTCCAGATCCTTAATAATCTTATATCCATAAGAATCCTCTTCCAG
Organism: uncultured Clostridium sp.; assembly: GCA_900539185.1. GTDB lineage: Bacteria > Bacillota > Clostridia > Lachnospirales > Lachnospiraceae > CAG-632. The sequence goes on from UQBG01000017.1 coordinate 43,455, forward strand.
CAGTACGCTCAGGGCACACACCTCCAGAAGACCTCGTTTCAACTGAATATCCATATTTATACCTCCTTATGCATAATACTATATATCGCATAGTATTATGTGTCAAGAGGTATTCAGCTTTATTTTGATTTTTATTTCAGCTATTCTTCCTGTACAATGTCTGATTCCACATTAAAAAAGCCGGACAGCAGGAGGAACTCCGATCGATCACTTTCTATCGGTTTCACTCCTGCTATCCGGCTTCTTTTCCTATAAAGCACTTCTATAGCTATCTTTGGTTATCTTTGCCTGTCCTTTTTATGCATGCCCGTTCCTACCGGCACAGCTTCGCAACCACCTGATTGATTACCTTCCCGTCTGCCTTACCCTTCAGCTCCGGCATAACCGTCTTCATAATCTGACCTTTATTCTTCGTTGCCAGCACTTCCGCAAACTTCTCCTGCAACAGTGCTTCTATCTCCTCGGCTGACATCATAGCCGGTGCATATGTCTGATACAGATCATAGCGTGCCTGATACTGTGCCAACAGATCGGTACGATCTGCAGGACAGGTGTCAATCTGCTCCTTTACGCTCTTCAGTTCTTTCAGAACCGCCTGATTTACCATATCCTCCGGTATATTGTCCCGGCATCCGTTATCGATTCCTACCTTCTTCACTGCAGATACTAAGGAGGCAATGCTGTCCTTTTTCTCCTTATCCTTCGCCTTCATCGCTGCGATCATATCCTTCTGCAATACTTCCAGTGTCATATTCTTCACCTTCCCTTTTCTTATTATCTCTTATATTACCTCTATTTTTCGGATTCTTCAATAGATTCTATCGCCGCCAGAGCCGCTACCGCACCATCGGCTGCTGCTGTTGTCAACTGCCGTACCCGCTTTGTCCGGCAGTCTCCGGCCGCATAGATTCCAACTTTGGAGGTATGGCAGTCTTCCCCTGCCTGTATATAGCCCTGTGCATCCAGTTCGATCAGTCCCTGAAAGATCTGATTGTCCGGTACTTTTCCGACCGCCACAAACACACCGTCCACTGCCAGTTCCTGTTCTTCTCCGGTTTGTACATTGACAACCCGGATCCGTTCCAAATGCGACGTACCGACTAACTCCCGGATCTCCGTATTTCGCAGCCAGATGATATTCTCCTTCTGCTCCAGTCTCCGAACCATGCTTTCCGCTCCTCGGAACTGCTCCCGCCGATGAATCAGATACACCTGTCTGCAGATTCCTGCCAGATACTCTGCAGACCCCAGAGCGGTGTTCCCGCCTCCTGCCACTGCTACCGTTTTGTCCTTATAAAAGGTTCCGTCACAGGTCGCACAGTAAGAGATGCCCCGGCCAATCATGGCTTCTTCTCCCGGCACACCCAGCTTCCGGTTCTGCACTCCGGTCGCAATGATAATCGAACGTCCCTGATACTGCTCCTGTTCCGTATGCACCAGCCAGTATCTGTTTTCTTCTGCCCGTTCCAGCTTCGTCACACGCCCGCTATCCAGCTCTGCTCCCAGTGCTGTCGCCTGCTCATACAGATTCATCGCAAACTGATAACCGGAGATCTCCGAAATTCCCGGATAATTCTCTATCTTAGGGCTATTGATAATCTGCCCTCCATACATTCCTGCCTCCAGAAGCAGTACCTGCTTTCCGGCACGCTGTCCGTAGACCGCCGCTGTCATGCCCGCGGTTCCCGCTCCAATTATTATGATATCATAGATCTTCGACATCCCTATCACCAGCCTTTCTTCTCATTCGTATAAGATCATCTCCATTCTGCTATGGATCTATACGCAAAAAGCAGATGGGGAAATCCCACCTGCTTCTGGTTGTTAATTCATAGTCCTAAATCTTTTACTTATAGTACCCAATAAAATTTAAGGTTACTCCCGATGTATTCTCAGCGTATACCTTATATAAACCGGTCTGAGTCAAAGAGAACTCATGTGCAAAATTACCGGTTGGCGATATATACCGATTTACACCATTCGGCTGAGAGATTCCTACCTTTAACGGATACCCATCAGGCGAAACACTTCCAGCTATATAAATAGTATCACTCTTATCCTTCCAAAAATAACCGGTTGTATATGAGTGATTATTCTTAATTGTCCACTCGATCGTTCTAGACCGAGCCATTCCAGCAGATGTATCCTCCACTACTGTAAGATTTGCCCAATCATCAATACTACCCGTATACTCTTCGTATTCATTCTTTGTCAAATCAATATTCACAGCTTCTGCCCGCTCCACCTTTGTAGCATCATAGGCTACCGTATACAGCTCTTTTACTCCCATATCTGCTGCATATGTGGCGGCACAACTGGTAATGATCATCAGCGTCGTTGTTACGACAGCTAGCCACTTACTCGTGGTCTTCCCCTTGTTTGCTTTCATACACTTTATCCTCCACTTCAGTTCATTCGTCTCGCGACTCCACATCGGAGTCATGGTATTGATCTGCTCTGCAGCCTCCATACCCTTACACAGTATCATATCAAAGTACTTATGTCCGCCATACTTCTTGACGCACTCATAATCACATCTGGCTTCTGACCAGCATTCCAACTGCTTCAGCATATTCCAGGCTAGGGGCTGGAACCAAAAGATACAGCATACCAGTGAAAATACCGGTTTCCATAGTGTATCTCTGTGCTGATAATGTAACAGTTCATGTCTGAGGATCATCTCCAGATCCTCCGGTGGTGTTTCTAATGCTTGCAGTTCCTGCCCATCTCCCGGTTTCATCGGCATACATATGGCAGGCTTTCGATGTCCATGTATGAACGGCAGAGGAACTTCATACTTTCTGCCGAACCTGATCGTTTTCTTTATCCGCAGTTCTGTCCTCAATTTCTGCATCGTATATGTATCTACCTTATACGAGACACCCGGCATATCGCTGAGCCACTTCAAGGTACGCATTTCCCGTATCCATACCTTTAGTTTTAACCCAACGCCTACTAGCCAAATGCATAATAAGACTATCGCTCCTCCGTGAATCGTAGGAGTAAATGTCATAAACATATCCTCTACATTACGATCTTCAAAGAACTGACTGCCACCCTCTATCAGATAAAAGATTGGAAGTACATATCCTAATAATACGAACTTCTGTAATCGGCTGATCAGAACCACATGGCCCCGCTTGCTCAGGATTGCTTTTACAAGCATCCAGACCGCAGACCATATGGCACTGATCAGACCTGTTAACAGGATAATGACAATCCCATTACTAATCCAGATCATTAATGATACGCTTGATCTCTTCCTGTTCTTCCTTTGAAGTATCCTTCATCTGTAATAAGGCTGAGATTAACTTCGCTGATGAGCCTTCAAACCAGAATGTTCTGGCCTTCTTCAACTGACCTTCGCAATATTCCTTCTCACTACGTACAGCAGAGTAATAGGTTACGCCTCTACGATATGATTCTACAAATCCCTTCTGCTTCAGACACTTCAGGAATGTATACACAGTCGTATCCTTATAATCCAACTCATACTTATCACGTAGCTGCTGCATGATCTGCTGGCATGTAACCGGCTCTCCTGCATCCCAAATGCATTTCATTGTTGTTAATTCACATTCAGATAATTCTGCACGCTTAAACATATCTTTTACCACCTTTTCTTGATTATAATTAAAGTACTTGATAGTACTAGTATCCTAGAAATTACTGTCTCTGTCAATCTCTTTTTTGATATTTTTATCCAGAATCCTACAATGTATATCCGACTTTAAATGCCTTCTGATTTATCTCTACCGTCTTCGGCGGTACGGTCTTTTCAATCACTTCCAACCAATCTTTCTCTGTATAATCCATATGCTGTGCTGCTACTCCCAGCACAATAATATTGAATACTCTGGCGTTTCCCAGCTTCTTTGCCTCTGACATCGCATCTACGGAATATACTTTATGCTTCTGAGACAACTCTTCGATGATTCCTTCCGGATACTGTGCAGCTCCCGTCACAACCGTGATCGGATCCATCCGCTGGTCATTTACTACGATCACACCGTCTTTCTTCAGGAAATGTGCATAACGTTTTGCCTCCAGACGTTCAAAGGCAATCAGTACATCTGCCTGTCCTTCTTCTACAATCGGCTCTGCTACCTTCTCACCATAGCGTACATAGGTAACAACGCTTCCGCCTCTCTGTGCCATACCATGTACCTCAGACAGCTTCACATCGTAGTTCGCATGCAATGCAAGACCACCCAGAATTCTACTGGTCAACAGGGTTCCCTGTCCACCTACACCTACGATCATTATATTCTTTGTTTCCATATTCTCACTCCTTATCTGTGTAACCGCCGACTTACTTTGCTACTGTCTCAATGGCATCAAACTTACACAACTGCTTACACAGTCCACAACCATTACACATCGTCTCGTCAATCGCAATCGTACCATCTTCATTTCTGGTCAGTGCCGGGCAGCCGGGCTTCAGGCACATTCCACACTTCTTACACTTATCGGATACCGGTACACACTTATTCGGGAATACATTACCCTTAAGAAGTACACATGGTGACTTTGTTATAATAACGGATACAGCATCTCTGGCTGTTTCCTCTTTTACGATCCGTTCCAGCTCTACGGTATCAAATGCATTTACCTCTACCACATGCTCTACACCGATTGCCTTACACAGGTTATAGATATCGATGGCATAGGTCGGCTCACCGTTCAGCATCTTGCCGGTAGCTGCATGATCCTGATGTCCGGTCATACCGGTTGTAGAATTATCCAGAATCATAACGGTACCGGTTGCCTGATTGTATACCATATTCATCAGAGAATTCACACCTGTATGCATGAAGGTACTGTCACCGATGACTGCAACCCACTTCTTAACATAGTCCTTGCCCTTTGCCTTCTCCATACCATGAAGGGAGGAAATCGATGCTCCCATACAAATGGTCGTATCTACTACATTCAATGGAGCTACGGCGCCTAAGGTATAGCATCCGATGTCACCGGCAGCATGGATTCCCAGCTTCTTCAGAACGGTGTATACACTTCTATGTGGACAGCCCGGACACAGAATCGGTGGTCTGGCCGGTACCTGTGATGGTGTATCGATCTTCAATTCCTGATGCAGGATCGCTTTTCTCAGCATATTTGCGCTATACTCGCCCTGTACTGTGAAGATCTCCTTTCCATGGCAGGTAACACCCCATGAACGTACCTGTTCCTCGATGATCGGATCCAGTTCTTCTACTATGTATAATTCATCCACCTTCGATGCAAAGTCCAGAATCATCTGCTTTGGAAGCGGATTTACCAGACCCAGTTTCAGCACGCTCGCATTTGGCAGCACTTCCTTCACATACTGATACTCGATTCCACAGGTGATCACACCGATCTTTGTATCGCCCATTTCAACACGGTTTACCGGCATATCGGCTCCATCGGCTGCCATCGCCAGTTCCCGCTGCTCCACATAGATATGACGTCCCTTTGCATTGCCCGGCATCATAACGAACTTCGCCGGATTTCTCTCGTATGGCTTATCCTCCGGTACTACCCGGTCTTCCTGTGTTACCAGTCCCTGTGAATGGGACAGTCTGGTCGTGGTTCTTAAAATCACAGGCGTATCATACTTCTCACTCAGTTCAAAGGCGTACTTCATAAAGTCCTTTGCTTCCTGACTATCGGATGGCTCCAGCACCGGCACATGTGCAGCTCTGGCTACTGCTCTGGTATCCTGCTCATTCTGAGAGCTGTATAGTCCCGGATCATCGGCTGCTACCAGTACCATACCTGCATTTACACCACCATAGGACATCGTATACAGCGGATCCGATGCTACATTCACACCTACATGTTTCATGCAGCACATGGAACGTGCTCCACTGATGCAGGCACCGATGGCAACCTCTGTCGCTACCTTTTCATTTGGTGCCCACTCTGCATATACATCCGGATACTTTACCAGGCTCTCGCTGATCTCTGTACTAGGAGTTCCGGGATATGCGGATGAAACCTTCACTCCCGCTTCCCAGGCACCTCTGGCGATTGCCTCATTCCCTAACATTATCTTTTTTTCCATGGTTCTTTCCTTTCCTTCTTATCCCTTCATGATCTCTGCCCGGCGCTTTGCTCTCGGATCGCTCCGCTGCGCATGGCTTTCCTGCATCACGCAATTACGGATAATTATATCACTTTTTCGGCAATAAGGCAACCAACCGTCCTACTCTGTATAGTAGTAGATCTCGTCTCCTTCTACATCAAATTCCACAAAATCCGTTACATAATAATCTCCATACACGTCGTTGATTATGAACCCATAGTAATACTCTCCATCTGTCAACGCTTCAAATGTAATCTCCGGTTCTCCGTCAAATATATAAGCCTCGCCGATATACTGATACTCGTCATCACTATCTACTGCAATCGCATCATATAACGGTACGATTTCATCTCCTGCCTGCAGTTCCCGGATTTCCTTTGCCGCCATACCATTCTCGTCGATTCCGTCCCAGGTTCCGTCGATGGTAATGATTCCGTTTTCATAGTCATGTGTGATTCGAAGATTGGTTTCCTCACCATTTACCATGACCGGAGAGGTATAAATGTCATATCCGTCATTTTCGGAAACGATATATACTGCCAGATTCTGTCCATCCGGAAGGGAGTACCAGTAGCCGTCAAAGGCATCTGAAAAGGTTCCCTTCTGCCAGTCCATATTGATATATGCGTTCTGCCCCAGATCGATCAGATCGGCTCCATCAGCGGACAGCATATATACGCATGCCTGCACACTTGCCGTATAATCCAGACTATCCGCATCCAATACAAAGCCATAGGAGCCATTTTCATCGATCATCGGCTCCTGTTCAAAGGTAATCAGAGAGCTTTCTCCCGTCACCTCATACTCGTCATAGTAAGACCAGTAGTCGGATTCCCCGTCTGTCGTGTAATAATCATCGCTCGTATCACTAAACAGATAGTCAAAGAAGCCCCATCCGTCCAGCGTTTCACTCGCATTATAAGCGGAGGTATCTCCCCCATTTACAGCTCCGTATGCCGCACGATCTACAAATGCCAGATAGTATGGGCTGACCGCTATCTGTCCAAAGGTACTCAGCTCGGAGGACCCCTGTATCTCGAGCGGATAGTAGGTCGATAAGCCGCATGCAGCCTCATGATCCCAGCCATTTTTCTTATATACAATCGTCTGATCCAACAGGTCTAATACCTCCTGTGCTCCATCCGCATAGTCTGCTCCTGCCCGGATAATGCCGACCAGATCTACCATGTTGGTATATCCTTCTGACTTATTATTTCCTCCGTAATTATCTGCCGACCATACGGAACGGACAACCTCCGAGAACACACTGCTGTCCTCTGATGCCGCATACAGATTCTCTGCATAGGTATGGAAGCTACCTAAGAGTGGGTCGATCTGTGAGAGAGCCGTAATCGAAAATGTAACCATGTCTTCTTCCCCGATTTCCTCACAGGCATCATAGAAACTATCCGCTACGACCTCTCCCAGTTGTGCTCCGTCTGCCTCAGGATGTGCTCCCAGATAATCACCGATTTCCTTATAGTCCCAGCCATACCCCGGCTCGGTTTCCTCGGATCCATACATATAATCGGCATAGGACGCCAGTACATTGGCACACTCAATCGTACTCATAAGGCAGGCATCAAAGCCTATAAACTCAAAGTTATCTGTCATGCTGTCATAGACACTGAGCAGTGCCGCATCCAGCTCCCGCAGAGACAGGCTGTCATAGTCACACATTTCATCAAAGCATATACCGGTGATGCTGCCACCGCCATGATTCCAGAGAATCACACCCATCTTCTCTGCCGGATAGGTCGTTACTCCCCACTTTAGGAAGTCTGCCAGTGCACTACTGTCACCCATGCTGATCAATTCCTGTTCTCCAACCTGTGTGATCTCTCCCGCACTGATTTCATACCGCTCAAATACTGCAGTATCTGTATAGTCATTATCCCATGCCTGCGTACCGCCCGTCTGAACCACATAGCGCACGTTTGTACCTGTCGAGGCGTTTACCATTTCCTGCAGATCCATGGATGCCAGACCATTTTCGCTCTCCAGATCCGTACCGCACATATACACAAAGATCGTCCAGGTTCCCGGATCTCCCATCGGCACCGGATTCTCCCTCTTTAGCCGCTGGATCTGAAGGCTTCCATCATCCGATAGATTCATGCTGATGCTGCTACGCGTACCGGAAAACTCTGTTGGGGAATAATCTGCACTCCCCCCTGTACCATATCCGTCCTCCTCGTAGTCATCCAGACAGCCGGTCAGCAAAACTGCCATCATTCCGATTGCAGCTGCTACCAGTTTCTTTCTTATCCCTTTTCCATGCTTTTTTCTCTTCATTTCTATGATCCTCCTCTTCAATTATTTATATAGTACCAGAATCCGGCTGTATAAAAAAGAAAAAAAGGTTAAAAATGTGCCGAACCTCAAGTGCGGATCCCGCTACGTTTTTAACCTCTCCTCCTATTTTTTATAAGCCTATGCAGCTTCTACGCACCAAAATAGCTAAATAAGTTGAAGCCTGTCGGCAATGGAATCGTAAACATATAAATCGTTGCTATCAAAAATGCTACCAGTGCTACGATCATAATAATCATACGATTTGGAATCTGCTTAAAGATACCTACAATACCTAACATAAACAGAACCAGTGAATAGATCACTGCTACCAGTCCATATGCATCACCGTTAGAGTTGTCTTCCTTTCCCTGCTCTAACAGAGCCTCCGATTCATCCAGCAGTGCATACGCATCTGCAAAGTAGCTGTCTACAAATCCTTCCTGATCAAATGGAGATGCATACTCCTCCTGCTCGTCTGCCCACAGGATCGCATCATACAGTTCATCGGAACAGTTATCCGATATCAACTGATCCAGTTTCCATTCCGCCTTATCCATGGCATCCTGATCGCCTCTTTCTTCTGCAAAGCTATAGTCGATCCGTGTACTGCTTATCTCATTCCACAGCATCATATCCTGCATAAGATTCTGTGATGCCTCATTGAACATGGAATTTCCCTCTGCTGCCAGATTATTACTGGTCGTGTAATTTGTTGCCTGATTCCCTCCATGCAGGGAACCGATCCAGGATGCCCAGGCAGATGTCAAAGCAGTAATACCTAAAAAGATTGCCACTATAATCTCTATCCATTCATCCTTTGTTCTCTTACGTTTTGTTGCCTTCTTCTCTGTTCCCTCGTTGATTTCCGTCGATTCGCTCCTTGTCTCCTCCATTTTCATCCTCCCTTGTATCTATCCTTTTTATCAATAGTGCGACTTATTGATTATAAATATATCGGAAGTCAATCACAAGGTCCCGGCATCAAACGGTCGAAATTTGGCATCATTTTGTACAGATTGCTTCTATGCCAAACAGCATTAGATATCCTTATCGCTTAATTTTGCAACCTTTTTACCATCGCCCGTATTATATTTGTCATTTGGCTTAGCTCGTAAATTCGGAGCGGCACATGTGATTACATTTACCTTATACCACTCATTTTCCCCCAATAGCACAGGATTACTTGTCGATGCAAAATTATGTACTGCTACTTTTTATTATTTCTATACGCCTTAACTGCTTCAAAGGTTCTCTTCTTTGATACAATGATTTTTGTCGGTTCATCATATATATCTAAGTCGATAACATCTAACCGATCTTTTTCCAATATTAATTTCTGTCCACTTACAGACTTTTTAAATGTAGTTTATTATTAAGCTTCAAATTTTTCTTTAAAATGCAAAAGTGCTGAAAGCCTAGTAAAATCAAGGCTTTCAGCACTTTTTTTCAAGAGCAGGGGATGAGAGAATCGAACTCCCGCCAAAGGTTTTGGAGACCCCTATCATACCATTAGACCAATCCCCTATGGATTGAATTATAGTCCATAGTAACAACTATGAACGTGCGCTAGAGGATTCGAACCCCCGACCTTCTGGTCCGTAGCCAGACGCTCTATCCAGCTGAGCTAAGCGCACATTGTATGTTTACATTATATAAACATTTTAAAAGAGTACATTTGTACTCTTTTAAAATGCCGGCGACCGGAATCGAACCGGTACGGGAGGTTAGTCCCGCAGGATTTT
>UQBG01000018.1 GCA_900539185.1 uncultured Clostridium sp.
CGACCTTGCCAAGGTCGGGGTCGCGGGTTCGAGTCCCGTCTCGCGCTCTTTTTATACACAAAAAGATCCTTGAGAAAGGATCTTTTTTGTGTATAAAACGGGCCCACGGGGCCCGAAGGTTCGAGGTCTCGGCTACCGCCTCGGTCGGTGCATAGGACGGCGTCCACCGGACGCCATGCACCCCGTCTCGCGCAGATGAACAGCATAGACTGAGAATTGAAAGTTGATTTTTTATGGGATCGCTTTTGAAATTAGTTGGATTAAAACTATTGGAATAAAATAGAATATATGTTTGACATAAAGATGATCCAATGTTAATATCTTATAAGATTGTTGGTTTTGATGGCTTTAGTGGCTTTGATGGTGGGATTGACAGGCTGTAAGAGTAAGACGGAAACAGCATTAGAGATAGATTCAAAGACAAGCACTGAGGTAACAGAGAAGGCCATAGAGGGAATGACCGGGGAGGCACAGGAAGTAACATCTACCGGAGAAATTGTAACAACGGAAAAAGACGAAAACGGGACGGATGAGAGTACAGAGGCTACAGAAAACTCCGGGAATAGACAGCAAAGCACATCGGTTTCTGTTTCCAAACTGGAATCGGTGGCTGTTTCATATAGCCCACAGAATGTGGTGGCTCTGGCTACGAGTAAGTGTCAGGCGGGAGGCATGATTACAACGCAGCAGAATCTGGATAATTTGTTGGCTGCGGGTAGTATTTCACAGGATGAATATAATCAGTATTATCCTTACGATAGATGGGAAACCATTACCATCCGAGGATGCCATAGCAGATTATATTGCCAGTATGCTTATGCTGGAGACAGATCCGGTGTTTTACATTAGCTATGACGGTATATATACAACCGGAGGAACGACCTTCTATGAGTTTCGATGTCACCGTTAAGATATAAGTTTCATATGACCAAATAGAAAAGTTCCATTGCGAACTTTTTTTATTTGTGTTATAGTGAAGAACGGTTTTGTTATAAGAGATAGAAAAACAGGTGATAAGGATATGAGTGAAAATACAAAAAAGGTACAACGAGAGAATAAAATGGGCGTGATGCCGGTGAATCGACTGATTATCAGTATGTCGCTCCCTATGATGGTATCTATGCTGGTGCAGGCGATGTATAACATCGTAGATAGCATGTTTGTGGCACGGCTGGGAGAGGATGCGCTGACGGCGTTATCTTTGGCATTTCCGATGCAGAACTTTATGATAGCAGTGGGAAGCGGTACGGGTGTTGGTGTAAATGCACTGGTATCCAGAAATCTGGGTGAAAAGAAGTTTGATGATGCCAATCGCGGTGCAAACAATGGTATTTTTCTGGCACTGTTGAGTGCAGTCTTCTTCTGTATCTTATGTGTAGCAGGTTCCAAATGGCTCTTCATCTGGCAGAAAGCGGATGCAATGATTACGCAGTATGGTGTGCAGTATATGACTCTTTGCGGTGGCTTGTGCTTTGGCATGTTTGCACAGTTTATATTTGAACGGCTTCTGCAGTGTACCGGAAAGACACTGTTTTCTATGGTGACGCAGATGACAGGGGCGATTATCAATATTATACTGGATCCAATCCTGATCTTTGGATATCTGGGAGCTCCGGCTTTGGGAGTACGAGGTGCCGCGATAGCAACCGTAATCGGACAGGTTTGTGCAGCATCATTAGCGGTATTTTTTAATCTGCGGTTTAATCGGGAATTAACGATACGGATCCGGGAGATTTTTCATCCGTCAGGACAGATCATCGGGAAAATATACAGTGTGGGGGTGCCATCGATTATCATGGCATCGGTATCTTCCGTTATGAACTTCTGCATGAATAATATATTGATGGTATTTACATCTACAGCGACGGCCGTATTTGGTGCATATTTCAAGATCCAGAGCTTTGTATTTATGCCGGTGTTTGGATTGAATAATGGTATGATACCGATTATTTCTTACAATTACGGAGCCAGAAAGAAGAAACGGCTTCAGAAAGCAATGCGGTATGGGATCTTTTATGCCGTGGGAATTATGCTGGTGGGATTGATTATTATGCAGGCAATCCCGGAGCAGCTTTTACAGATTTTCCATGCGTCATCCTATATGATGCAGATTGGCGTTCCGGCGATTCGCATCATCAGTTTAAGCTTCCTGTGTGCAGGCTTTGGTATTGCGGGCTCTTCGATTTTCCAGGCATTTGGAAAGGGATTTTTAAGCATGCTGGTATCCATTGCAAGACAGCTTCTGGTGCTGGTTCCGGTGGCGTATCTGCTGTCCGGACTGGGACGGGTGGAACTGGTCTGGTGGGCATTCCCGATCGCGGAGATCATTGCGGTAATTATGACGGTCTGTTTCCTGGTGCATATTAATCGGACGATCGTTCATCCGATGGAAGAGATGCCGGAGTAGAAATGGTTTTTTTGTTGTGGAACGCAGGAACTTATGCTATCATAAAAATATAGTTGATGATACAAAGGAGGCAGTATTATGGATATAAAGGCTGGGGCACATATGACGGGAGAACAGTATCGTAGAATCAATCGATATGCATTGACGATGTTGGTGATTATTCAGGGTGTTATGGCGGTCATGTCATTGTTACATATGGTTATGACGGGGTTTAATGCGAAGGATTTGATTCTGGTTCTGTTGGCAGTGGTTGTAACAATTATAGATGTAGTTGGATTTTTGATTTTGCGTGAACACAAGGGTGCTATGATCCTGTATTCCCTCAGTTGGATGCTGTTTTATGCGCTGGCGGTATTTTTAGGCCCGGTTAGTCCGCTTGCATTGCTGTTTCCGGTACTGGTTGTGCTGATGCTTTATCTGGATCCGATGGCGATCGCAGGATCAATTGCATTTTCTCTTCTGGTACATATTATCAAGATGATTGTAACAGGCGTACAGGGTGGTATCACAGATCAGAGCCGGAATACATCGATTATGGAATTCCTTGGACTGATCGGTATGTGCATCGGTGCATTTGTAGTTACAAGGATGTTGTTAAAGTATATAACAGAGAGCCAGGAACAGGTGACATTACAGGCAGATCAGCAGATGGAAGTCGCGGCCAGTGTGGAGGAAACTGCCGGCAGAATCAGTCAGGAGTTTGATTCCATTACGAATCAGTTAGTTGAGATTGTTCAGCAGATGGAAAGTAACAATACAGCTATCACAAGTATAGCAGAGAGTACGGAGGCAACCGCCGAGGCGATTCAGGATCAGGTTGGACTGACCAATCATATTAAAGAATGTATTGATGTGACGGCACAGAATGCCAGCGATATCGTAGATACGACGGATCAGTTATATGATGTAGTCAGTGAAGGAATCGAAGTGGTAGAAGGACTGCAGGAACAGACGGAGATGGTGAATAGCCAGACGCAGGATACAACCGAAGCGATTCAGAAGCTGGCAGAGAATGTCGATGAAGTCAATAGTATTACAAAGGCGATTCTGGATATTTCCAGCCAGACAAACCTTTTGGCATTGAATGCATCGATCGAAGCAGCCAGAGCCGGTGAAGCCGGTAAGGGCTTTGCGGTTGTAGCAGATGAGATTCGGAATTTGGCAGAGCAGACGAAAGCATCTACCGAACAGATTACGAAGATTATTAATGATCTGACTGCAGTTACAAAGGAATCTATGGGTAAGCTGAAGAATACGGTTGAGAGTGTTCACACACAGTCAGAGATGGTAGAACAGGTGAACAATGCGTTTATGGAGACCTGTAAGAGCATTGATGAACTGAAGGACTATACAGGCAGTATCTCCGATAATGTGGATGCGGTGATCGACGCAAATAATCATATCGTAGATAGTATTAACCAGTTATCCGCCAGTGCGGAACAGGTGTCCGGATCTACGCAGGAAGGTATGGCAGTCAGCAATGTGATTCTGGAGAAGATCCAAAACTTTGCATCTGCAGTAGAAGAGATGTCCGGACTGGTAGCACACCTGTCTGCAAATGATGTCACAGCTTCCGATGACGGCGAGATGGCTGTAACGGAGGAGCCGGAAGAGGCACCGGAGGATGAAGCGGATATGGAAGAGGAAGAACCGCAGGAGTAACAGGAAAGATAAATCATACAAGAGCGTATGTGGATAGACATATCCGTATACGCTTTTTTATCGAAAGATAGAAAGGAAGAAAAATTATGTATCAGGAAGTGTCGAAGTTAATATTGTACCGGGATCTGGGAGAGGATAGTATCTTATTTCGCCTGGCCCGGATTTTTGAGGATTTTGATGAAGGAACGGTGAATAAAGCAGATTTAACAACTCGGATTTATGTGGAAATGAAGAGACTGCTGGATTTGTCTACCAGCTATGGATTTGATTCGAATCTGTGGCATAATTACCTTGCGTTTTTACTGATTACAAATGAAAATTCATTTAGCATTACCTGTGAGAAGGTTGGCGCCAATGACGGAACCGTAAATCAGTTTGCGAAAAGCGATTTCCGGATATTCAAGAAGCTGTTTGATTTTGACTTTAAACCGATCGAGCAGGCGCTGAATATTGATTGCTTTACGACGATTTCAAATTATAAGGCGATCGTGAAGAAAGAACGGATGTACAATAAAAATGTCAGTGAGAAGGTTCAGGAAGTGAGCCGGAAGATCGAAGGTGCAAAGGACGAAAATGATATTTTTGATATCGTAACAGACTTCTATAACTCCTATGGTGTTGGTATGTTTGGTCTGAACAAAGCATTCCGGATCCGACACTTGGAGGATGGCGTGGAGTTCTGTCCGATTAATAATACAGATGCCGTTGTTTTAGATGATCTGGTAGGCTATGAGATCCAGAAGAAGAAGCTGACGGATAATACGGAAGCCTTTGTGAATGGAAGACGGGCAAACAATGTCTTGCTGTTTGGTGACAGCGGAACCGGAAAGTCTACCTGTATTAAGGCAATTATCAATGAATATTATGATCAGGGACTGCGAATGATCGAGATTTATAAACATCAGTTCCAGGATCTGTCGACCATTATTGCACAGATTAAGAATCGAAACTATCGGTTTATTATTTATATGGATGACCTGTCTTTTGAAGAGTTTGAGATTGAGTATAAGTTTTTAAAAGCCGTTATCGAGGGTGGCGTGGAGACAAAACCGGATAATGTACTGATTTATGCAACCTCGAATCGACGACACCTGATCAAGGAAACCTGGAGTGACCGGGATGATGTAGAGTCAGATAATGGTATGCATCGTTCCGATACAATGCAGGAGAAGCTGTCACTGGTGAATCGGTTTGGCGTAACGATCAGCTTTTCAAAGCCAAGTCAGAAGGAGTACTTTGAGATCGTACGACAGTTGGCAAAGAAGTGTGATACGATCCATATGAGCGATGAGGAGCTGTGTGCAGAAGCAAACAAGTGGGAACTGAGCCATGGCGGAATATCCGGACGTACGGCACAGCAGTTTATCAATTATCTGGCAGGCCGGGCAGAAGAGGAGTAGGCATACATGACAGAGAAGGAACGGGTAAAACGAATCGTAGAGATTCTGAACGAAACCTACGGAACCGAATATCGCTGTTATCTGAATCATGAAAATGCATGGCAGCTATTGATTGCAACGATGCTGAGTGCACAGTGTACGGATGCCAGGGTGAATATCGTGACAAAGGATCTGTTTGTAAAGTATCCTTCGCTAGAGGCATTTGCAAGCTGTGATCTGAGAGAATTGGAACGGGATATTTATTCGACCGGATTTTATAAAAATAAGGCAAAGAATATCAAGAATTGTGCCAGAAAACTGTTGGATGAATACGGTGGAGAGGTGCCGAAGGATATCGATGCACTGACAAGTCTGGATGGGGTTGGCAGAAAGACGGCCAATGTTATCCGCGGGAATATTTATCATGAACCGAGTATTGTTGTGGATACCCATGTAAAACGAATATCAAAAAAGCTGGGATTATGTAAAAGTGAGGATCCGGTTATAATTGAACAGGAACTGATGAAGGTCCTGCCAAAGGAGCAGTGGATCCTGTATAATATTCAGATTATTACATTGGGCAGAACAATATGTCCGGCGAGAAATCCGCAGTGCCGGGAGTGCCCGTTACATGAAGTGTGCAAAGCCGGACAGAAGGAATGCAGAAAGATGGCACAGAAGGGGCAGCAGGGGAAGAAATAGCTTGCTATCAGGTAAGGGATTTGCTAAGATAATCCTTAATAGAGTCTGCCTGCAGACCGGTCAGATGATCGGCGGCAGTCTGAAGCCGGTGAATGCTTTCTGTATCACCGACAGAGGCGTAGTAGTCACAGAGCATATAGTAGCAGCCGGCAACGTCAGAGCCCAGATCGATACTGCATCTGGCGACCTGAATTGCCTCCGGGAGATGATCGTGTTCCAGAAGAAGACACGCCCATTGATAGAGGGCACGGACTAACCGGGTGTAACGGTCATCACACTCAGATAAGAATGGAAGGTTTGCAACACCGTATTGAAGCTTTAGTTCGGTGTTTGTATACTGCCCCAGATTAAGGATTTTAGCTGAATCCAGGGTACGGATGGTGGTTTCCAGCTTCTGAACCTCAGGAGATGGATCCGTACCGAAAGGTAGGAGTTCCATTGGAATATAGATATAGTCCAGATGGGAGATATCCTGCTTTCGTACAGAATCGGCTTCCTGCTCGGTCTGCCAGAACTGCTCCCGTTTCTTCTGGACGGAACGGTTGCTTCGCTTGACCAATAGCATGAATATAATACATAGAATTGCAAATATAGCAATAAAAGGAATCATAAGGGTATCCTTTCTGAAAAGAGGTGTTATAAGTGTCAAAATCAAATAATAAAAAAACCAAGAAGATTATATCGTCCATCATTGTCGTTGTCATCGTTGTGGCTATGGTACTGGGAGTTGTGGTTCCAAGCATGATGTAAGGGTTTTGGCCTTTTGCTTATTATAGCATATTTCCGAAAGATGTGATACAATGAAAGTTGGTAAATGTGGAGGATATAGTATGAGAAGAATATATGGTAAACGAGGCATTGGCATTGCTGTAGGAGCATTGGCTATGCTGTTAACGGTAGGAATCGGATCAGGAGCTGTCGTACAGGCGGAAGATGGCGATTCGACAGGTGGAGCAGTGGCTGCACAGGAGGATGGTAAGATCTATTCCGGTATTTATCTGGATTCCGTCGATGTAGGAAATATGACAAAGAATGAGGCACGGCAGGCATACAGTGATTATCTGGAGCGGCTGAAGGCAGTAACGATCAGTTTTGAACTCGAAGACGAGTCCTGTGAGTCCAACATGGCGGATATGAACCTGGAAGCAAAGGTAGAGGAAGCGGTGACTCAGGCATACGAGTATGGAAGACGGGGAAATGTCCTGAAGAGATATAAGGAAATATCCGACATATCCAGTACAAAGCAGGAGATCCCGGTAGAATTGTCCATGGATGAAGAGTATCTGGTGTCCTTTCTGGATGAGGGACTGTCTGATTATATAGTACCGGCAAAGGATGCCGGAATAGAGTTTTCAAATGGTCAGTTGGTTGTTGTAGAAGGAACCGCCGGAAAAGAGCTGAATGCGGAAGCAACAGTGGATGAGCTGATGAAGGCGATCAAGGATTGGTCCGGAGAAGCGCAGATGCAGGTAGCGGTAGCTACGAATGACCTGGAGCCGGAGCATACAACCGAAGAACTGCGGGAGGTAAAGGATGTACTGGGCAGCTTTGATACCCACTATTCCGCAGGAGATCCGTCCCGTAATAATAATATCATGAATGCAGCAAATAAGATCAGTGGAGTCGTTCTTTATCCGGGTGAGGAGTTTGATACGATGTCTCATCTGGTTCCGTTTACGACTTCCAATGGATGGAGCTATGCCGGTGCCTATCTGAATGGTGAGGTAATCTCTGATATCGGTGGTGGTATCTGTCAGGTATCAACAACCTTGTATAATGCGGTACTGAAGGCAGAGTTGGAGGTGACAGAGCGGTATCCACATTCTATGGCTGTCGGATATGTGCAGTTGTCTGCGGACGCAGCATTGAATGAAGGGACGAAGAACCTGAAGTTTGTAAACAGTACAGACACTCCGATTTTTATCTATGCATATGCATCCGGAGGAACCATGCATGTGACAATATATGGTAAGGAATATCGACCGGCAGGACGAACGGTGGAATATAAGAATGAGATTCTGGAGGTGATTCCGGCGGGAGATCCGATCGAGACAGTTGATGAGAGTCAGCCACCGGAATATCGAGAGGTAAAGCAGACCGCACATACCGGATATCGGGCAAAGCTGTGGAAGTATGTATATGAGAACGGACAGTTGACAGATACGATTCTGGTGAACACCAGTAGTTACAGTGCTTCGCCGGAACGAGTGACGATCGGAAAGCCGGCGGATCCAAACGCAGCACCGGCACCGGCACCGGAACCGGCAGCTCCCGATCCGAATGCAACCAGTACAGAACCGCCGGCGACGGATGCACCGCCCACGACGGAACCGGGATCAACAGATACAAGTGCTCCGACAACTTCAGTGGATGGAGCGGCAACTCCATAAGGTGGGATTATGAAAGCAGGAAAGATATCAGAGGCACAGTGTAAGAGATCGGTGTTGAAGCTTCTGCCGGAAGACTCAGACCGCGTTTTGCAGGGAGCAGGCATAGGAAATGATTATGCAATGCTTCAGATGGGTGGCTCGCAGAGATTAGCAACAGCAATGGCAACCTGTACCTTGAATACGGGGCATCCGGCAAGGTATGCGTTTTCCCGAGCCTGTAATAAGCTGGCAACCGGAGGAAATCGTCCGCTGGCCATTATGGCAGGAATATGGCTGCCGGCGCGCGGAAATGAAGATCGAATTAAAGAAGTCATAAAAGAGCTGGCAGCACTGTGTACGGAGGCCGGGATCGATTATATCGGTGGGCATACAGAGCTTTTGGAGGAACTGCGTACACCGATTATAGCAGTGACGGTATATGGAGAAGGTTTACATACAGAGCCGACAGATGCGGCACAGAAGGTTCAGGCAGGAGAAAGCCTTGTTATGCTGGGGTATGCCGGGCTGGAAGCAACGGCTATGCTGCTGCAGGATCGTTGGGAGGAGCTGCATAGCAGATATGCGGAAAGCTATCTGTACGCAGCAAAGACTCTGACAGCGAGGCTGGATCTTTGGAAGGAACTGATAAAGCTGTCTCCACAGATGATTACATATATACATGATTGTTCTACTGGTGGTGTGTTTGCTGCATTGTGGGAGATCGGAGAGGCTGCCGGCTGTGGGATTGAAGTTGGAATCAGGCAGATTCCAATCCGGCAGGAAACCATAGAGGTGTGCGAGTATTTTGATATTAATCCATATATGGCGTTAAGCGGTGGCAGTGCAATCGTAGTAACAAAAGAGCCGGAGCCGGTGATTCGGCAGATGGCAGAGCTGGGACTGAATGCAGCTGTGATCGGACACACAACAGGTACGAATGATCGTATCATAACGAATGAAGATGATAATCGATATCTGACGCCTCCAAAGGGCGATGACATATATAAAATTTATAGGAATTGAGGTAAGCAAGATGAGAACAAAAATCCTGAATCTAATTGAAGAAGATTGTAAGTTGACAGCCAAGGATATAGCGGCGATGATTGGCGAGGAAGAGGCGGCAGTCGCGGCGGAGCTGGCGGCGATGGAAAAGGAACATGTGATCTGTGGCTATACTTCTATTATAAACTGGGATAAAACAGATAATGAATTTGTAACTGCGCTGATTGAACTAAAGGTGACTCCGCAGAGAGGTGAGGGATTCGATAAGATAGCAGAACGGATCTCAAACTATCCGGAGGTGGATACGGTATACCTAATGTCCGGTGCGTATGATTTTGCTGTGATTATCAAGGGAAAAACCATGAAAGAGGTATCCTTGTTTGTATCGAGTAAGCTTGCACCGATGGAGGCAGTTGTGGGTACGGCCACTCATTTTGTGCTGAAGAAGTACAAGGAACACGGAGTAAAATTAACAGATATTACTAAATCAGAAAGGTTAGCTATAATGCCATGAGAAATCCATTATCAGAAAAAGTTATAAATATTAAACCATCAGGAATTCGAAAGTTCTTTGATGTTGTAAGTGAGATGCCGGATGCTATTTCGCTGGGTGTTGGAGAACCTGACTTTGATACGCCCTGGCATGTAAGAGATGAAGGAATCTATGCGTTGGAAAAGGGAAAGACCTTTTATACCTCGAACGCAGGTCTGGTGGAACTGCGGCAAGAGATCTGTAAGTATTATACAAGAAAGTTTCAGGCAACCTATGACCCGGTGCATGAGTGCCTGATTACGGTAGGAGGAAGCGAAGGAATCGATCTTGCACTGCGTGCTATGTTGAATCCGGGGGATGAGGTTATTATTCCGGAGCCTTGTTATGTATCGTATCTTCCCTGTGTAGAGCTGGCAGATGGCGTTCCGGTACAGATTGCACTGAAGGCTGAAAATGAGTTCCGGCTGACAGCAGAGGAACTGGAGGCTGCTATTACAGATAAGACAAAGATTGTGATTCTTCCTTTCCCGAATAACCCAACTGGTGCTATTATGGAGAGAGAGGATCTGGAAGAGATCGCAGAGGTGATCAAGAAACATGATCTCTATGTCATGTCCGATGAGATTTATGCAGAATTGACGTATAAGAAGAAGCATGTAACGATTGCATCTTTGCCTGATATGCGGGATCGTACGATAATCATTAACGGTTTTTCTAAGGCATATGCCATGACCGGATGGAGACTGGGTTATGCGTTGGCACCGCGGGTAATTTGTGAGCAGATGACGAAGATTCATCAGTTTGCAATCATGTGTGCACCTACGAACAGTCAGTATGCAGCGATTGATGCTGTACGGGATGGGGATAAGGATATTGAACGTATGGTATGTGCATATGACCAACGCCGGAATTTTTTGATGCAGACGTTCCGGGATATGAATATTGAATGTTTTGAGCCGTTTGGTGCATTTTATGTATTTCCATGTATTAAGCAGTTTGGAATGACCAGTGAGGAGTTTGCGGAGAAGCTGTTATATCAGGAGAAAGTAGCGGTTGTACCGGGAACGGCATTTGGAGACTGCGGTGAGGGGTATCTGCGTATTTCATATGCGTATTCAATTGAGGAATTAAAGGAAGCATTGGGGAGAATTAAACACTTTATCGAGAATTTATAGTGAAGGAGAGACCAATGGCGAGAATTAGTGCGGAACATGTGAATACGTTTTTGATGGCGGCGACGAAGGTTATCAGCGAAACTTGTAATGTAACCCCTCGGATAGGAAAGCCATATATTCGGAACGGTAGTTTTACAAGTGATTCCATTGTGATTATGATCGGTGTAACAGGAGAGATGCAGGGACAGGTAATGCTGGCATTTCAGAAGAAAGTGGCTCTGGTGATTGCATCAAAGATGATGTATATGGAAGTAAAAGAGCTGGATGAGATATCAACCAGTGCAATCTGTGAGCTGAGTAATATGATTATGGGAAATGCATCTACCGCATTCTCTGTAAAAAATATCGGAATTGATATTACACCGCCGAGTCTGTGTGAGGGCAACTTTACTGTGGCGGGAGCAGTGGCAAATATGTGTATTCCGATTTATGTGAATGATACAGACTATGTAGAGTTGAATCTGTGTGTAAAGCAGGAGTAGGAAGCAGATATGATAAATATAGTATTATTAGAACCGGAACAGGGTGGAAATGTTGGAAACATAGGAAGAACCTGCCTGGCAATCGGTGCAAAGCTGCATCTGATCGAACCATTGGGCTTTCGGCTGTCGGACAAAGAGATACGGCGGGCGGGGATGGACTACTGGTATCAGGTAGACGTTACGACATATATGGATTATAATGAGTTCCTTCAGAAGAATCCGGGAGCCCATATCTATATGGCTACCACAAAGTCTCGTCAGACTTATACGGATGTGACTTATGAAGACAACTGCTATATCATGTTTGGAAAAGAAAGTGCCGGGATACCGGAGGAGATCCTGCTGAAACATAAACCGGACTGTGTGAGGATTCCGATGCTTCCGGATATCCGGTCTCTGAATTTGGCAAATTCTGTAGCAATCGTTGCATACGAAGCGATGAGACAGCAGGAGTTTCAACAGTTCCAATTGGAAGGACAGTTACATCATTACGAATGGTAAATGGATAGAAATCAAAGGGTATGTCGCCTATTGCGGCATACCTTTTTTTAATGAGAAGGTGAATTCACTGCCCACGCCAGGTGTGCTGTTCAGAGTAATGGTTTCATCATGGGCACGAATGATTTCCTTTATAATGGAAAGCCCCAGACCGGATCCCTGTTTATCCTTTCCTCTGGAAGTATCTCCCTTATAAAAACGATCCCAGATCTTAGTCTGACTGGCTTTGTCGATCCCGCGGCCGCTATCCTTTACAGAAATCAGAAGCCTGTTTTCTGCATCACTGACGGTGATGGTGATGGTAGAACCATGCGGGCTGAACTTAATTGCGTTATCTGTCAGGTTATAGATGACCTGCTGGATCTTCGTTTTATCTGCATGCACATAGGTATCCGATGCTGTGCAGTTCTTCCGAATCACAATATAACGCTTCGTACACACACCCTCAAAGAGATCTATGGTTGAATCAATGACGGGATTGATATCAAAGTCTGTCAGCTTTAGCTGTAGGCCGTAAGAATCGGAGTTATTCAGCTCCAGCATACTGGCCGTTAATTTGGTTAAACGATGAGTTTCCGATAGTACGATCTTTAGATAGCGTTCCTGATTTTCCGGTGGAATTGTACCATCCAGCATCGCTTCGATATATCCTTTGATGGAGGTCAATGGGGAACGGAAGTCATGGGAGATATTGGCGATAAAGGCACGCCGATATTCCTCCAGTTTATTCATCTCAGATGCCATATATTCCATGTTTGATGCCAGTTCTCCGATTTCATCATGGGAGGTGATGCCTGTCTTGGCATCAAAGTTTCCTGCAGCATATTCCCGTGCAGTCTGTGTCAGACGGTTTAATGGATTCAGAACCTTTCGGGTCAGGTAAAGCAGAAAGATCATGGCAAGGATGATTAGAACACATAACGGAATCAGGAAGTTAAACAGCATATCCTTCAGAACACTTGATATCTGGGCAAATGGAGCATGAAGGATGATCCATTCGGTGGACTGGTTTGTATGGTTTTCAATCGGAATTCCCAGACTTAACATATTTTCATCGAAGGCATTTGCTGCTCTGCCGATCTGAGAGAAACTGTCGGTATCTGTGGAAGGAAGCACCATATTCAGATCGTGAAGATTCCGTGTGTCTGCCTGATAGTCTTCCGGATAAGACATGTATAGGATCGTTCCTTCTGAATCGCAGTACCAGATATAGATATCCAGCGTATCGGATAGAATATTCAGATCCTTCTGCAAAGAAATCGGTGTGATCTGGTGATTCAGAAAAGGCTGCAGATATTCTTCATTGATGTAATGCGCCTGATTGGTTAAGGTTGTTTGTTTCTCCTCGATCAGATTCTGTCGTGTGACATTGGAGGCATATAGCATAACCATTAGCGAAGCGATCCCGATAATGAAAAGATAACTTAATGCAATTTTATCAAAAAAGTGACGGTTCATACTATGACTTTACCTCGAACTTATATCCTACACCCCAGACCGTTGTGAGTGCCCAGTTTGAATTCTCCGGCAGCTTCTCCCGGATACGTTTGATATGAACATCTACCGTCCGTGTATCCCCGATATACTCATAGCCCCAGAGCTGATCCAGAAGCTGTTCTCTGGTAAATACCTGATTTGGGCGGCTGGCGAGGAAGTAGAGAAGCTCCAGCTCCTTTGGTGGCATTTCCAGAACCGTTCCGTTGATAGTGGTCGTGTAGTTGGAAATATTTACAATCAGATTCTCATACTCGACATAGTCTCCGGTATGGGGAGCGGAGGTCAGATTGGAATTGACCGGTGTCGTCGGAGCCGCAGGGGCGGGCTGATAGCGTCGTAAAACGGCCCGAACTCTGGCAACCATTTCATTCGAGTCAAATGGCTTCATAATATAGTCATCAGCGCCCAGCTTTAGACCAAGTACCTTGTCAAATACCTCTCCCTTGGCGGACAGCATGATGATCGGTACCTGACTTTGTTTCCGGATCTGGCTGCATACCTCGTAGCCGTCCATTCCGGGCAGCATAATGTCTAGCAGGATCAGATGCGGCCGGTATTCCTCAAAGGCCTGAAGTGCAGCGATCCCGTCACCTTCTATACGCGTGTCAAAACACTCTTTGATCAGGTAGAGGGAGATGAGCTCTGCAATATGCTCATCATCATCTACGATTAATATACGTTGTTTTTCCATAGTGCCTCCTCTCATTTAAATAGTAAATGTGGATAAAATATCGTGATTCCTAGCGTAGCTCTACTATCGTCACCCCCATATCGCCTTCTCCGAATTCTCCGTTTCGGTAGTCGGCAACATGCTTTTGCTTCTTTAAGTATTCATGAATTCCTTTCCGCAGAGCACCGGTTCCTTTTCCGTGGATAATCGTGATCTGGGACAGGTTGGAAAGCAGGGCATCATCTAAATATTTATCAATCTTTGATATGGCTTCATCAACCGTCAGACCGATGACATTGATTTCCGGTCGGATGGAGGAAGCACGTTCCAGATTCATGCGACGTTTTCCCTTTGGCTGTTTTGGCTCTGCCGGTGCCGGTGCATCCGTGATTTCACAGTCTGCGATCGGAACCGTCATATGAAGGATGCCGACCTGAACAGAAAGCTCCTTCTTGGCATTTGGAAGTGCCAGAACGGTTCCGGTCGTATCCATACTGATGATGTAAACGGTGTCGCCGATCTTGAAGTCTTCAGCTTTTTGCCCGGAGCGGCGGCGTTTCTGGTTCTTGTTCATAGCACCGTCGATCGACTTCATCTTATCACGAAGCTTACTGCGTTGCGCCTCCATCGCCTTATTATCGGCTTTGGCGGGATTTCGTTCCCATTTTTGATATTTGCGGATGGACTGGTCGGCGATTTCCTTTGCCTCCTCCAGAATCTCCATAGCTTCTTCTCTGGCATTTTTCAGGAGCTTTGCACGCTGTTGTTCCAGAGATTCCTGTTTTTCTTTCAATTGATTCCGTAGAGTCTCGACTTCTTCCTTATAGGCAGCGACCTTTTTCTCTTCCTCCTCTATCGTCTTTCGACTGTTTTCCAGATCACTGATCAGGTTCTCAAAGTCCAGTGAGGATGCATCGATCTGCGAGCGGGCTTCGTCGATGATATAGTCCGGAAGACCGAGCTTTTTGGAGATCGCAAAGGCGTTTGACTTGCCCGGGATTCCGATCGTCAGCCGATAGGTTGGGCGAAGAGACGCCACATCGAATTCACAGCTTGCATTCTCGATCCCGTCGGTAGAGAGTGCAAAGGTCTTTAACTCACTGTAGTGTGTGGTAGCCATACAGCGGATGTTTTGTTTACGAAGATGATCCAGAATCGCAATCGCCAGTGCAGCACCTTCGATCGGATCGGTACCACCACCGAGCTCATCGAACAGGATGAGGGTATCCGGTGTGGCATGCTTCACAATATATACAATGTTAGACATATGAGATGAGAAGGTACTAAGGCTTTGCTCAATGCTTTGCTCATCTCCGATGTCGGCGAACACGTCCCGGAATACACTCAGTTCCGAGCCTTCAAATGCCGGAATATGCAGACCGGACTGCCCCATCAGGGTAAAGAGTCCGACGGTTTTTAAGGATACGGTTTTACCACCCGTATTCGGTCCGGTTACAATCAGCATGGTATAGGTATCACCCAATGTAATATCGATCGGTACGACTGTCTTTTTATCCAGAAGAGGATGCCGCCCCTGCTTGATATGGATATAGCCGTGCGTATTGAAGATCGGCTCGGTTCCCTGATAGGACTTGGCAAGCTTTGCTCTGGCAAAGATGAAGTCCAGTTCCGTAAGCAGCTTCAGATTACAGCTGATGACATCCCGTTCGTAGCCGACCTGTTCACTTAAGGCGGCCAGGATGCGTTCGATCTCGAGCTGTTCTTTATTTTCAATCTCTTTCAGTTCGTTATTCAGATTAACAACAGACATCGGTTCGATAAAGAGTGTGGAACCGCTGGAAGACTGATCGTGAATCATACCCGGAAAGCTGCTACGGTATTCCTGCTTGACCGGGATACAGTACCGTCCGTTTCGCATGGTGATCAGACTGTCCTGCAACAGGGACTGATTGCTTTGGGCGTTTACGATATTTAAAAGCTGGGTGTGGATCTTATCATTGATCTGTTTCCTGGATCGACGGAGTGCCTTCAGATCGGAGGAGGCATCGTCTGCGATCTCGTCTGCCGAGAGGATACAGCGGCGAATCTCACGCGTCAGATGTTCCAGTGGCATCAGATCCAGAAAATGAGCATCCAGACAGTCCGGTTCGTGCTCGGTATCCTCGGATACGCCGTACTGTCGGACACTTAAGGTATTATCCAGTACTCTTGCAATATCTAAGAGCTCGGTAGGGCTTAAGGTAGCACCAACCTCCAGACGTTTCATGGATAAACCGATATCCGTAACGCCGGAAAAGGATACACTTCCCTGCTTATAGAGCCGTGTCAACGCATCCCGTGTTTCCTCCTGAAGACGGAGAATCTCTGCGGGATCGGTAGAAGGCTTCAAATGCTTACACAGTGTCTGACCCATGGAAGAGCCGGCACATGGAATCAGCATGTCGATAATCTTGTTATATTCCAGTATTCGTAATGAACGCTTATTCATAGCGTGTTTCTCCTTGTAACGATAGCCTAAGTATTACCTTAAATTGTAGCATATGCATCTCGAATGGGCAATGCAAAAATGTGACAGCAGCGGGGTGCATATTTAGGGAATCTATGCTATACTGATACCGAACAAAAAGATGGAGACGAAGAATAGGAGAGATGGCATATGTACTATATAAATGAGCTTCACGAAGGTGAAATGGTTCACGCGATTTACTTTTGTAAGTCAAAGCAGACGCAGCAGACCAAGGCAGGAAAGAACTATTATTCCATGCTGCTTCAGGATAAAACCGGAACGATCGATGCAAAAGTATGGGATCTGAATAATGCGATCGCACATTTTGAAGCAATGGATTATATCGATGTAACGGCACAGGTGGTTTGCTTCCAGAGCAATCTGCAGCTAAATGTAAAACAGGTACGGAAGGCGCAGGAAGGGGAATATCATGTTGAAGACTATATGCCATGTTCGGAGTTTGGGATCGATACGATGTATCAGGAGTTGACAGAGCTGATCAAGAGTGTGAAGGATAAGTATCTGCATCAACTGCTGACGATGATATTTATAGATGATAAAGCATTTGCCGAGAAGTTTAAGAAGCATTCGGCAGCGAAGTCTATCCATCATGGGTTTATCGGCGGACTGCTTCAGCATACACTGGCGGTTGCAAAGCTGTGTGATTTTTATGCAACGCAGTATCCGGTTTTGAATCGGGATCTTCTGCTGACAGCGGCGATCTGCCATGATATCGGAAAGGTTGATGAGTTATCGGATTTCCCGGAGAATGATTATACCGATGAAGGACAGCTGGTCGGACATATCGTGATGGGGACTATATTTTTAGATGGTAAAATGAAGGAGATACCGGGATTCCCGGCAAAGCTGGCGAATGAGCTGAAACACTGTATCCTGGCTCACCATGGAGAACTGGAATACGGTTCCCCGAAGAAACCGGCACTGATCGAGGCACTGGCACTATCCGCTGCAGATAATACAGATGCTAAGCTACAGATATTTATTGAGGAACTGAAGAATAAGGATGAGGGCGGCAACTGGATGGGCTTTAACCGGAACTTTGAGAGTAATCTACGGGCAACCTCTAAGCCGAATGTATAGATATGAATACGAGAAAAGAAGCGCTAGACTATGGATTATCCTTTCCAAATACATATGTGGAGGCTCCGTTTCACGATCCGAACTGGCAGCTGGTCCGGGTAAAGGGCAGTAAGAAGGCATTTCTATGGACGTATATACGGGAGGACTATGTGAATCTGAACGTAAAGACAGATCCGGAATGGCGTGACTACTGGAGGAGTGCCTTTTCGTCTGTGATCCCCGGATGGCACCAGAATAAGGAGCATTGGAACACCATCATTCTGGATGGAACGATCCCGGATGAAGCGGTTCGGAAAATGATTGCTGAGAGCTATGCTCTGGTAACGGATAGCCCGACGAAACGAATCTATGAGGCTGTAAAGAAGATCCCAAAGGGGCATGTGGCAACCTATGGTCAGGTGGCAGCACTGGCGGGAGATAAGAATATGGCAAGAGCAGTCGGAAATGCACTGCATAGGAATCCGGATCCGGAACATATTCCATGCTTCCGGGTGGTAAATGCAAAGGGAGAGCTGGCAGGCGGCTTTGCATTTGGAGGTGCGGAGGTACAGGCACGGTTGCTGCGTGCAGATGGTGTAGAGGTAGAGAAAAACCGGGTGGATCTGACACGTTTTGGAATAACAGTAGATGCAGATAGGGGAATGATACAGATATGAGTGAGGCATGGATAAAGTGTCTGTTAGTCGGCTGTGGCGGAGCGGTAGGTGCCATGGGCAGATACCTGATCGGGCTGATCCCGATCGGTAAGCAGGATGGATTCCCGATTAAGACACTGGCAATAAATGTCATCGGTGCATTTGTGATCGGATGGATCACAGTGTTAGCAGAAAAGTATGATATGCCGCCACTTCTGGTGCTGGCATTGAAGACCGGTGTGTGTGGTGGATTTACGACATTCTCTACATTTGCACTGGAGACGAATCAGTTGATGCAGGGAGGAAGCTATGGACTGGCAGCCGCCTATGTGCTGGCAAGTGTGGTATTAAGTGTAGGAGTGGTATGTTTGGTTCAACTCCTTGCACATTAAGGAATGGACGGATGGAACAGAGCATGAAGAAAAATGATGTAATCGAACTGACAATCGAAGATATGGGAACCGAGGGTGAAGGCATCGGACATGTTTCCGATGAAACGGGTCAGCGTGGAATCGCAGTATTTGTAAAGGATGCGATTATGGGGGATCGTATACAGGTGGCGATCACGAAGGTGAAGAAGCAGTATGCCTATGCCAGAGTGCTAAAGATTCTGGAGCCGTCTCCGGATCGCGTAGAACCGAAGTGTCCGGTGGCCAGACCATGCGGTGGATGTACACTGCAGCATGTCAGCTATGAAAAGCAGTTAGACTTTAAGTGGAATAAGGTGCGTAACTGCTTAAGCAGGATCGGGGGTATGGAGCGGCCGGAGGAGCGGATGGAGCCGCCGATCGGCATGGAAGATCCGTGGCACTATCGGAATAAAGCACAGTTTCCGGTAGGCAGAGACAAGGAAGGCAAGGTTATAACCGGCTTTTATGCGGGCAGAAGTCATACGATCATAGATACTCCGCACTGCTATATTCAGGCAGAAGGGAATGATGATATTATCCGTAGAGTCCGGGAGTTCCTTCAGACCTATGAGATATCGACTTATGATGAGGAACAGCATACCGGACTAGTACGGCATATACTGACCAGAGTCGGATTTGCCACCGGAGAGATCATGGTATGTCTGGTCATAAATGGGAAAAAGCTACCACATGCAGAGGCACTGATTGAAACGCTGAAGCAGGTGCCGGGAATGAAGAGTATCAGTTTAAATATCAATCAGGAGCAGACCAATCGGATTCTGGGGGATATCTGTGTGACGCTTTGGGGACAGGACTATATCACAGACGCCATCGGAGAGATTCAGTATCAGATCTCCCCACTGTCCTTCTATCAAGTGAATCCGGTACAGACAAAGAAGCTATATGAGAAAGCACTGGAATATGCAGATCTGCAGGGCGGAGAGACGGTCTGGGATCTGTACTGCGGAATCGGTACGATATCATTATTCTTAAGCCAAAAGGCAAAGCAGGTCTATGGAGTCGAGATTGT
The DNA here is from genome assembly GCA_900539185.1 of uncultured Clostridium sp. Classification (GTDB taxonomy): domain Bacteria; phylum Bacillota; class Clostridia; order Lachnospirales; family Lachnospiraceae; genus CAG-632. The sequence continues at coordinate 19,980 of UQBG01000018.1, forward strand.
TCCGCAGGCGATCGAGGATGCCAGAAGAAATGCGGAGCTCAATCATATACAGAATGCGGAGTTCTTTGTAGGAAAGGCAGAAGAGGTGCTGCCGCAGCAGTACCGGGAAAACGGCATCTGTGCAGATGTGATCGTAGTAGATCCCCCTCGGAAGGGATGCGAGGAAGTCGTGCTGGAGACGATCGCACATATGCACCCGAAGCGGGTTGTATATGTGAGCTGTGATCCGGCAACTCTGGCACGGGATGTGAAACGGATGGATGATCTGGGCTATCAGGTGGAAAAGGTGGCAGTTGTAGATCAATTCTGCCAGAACGGGCATGTTGAAACTGTGGTAGGACTACACAGAAAGGATATGTAGAAATCCTTGAATTTACGCACTTTGTAGAGTTTTTCAGCTTCAACAGGATTGCTGAAAATCACAAGGAAAAAGAGCTTGTGAGGAAGGTGACTGTTGTTGTAGCGTTAGACCTCGGTTGTGGGAACACAAAGAATTCTGAATATGAAAGTAAATAGAGAACTATCAGATATGTTGATAGAACGTAGGGATACTTGAAAGAGTGTCCCTATTTTTTATATTAGGGCATTCCATTAGGAGTGCCTTTTTCAATTCAATTTAAAAGGAGGTTCACTATGAACAACACAGCGTTAGGAGCAGAAAACAAAAAGGAACAGACAATCAATTTCATCAGCGAAGCACATGAAAAATTCTACTATGAAAAATTAAAAGAGGTACGCTATCAGGATGTGTACCACAAGGCACTTTGCTATTGCCTTGGTATCAGCGATGATACGAGAAGAAATGTTGATAGCATCTATGATTTTAAGACGGGATGTGTAAAAACTGAGTGTCTGCATGAAGGCTGGCAGACCAGTGGCAGTATGAAGGTGGTGCGAATGGCATTTAACCTGTATTGCAACGGCACACCGAGTGTAGATGATTACACAAAAACAGAGGAACAGGTAAACGAGAGCAGGCAGTATACAGTGGAGGACTTGTTCTGCTGTGCCTATGCACCTTTCTTTTGGCAGGCGATACAGATCCGCTATCCGGAGTATGCGACTTATAACCGGGAACTGCATGCCTTATTTGGAGGAGCAGACTAATGTTAAAAGTCAGATTGATGGGAACGAAGAATGACATTGTATGGTTTCAGAAAATCTTACAGTGTCATCCAAAAGTAGAAGTTCTGGAGATATCAGAGCTTTATAGCAATAAAGGGACAAACAAATATTACAGAGCTTAAGGCATACATGGTTACGGCACTGTATAATGCGCCATCAACAATAAATCATTATTATCAGCAGGAAGTGCAGCATGATATGTATGGGGGAGGCTGGCATGAAAAGGGTATTGTTTAAGATTATCGTTCCGGTACTGATACTTGTTTTATGGATACTGATGTGTTATCCGGTATGCCAACAGGAAAACGGATTTGATTACTTCCTTCTCTGGATTATGGTAGGTTTTCCCTATGGGATTCGGAAAATGTGTATGTTCTTCATCCCTAAAAATTTTGGAATTGCCGGAAGCATTGGGGTGTTGGCATTCAATGGCGTCATTGGTGGTCTGATAGGTGGTATTGTCGTAATTGCAAGGATGATCGCAGTATTTGTGGAGATAATAAAGATGATTGCAGGCACTTTTGGTCACGATGTCCAAAAGTGTGATCGTAGAGATATAATGTAAAAAACGAAGGGACATATTTTAAAGGTGGCTGAAATGGAATAATAAAGATTAACAGCGGTAGGGCGGTTATGGGAGAAATCTTATAGCTGTTCTTTTTTACTTTTGGACATTGTGACCAGAAGTAGGAAGGAGAGATTATGGAATCAATGAGAGATATCAATAGAGTAATGGAACGAGAAATTGCAAAGGGGAGCAGTCCTTTAAAGCTGGATCATATTGAATTTGGGGATTATTCGTATCAGGAGATAGCATCAGAGAAAAAATTGGAAGATGTGTTATCCTATTTGTTAAGAATAAGGGATTTCAGACAATATGCTGGAAAAACTATTCTGAATAATGTGTATATGGATTTGCGTGGAAGAAAACCTGTATTCAGGAGGACTCGAACAGCAATCGAAAGAAATAATATATTCGCAACAATTAAAAGGTATGCAAAGAAGTTAAAGTCGCAGTATAATGGAAATGTATATTTGGAAACGGTCAGATGTTATTTCGATATACCGCAAGAGAATCTGGAAAAGTGCCGATATACATATCAATGGAACGAAACATATGCCTTCTTGATGTCGGACAAGTATATCATGGCATTGTATACACATTGTCTGGTGGCGAGAAAAGAAGCTGCTATACAAGGAGGTCAGGTTGATGGTTTTACAGAAAAAGAGTATGGGATGGTAAGACTGGAGAATGTAAGGGATGTTTTGTTTCAGGCATTGCTATTGGATGCTATAAATTTCGAGAATGGAAAAGTTCAAGCAGACTTGTGTATAATTACGAGGCTGAAAGACTCTGTTTTGGTGTAGTATTGGAAAAAGGAGATGAAAAGTTTGGATATTAAAGAGTTTCCAATAGAGTATTTAAATACAATAAATTCATTGAACAATTTCTTTGGTTCTATAGAAAATTGGAGTGTGGAGAAGTACATAGAGCGGTGTGGAGCATTAGTTCATTGTTTGGAAGAGTCTAGTGAAGAAGAAATAATAAATTTAAAATTAACTTGTGTGTGCAACAGTGATCTACTACATATGAAAGTTGATTTTGGTAATGAAAATGATGAAGAACGGATAGTTCATTTCACGGAATTAGTATATCATAGTTATGCAATAAAGGAAAAAATTTATATGGAGGAAGATTTGTATGCTGAGCGAGCAAACAGAATTATTGAAATAGTTCAAGATTATTATTTTGATAATCTTAGAAACAAACAACAAGATTATTATAAGAACCTTTTTGAAGAGAAATATTATGAGAAATATGAAAACATATTATGCTTGATAAGAAATGAGTTAAAGCTATATGATATGAATTTAGCATATTGCAAGAAAATTGTTGATTTTTTGACAAATGAATTTGAGAAAAAAGGAATTTATATTACCCAAACAATATTCTTGAGGAATTATTTGAATAATACAGTTGATTCTATGATTTTGGTAATATGTAAAATGTTTCTAGATGCCCCAGACACTGGTAAGAAAAAGAATTGTGGGATAAGGTATTTGCAGTCATACATAGGTATGAATTTGAACAGTGATAATAGAGAAATTGTGCGAGAAAAACTGAGAGAAGCGGGTGACAAGGTAAAGGAAGTAAAAAAAATAGTAGAGAAACTTGAAGATTTAAGAAACTCTCTAATTGCTCATTTTGATATAGAAAAAATTGATAGTGTAAAACAAATTAAAATGGGAATAGAAGAATTTGAAAATGTTTTTGAATTGTCATGTGAAATTTTAGAACTATTATCCATGAAGTATTTTTTGTATGAAAATAGATTTTCTTATGGAATGATAGATATTCATGGGTTCAAATCATTTGTATGTCAGAACCCTTTATTGCACAATCCTAATCCTATGGGGAAGACGGATTTAGACATTTATTTTGATGCATTGAGAAAAGACTTTGTTAAAAAATAGAAAAAGTGGTATTTATCGGACAAACATCTAAAGAGAGTAAGTTGATTCCTTGTTGGAACATAATGTTTAGAAGTAAAAAGGAAAATTATGAGATATTCATTTCATTAGATGTATGTTTCGTTATAAGTATACCTTTGTATGAGAAAATGTGATATATTATATAAATTGGTAAATTGGAGCTTTATGAAACAAGAAATAGTATTGGGAGGTGAAATGTATGTTTAGAATACAACATAGTGATGCAATAGAATTAGAGCATCAAGTCCGTAGATTATTTAAATGTGATCGCGCAGGAGTTTCAGGCTTAGCTGATGCAGATAACTTTGAATCACATCCAATGGATGCTGCTGTTATGGTTGTATCTTATATTCATGCAAAAGGATTGCAGAGTAGTGAAACACAATATGACGAGTTTTTGTGCAAATATGATAGTATATTTACATATCCGGAAGAGAATGATGCGGAACATGAAGTAGAGAATTATATTGAAGAATTAACAGCAATTATTGAGGATTATTTATAATTATTAGTGATTGGCTCTTTTATTAAGTTCATGCAAGTTTCAGTTTATCAATATTATCAATAATTTAATTATTGCAACAGTGTTAGGGCGGTTATGAGTCGAAAGACTTGTAGCTGCCCTTTTTATTGCTTTTGGACACGATGTCCAGAAGCGGAAAGGAGGACTATGAGGTATTTATTACATCGGCTGTATGTTCCGCCTTAAGAGGTGCATACGCACAGGAAGATGCAGATCGGAGGTGCTTATGCAGGAGGAAACAACACAAAAAACGATTGCCCTTTCTATTTTAGAAAATACCTGACAATTATAGGAAGTTTGGAGGTTCTAGTGTGAAAAATGAAAAATTAGAAATAATAGAAAGTAACGAATTTCAAAATTTATTTGATAAATCAAAAAAGCTGATTGACAGTGCCAGAAGTAATATGGGACAAATGGCAAATGCAATTACCGTTCTTACCAGTTTTCTGCTTGGAAGATATATTATCGAGCAGGAACAGCAGGGTTCAGAAAGAGCAAAATATGGAGCAAAAGTCTTGGATTCTTTGTCATCATATCTGACAGAAGAATATGGCAGGGGTTTTTCAAGAAGCAATGTTGTTGGAATGCGTCAATTTTACATGGCTTACAAAGATAGAGAAGATGAAATTATCCAATCGGGAATTGGACAATTTGAACAGGCTTTTGGAATTGTCCAATCAGGAATTGGACAATTAGAAACGGCATACAAAAAAATACCATTTAAGCTGAGCTGGACACATTATCAGATACTTATGCGTATAGAGGATAAGGACGAAAGAGACTTTTATGAAAAGGAAGCAATACGTTCTAACTGGAATGTAAGCACCTTAAAAAGACAATTTCACTCCAGTTTGTATGAAAGACTTGCATTGAGCAGAGATAAAAATGATGTGATGCGATGGGCAAATGAAGGTGCCGTTCCGCAGAAACCAGAAGATATTTTACATACTCCGTATGTACTGGAGTTTGCAGGACTGGAGGATAAAGCAGCATATCATGAAAGTGATCTGGAATCGGCGGTAATTGGGAAAATGCAGAAGTTTCTTTTGGAGTTGGGGAAAGGCTTTCTCTTTGAACAGCGGCAAAAGAGGTTTACATTTAATGACAAAAATTTTTATGTGGACCTGGTTCTGTATAACAAGATTGTTAAGGTGCTATGTCTTGATAGATTTTAAGATTGATGAGCTTACACATCAGGACTTAGGACAGATGCAGATGTATGTAAACTATTATGACCGGTATGAGAAAATTGAGGGAGAAAATCCGACGATTGGTATCTTACTCTGTAAGCAAAGTGATGAGGCTCTTGTCGATTTAACACTCCCGGAAAATGCCAATATTTATGCAAAAGAGTATAAATTATATTTGCCGGATAAAAAGCTGTTACAGAAAAAGCTAAAAGAATGGCTGGATGAAGAACAGAATTGATTCAGAGGGAGAGTGCTATCTGGGGGTAGCATTCTTCCCTATTGGTTTATAAGCTGTGGTTTTTGTTTTTTGTCTGTTGTTCCTGCACCGGATCGGTTTGTGTTCGTCCGAGATACCGATTAAGATTTTCCTGTTTCCGCTTTAAATTCCACACCTCTTTTTCACAGCTCTTGTAGGTTGCGGTCAGTTCTTTTTTCTGCGTTTCCAATGCCTGATATTCGGCTCGCAGCTTATCCACATTCAATCCTTTTAGCTTGATGCCTGCCTGTTCAAGCATACGCCTTGCACCGCCATAAAGGATAATCTGGCTCTCGTATCTGCGGAAATATGCGTCCGGGTTCTTGGCTTTTTTGTAGGCGATATGGTAAGAGCGGTTGTCCTTGTACTGCTCGGCATATTTGATGATTTCCGCAAGGTCTTTCATGCGGTGTTCCAGTTCCACAACGCTCTGTTTGGCGGACTTTCCCGCTTCGGTTTTTACAGTAATTTTATGCTCAAGATCGGAGAGAGAACCAGCTTCATTATAGCTTTGTGCGGCGATTTTCAGATTCTCGATTGCTGCCCACTGTTGCAGTCCGGGACTGTTCTGGAATTTCTCGTCCGAGGTGTCAATGAGCCTGCGTGCAGAGTAGTCTTTTTTCGGGATAACTGCCTTTCGTTCCCGTTTCTTTTCGATGCGTTCCCAGATACGTTCCTTTGTGTATTCTTTCCCTAAAGACCTTGCACTACCACGGACAAAATGCTCCTTGTCCAGAGGGCGAAAAGAGATATATTTTGCAGCATCTTCTCCAAAAGTTTCCCCTTTGATTTCGTAACCTTTTGCCCGCATAAGAAGCAGAAATTCTTCATAGGTGGAAGCCGACTTGATGAAAAAATTGATGTCCCGTCGAAGCTGTGTTTCCCAAGTCGAACCATTCTGATCAGACTGCCATTCCTTGTATTTTTTGCCACGTTCACCGCCTGGAATGATGACGGAAAGATTGTGTTCTTTGCACAGTTCATCACTCAGGTGGCGGATGCGGTGGTAGGTCTGTGTGCAGTCATGGTATTTGTTATATTCAATGTTGTCAGCCGCACAAAAGATGATATGATTGTGTATATGCCCCTTATCAATATGCGTGGTGACAACATACGAATATTTCCCCTCTAAAACCTTGTCTGCAAGCTCTTTTCCAATGCGGTGTGCTTCCTCATAACCGACCTCGCCCGGAGCAAAAGCCTGTATCAGATGGTAGGCTTTGTTGGAACTGTTTTCCCTGCAATGGTCAAGCGTATATTTAAAGTCAATCGCCGCAGTTTCGGGCGCACACGCATAAGACGAAACATAGATTTGTTCATCGGTTTTGTCCGGGTTGCAGATATATTCTATGGCTTTATCAACGGTTGCTTTGATAGCATGGATTTTTGTGTATGCCATACCTCATTCATCAACTCCTTTACTTCGTCTATGTCCTCTGGATAAATGTTTCCGGTGCTGTTTACCCTTTTTGCGATCTGGTTTAAACTGGAGCTGATACGTCCCAGTTCCGTGTTGTAATTTCGTAGGTAACTGTAATCGACATCATACACATATCCATATAAAATCAGCTTGCGCAGGAACGCAGACATACTCTTCATGCCGGATGCTTTGAATTTGGTGTTGAGGATGTACTGCTCATCATCGCTGAGATAAAATTGCACCGGATTGGTGCGGTTTCGATTTGCCATTTCTGCCACTTCCTTTCTCTCTTTTGGGTACAAAAAAACTGCTGTAAAATGTTCGATTTTTACAACAGTTCGTTTCAAGTTTTATTCAGTTTTGGGTATAACTATCCACAACAAATTGTAGCAAAAGCGGCAGGAAAGGTCAAGGTATTCAACAGGAAAACCGAAGAAAAAATAAAAGAGGGTTAGGGATACTTCCCTATGGAAATTCACACGCATATACGATAGGAAAGTGTGGGGAATTTCGCCTGTGTCATGACACAGGCAGTGCTTGCTATTATAGTTGAGGCTATTGGCTCAGATAGTTATAATAATGAAATATGTTTGAGATTGTTCACATAATTCGAAAATAAAAAACTTGGTTTTGACTATCTTTTTATGGTTCTCAATCGTTATACATTATAGAATGTGATAAATATTTTGAACTTCTAAAAATGAGAAAGGGGGATTTTGTGTATAATGATTTTCTACTAATCAGGAAAATGAAGCAAGGTGATGATAATGCTTTTGATTTATTTGTCCACAAGTATTATCAAGAAATTTTAAGCTACTGTCATCATCATTGTTTCGATAAAACGTATGCGGAAGATTTAACGCAGGAAACATTTATACGTTTTTTTACAAGATTGCCCGACTATCATTATAAAGGAAAAACATTGAATTACTTATATACGATAGCAGGTAATCTTTGCAAAGATTATTTGAAAAAAACAAAAGAAATACTGTTGGAAGAAAATGAGTCTCTGGAAGGAAATCAGGCAGAAGAAAATCAAACGGAACAGATTTTGAATAGAGTTTTGATAGAACAGGTTTTAGGACAACTTCCAGACGAATCAAGAGAAGTGCTTACGCTTTATTATTTTCAAGAGCTAAAACTGACAGAAATTTCGGGTAAATTGCAAATCGGGCTTTCACTGGTAAAGTATCGTTTGCAAAAAGCAAGGAAACAGTTGAAAGAACTTCTCGGAAAGGAGGAATTACATGAATCAGAAAGAAAAGATTGAAGCAAGCGAAGAAAAAATACAGGAAACAATCTGTAAATCAAAAAATGCTTTTTTTATGGCAGAGCAAGAACGAATGCTTTCTTATCATGACTTTTTGTGGACACAGCTTCGTGTGATACAAAAAAGGTGGTGGGTTCTTCAATTTATGATTTTAGTGGCATTATGGATTGCTTTAAGTTCTATTCATGATGAAATATATCTAAAAAGAAGTATGGGTGTTGTAGCCACGCTATTTGTAATCCTTATTATTCCGGAACTGTGGAAAAACAGGTCATGTGAATGTATGGAAATAGAAGCTGCTTCCTATTATTCATTAAAACAGGTATATGCTACACGTATGCTGTTATTTGGTATTACAGATATTTTTTTCATAACTGTATTTTTAGGAGTCGCTTCAGCAGGTTTGCATTATGAATTATCAGAATTAGTTGTCCAATTTCTTTTTCCGCTTTGTGTAACGGCCTGTATCTGTTTTGGAATTTTATGCAGTAAACACGCTTTCAGTGAAACAGTTGCGATTGTTCTGTGTGTGATATGGAGTGCAGTATGGCTTTTTATTGTTTTAAATGAAAATGTATATATCATGGTTACTGTTCCCATCTGGTCAGCACTGCTGGGTGTAACAATACTTTTTATTGCTTTTGCGATATATCGTATTTTAAAGAATTGTAATCAATATTTGGAGGTGTCATTTGATGAAATTAGAGCTTGATGGTTTAACAAAAGAATTTGGAGATTTTACAGCAGTCAATCATATAAATCTTACTATGACAAATGGGGTATATGGTCTTTTAGGTGTAAATGGAGCAGGTAAAACAACTCTAATGAGAATGTTGTGTACCCTTTTAAAGCCAACAAGCGGAACGATATGCTGTAATGGAAAAGATATTTTCAGCATGGACAGTGAATATCGCAAGCTGTTGGGGTATTTACCACAGGATTTTGGATTTTATCCTGAATTTACGGTAGAGGATTATTTACTTTATATTGCTGCATTGAAAGGAATCCGTCCTGTTGTCGTAAAAAAACGTGTGAAAGAGTTGATTGCTAAGGTTGGTCTTTCAAAAGCAGCTCATAAAAAAATGAAAAAATTATCTGGTGGTATGAAGCGTAGAGCCGGAATTGCACAGGCTATGTTGAATAATCCTAAGATTTTAATACTTGATGAACCAACAGCAGGACTTGATCCAAATGAAAGAATCCGATTTCGCAATCTGATTAGCGAACTTTCAGAAGACAGACTGGTGTTATTATCGACACATATCGTTTCAGATATCGAGTATATTGCGAATGAAATCTGGTTGATGAAAGACGGGGAAATTCTGCATAAAGGAAGTATTGACGAACTGATAAATTCTATGACAGAAACAGTGTGGGAATGTCTTGTGCCGAAAAACAGGGTATCTGATTTTATGGAAAAATATAAAATTTCCAATATGAAATCAGAAATAAATCAGGTTATGCTGCGAATTATTTCTCACGAAAAACCGGTTGAGAATGCAATGCGTGTAGAAGCGTCACTGGAAGATGTATTTTTATATTATTTTGGAGAGAAAGCAGGTGATGAAAATGCTGCGTTATGAAATTAAAAAAGTGTTTTCTAAATCAAAAAATAGAATTGCTGTCATAGTGTTATTCGTAATACTTGCGATAACCAGTATATTAACGATTAACAGAGTGGAGTATGTTGATGAAAATGGAAATTCTTCTGTTGGAATTTCGGCTGCAAGAGATTTAAGAGAAGCCAAAAACCAATGGGCAGGTTATTTAACAGCAGATACATTAAGCAAGGTATTGGAAGAGAACAGGACAATTAACAGTTCGAAAGAGGCATTGTCGGATGACATTACAGAACAAAATAAGGCATATGCAAAAAAGCAAGGCATAGCAGGTATTATGGATGTCATTATTTATGCTTTCAGCGATTACAGAGATTATAATTATTATGTAACGGATCAGATTTCTGATGATGAAGTTGGAACAATCTATGAAAGAAGAATTTCTACTTTAAAAAATTGGCTTGAATCTGGAGAAGAAAGATTTACACAGGCAGAAAAAGATTTTATGATTCAGAAATATAAAGAACTGAAAACTCCATTTTACTATGAATATATGGACGGTTGGGCTGCATTACTACAAAATATATCAACCTTTATTCTGATGCTGGCATTAGTGATCGGTTTTCTGGTATCCGGGATATTTTCAGATGAATTTCAGACAAAAGCAGATTCCATTTTTTTCTCTGCACGATTTGGAAGAAGCAAGGGGATTTCCGCAAAGGTAGGAGCAGGTTTTTGTATTGCTACGGGATTTTATCTGATGTTTGTATTTCTATATACGTTTATTGTACTTTTTATATTAGGTGCAGACGGTGCAAACTGTCCAATCCAGTTGGATTTGTGGAGAAGTGTTTATAATATTACTTTTTTACAGGCATATCTGTTTATTGTTCTGGGTGGATATATAGGAACGATATTTGCAGCTACACTCGGAATGTTGGCATCAGCGTTTACACACTCTACGCCAACTGCCGTTATTGTACCATTCATTGTGCTATGTGCATTTCCATTTTTAAGCAGAATTATTACATTGCCTGGATTATGCTCTTTCTTTCCAGACCAGTTATTAGAAATTTATTTGGATATCAAAGAAGCTGGACTTATAACATTGGGAAGTAAAGTAACCACAATAGCAACTGTTATTGTTCCTGTATATGCAGTGGTATGCTTGATTTTTCAACCGATACTGTACAGGGTATACCAAAAGGTGGAGATAAAATAATTGAAACGATATGCAAGACGAAAAAAAATTAAAGTAAAAAACTTTTTATCCTGTTATTTACAGTAATGTTATGTGTGATGGCAGGAAAGGTTCTTCATTCATCTTTAACAACGCCTTTTCTTGGAAATATAACACACCATATGGCCAGTGAAGATCATGGCTGGAATCTGATTCTTGTAAATCGTGAGAATTATATTCCTGCTGATTATGAAGTACAGCTTACAGAATTATCAAATGGAAAAAAAGGTTGATTCCCAAATTTACCCGGAGTTGCAGGAAATGTTTAATGCTGCAAGGGCGCAGGGATATGGTTTGTTTGTTAGAGAGGGATATAGGACACAGGAAGAACAGCAGCAACTAATGAACGAAAAAATAGAAGCATATGAAAATGAGGGAAAATCAAAGTCCGAAGCGAAAAAACTTGCAGAGCAATGGGTGGCAATTCCTGGAATAAGTGAACATCAGCTTGGTATTGCAGTCGATATAAATGCAGATACTACAAAAAGTTCAAGTGATGATGTTTATAATTGGCTTGCGGAAAAATGCTCATGAAGGATGGCGAATTCCTGATGACGATATTAAGTTCCGTGGCACAACAAGAGGTAGAAAATACTTCAGCGTATGTGAAAAAGGGCTTGAAGATGAAAATGAAACGTGGTGAGTTGGTTGGATTTCAAGGCTGTCTTGGCTATGATTATGATGTTGCGACCAAATCACTTTCTATCAATGAAGAAGGTGCAAAAACTGTTAGATATATTTTTGATCGGTATGTTTCAGGTGCAGGAAGTACTATGATAGCAAGAGAGTTAAATGAGCAGGGGATAACGACCATAAAAGGAAATCCATGGACAACATCAAGTGTTATGGGAATTATCAATAATGAGAAATATAAGGGTGACATTTTACTCGGAAAAACTTTTACGGTTGATCCTATATCAAAGAGAAGATTGGAAAATCTTGGAGAGGAAGATAGATTTTACATAAGAGATCATCATCAACCTATTGTTTCAGAAGAAACTTTTGCAAGGGCACAGGAAATCAGAGAGCGAAGAAATGGTGGCGGAAAATCTCCTACACCGGGAAAAAGAGAAAAATATAGTCGGCAGTATGCTTTTAGCTGTATGCTGGAATGTGGATTCTGTGGCTCAAGCCTTTCCAGACGAAGATGGCATAGTAATTCAAAATATAAGAAAACAATATGGCAATGTGTAACGTCAACAAAAAGTGGAAAGCGATATTGTCCAGATAGTAAGGGAATCCCAGAACAAGTGATAGAGGAAGCATTTGTTGAATCTTATAAAATGCTATGTTCCGATAACAAGGATATACTAGAGGAATTTATTTCTAGGGTAGAGAAAACGCTCAGTGAAGATACTGCAAGAGATAAGCTGATGAAGTATCAGAAAAGTGCAGATAATCTTCAATCAAAAAGAAAAACTCTTTTGGAGAAGTATTTAGAAGGAGTCGTTTCACAGGATATTTATGAGGAAACTGATGTAGGATATGAGAGAAAATTATCCAATATTAGGGCAAATATCGAAATGTTGGAACAACAAATGGAAGATGATGTATCCCTGAAGCGACGAGTGGAGGATTTCAAAAAGGCATTGTCTCAAAATGAAGTGCTGCAGGAGTTTGACAGAGGTATTTTTGAAAGTATTATTGAAAAAGTCATAGTTGGTGGCTATGATGAAGATGGAAACAAAGATCCCTATAAAATTACTTTCATATATAAAACAGGATTTAGAAACGAGGTCAGAAACGCAAAGGAGCGTTTTGACAAAGCAAAGAGTGTAGGTGATAAGGCGAAAGAATTGTGTTCCCATATCGCAGACGAGGTAAAAGATGTGTGTTCCTATGTTAGTGACAACACATGTGGAGACGTTGTGCCTTCTGTCAAGAAAAGCCCAATAAATCAAAGAATTTCGCCATTTTGGGAATAAAATAGATGTGTGTTTCTGTTTCCGTAGAGTGATGATATAACTGGAGGTTTACCCCAGGGGATAGGCTTTGGAGAACGGGAAGTATACATTTTGGCGAAAGGATACATTTGGGCAAAAGTGGTTTTGTTAAAGGAGCGTATGATGAAGGAAGTTAAACAGTTCGCAACCCAATTTCGAAGAGCGATTGATTTGGCTTTGGAAGCAGGGGAGTTTGATAATGACAGCATATATCGCAGATTTCCACGTGCTTGCTGCGGAGATACGAGTGATTTGTTAGCTCAGTATTTATTGGATAAAGGTATCAAAACAGATTATGTCTGTGGAACATATTGGGGTAAACCGGATGGAAACGGACAATCTCATGCGTGGCTGATGGTAGACAAACATATTATTATAGATATCACAGGTGACCAATTTAGTGGCAAGTCTACTTTTCTTAATTATGACAAATCAGTTTATGTAGGTGAGGAAGATGATTTCCATAGGCTCTTTGAGGTTGAAGATAGAGATGTTCATGAGCATCGTGGGTTGAGTGCTTTGGGTGGGTTTTGTGGACCGAGGCTGTGGGATTTATATAGAAAAATCTTAAAATACATTTAGTCAACCATTTTTTATGGGGATAAAACCATTACCCCACCTTGAAAATCTATTGCATACTTTCGCTATGCAGTATAAAATCAAGGTTCAGAGGAATATTGAAACCGTTTGTCTGCTTTCAAAGAAACCTTGATTTTCTGCGGTTTGTGGGATAATAAAGAAAGATAATGGACGTGTGTTTTCTGGTCTTTTGAATGAAACATTTGAATATTGAAATAGTGGGGTGGTTTGAAACTTACTGAATAATAGGTTTTTGCTAAAAGGTATCACTTTTGCGAAAATGTATGATACTTCTCGGCAGGAGCCTTTTTATATAAAGATAACTTGACTTCTAAATCTTACTGATGTAATATTTACACAAGTGCAGAAGGATTGCGGACGAAATTTTTTTGCCACGAAATCTTACACATGTAATAAAAAGGAAGGAGGAATGCATAGTACGATATACCAAGCAAAGTGAAATTTTTTCGTCTCAAAATCTTACGAATGTAATATTTTGAAGATATAGTGTACATTGAAAATAGAATATGACCATATCAGCAATGAAAATAAATGGAGGTCAATATGAAGAAAGGAAAAAGCAGAAACAAGCGAAAGAAAACAAGAAGCAGGCTCCTATGGATTGCGATTGCTGTTATAGGAATAGCTGCGGTAATTTCTGCGGTATGTGTGGCAGGAATGTTGGAAACAAAAGAAAATGCCTGGAGGACACCGGAAGAACTTCTGGTGGAGTACATGTATCATATCCCCAAAAAGGAATATGAAGAAATGTATGCGATGTTGCACGTTGAGGCATCGGGAAGTATCAGTCAGGAGGATTTCATAAAACGCAACTCAGCTATTTATGAAGGCATAGAAGTCCAGAATATGGCTGTCTGGATTATTGCATATGACGAGGAGCAAATGACGGTAACCTACCAGACTTCTTTCGATACAGTTGCAGGAACTATCAGCTTTGAGAATGAAGCACTCTTTCTAAAGGGCGAAGATGGATATAAGTTGGTTTGGGATGATTTCTGTAACGAGGGAAATGTCATAAAGCCTTATTTGGTATATCAGAATGAAGCAACAGCTGAGTATTGGATTCCGGGTGCCTTTTCTAATGAGACAGCAAGCCGTGTATTGGAAGGAACAAAGAAGGTTGTGAATGATTCTAATGGAACTGGATATGCAGCCCATCGGGATGACATTCTTTTAGCAGGAAAAACAGGTACGGCAGAAATCAAGGCATCGAAGGATGATATTTCGGGTACGGAATTAGGATGGTTTGCAATTTTTACAGCAGAAGATACGGTAGAACGTCCTATATTGATTATCAGCATGGTAGAAGATGTGAAAGGTAGAGGAGGAAGTGGATATGTTGTTAAGAAAGACAACTTGGTTCTGGAAGAGTGGTTTGGCAGCAATTAACTTTGTATTAATACTTAGTATTTCGGGGTGCAGTGATGCACCCCCGGAAGAAAATACAGTTTCGGAAACGGTAATAGATGTTCAGACTATTCAGGAAGAATCAGAGGAGGATGCAGATGAAATTATAGAAATCTGTGTGGATCTTTATAAAGAAGCAGCAGAAGAAAACAAGATAGCTGATTTGGAAACGGTTCGCAGTATTGTAAATTGCCTTGGAGAAAATGGATATCCGGCTGTTGACAGCAGAAATCAAATTAACATGACGGACCCAGAGAAGGTAGTGGAATTCTGCGAAAAGGTGGATGCACAGGAAGAAGCAGAAATAACAATTCTTGAAGTCAGTTATTTAGGCGGATTTGTAAAATACGATTTACACACAAAAGACGGAAATGTAGATGTGGTCAGAAGCTATTACAAGTACGAAAATGGAGATATACAAAGAGAGGTTACTGGAAGCTATCAGGCGGAGTATTGGAATTATACAGAAGAAGGTTACCTGATGTTTTCTGGTGTCTGGTTTTCAGAAGAATTGTATGTTCTTACATTGAGTGGGGCAGAGGAGCATACCGCATTGCGGGTACAGCCATTGGATGAAACATATCGGGAGTTGAGTCGGAAATATCTCCGCCCGATTGGCTTTGAACAGAATAACATGTTCATTGTAGATTGGAGCGAGGATGATTTTGGAGATTTGAATTTCTATGATATGTATGACATTCTTTATCCAAAAGTAAACGGTCAGTATGTTCCTTATGTTGCTGATGACAACTTATCAGTCAGTGCAGTTTATCGGATTCCAAAAGAGGAATTTGAAAGCGTTATTATGAAATATTTCAATATTGATAGTGAAACGCTGCAATCCAAAACAGTCTATGATTCGGTGGATTCGACTTATGAATATAAGCCGAGAGGCTTCGAAGAAGTAGAGTACCCGGAATATCCATATTCAGAGGTAGTCGATTTTACAGAAAACAGCGATGGGACAATTACACTTACAGCTAATGTAGTATTCCCTTATGCAGGTGATTCCAAGGTATATGCTCATGAGGTTGTGGTCCGCCCGTTAGAGGATGGAGGGGTACAATATGTATCTAACCGAATTATACCATCTGAAGACAACTGCAGAGAAACTTGGCATACGCCACGGTTGACGTTAGAAGAATGGGAAGAATTATACGGAGGCGAATAATGGAAGATGTGAAATGGCTACTTAGAAGATGTGGACTTCCAATTTCACTGCTGTTGATTTCCGTGATAGTTGGGGTGATCTGTTGGGGGAAAATACATGAAGAAGAACAAAAGGTGGCAGAAGAAGTATGGGAGCCACCTGTAGAAATCGAAAATAGCGAAGCAGAAACAGAAGAAGCCGAGAATGCGGAAACTTCCACAGAGTCAGCATATTGGTTTATTCCGCAGGCTAGTGATTGTCTTATCTCAGATGAGGAAAAAGAACAATTGCAGAGTATGGCTTTGTCAGCGGCAGATTCGGTAGCAGAAATCTATAAGGATATTGTAATTGCAGATGCACCAAGTTATTCTTCCGGCATTAGCGAATTTACCGACGAGCAGAGGAAAACTGTGGTGGAGCAATTGGGCACAAGCGGTCTGGTAAGTGTTGAAGAAGATACTGCCATGCAAAACCATGAAGCAATCGAAACATTTTATGCAGATTACTTGGATGGACGGGACTCAATGGTTACGGTATTCGAAGTACATAGGGATGGACTGATTGGAGCAGTTACTTTTATTTACCGGAAAGGTGAGTTGCAGACTTATTATATAGGCGTTCGTTGGAAGGAAGGTGGAGTGCCTGAAATACAGGGAACTTCGGTAAGTAATGTGGCTGAAATTAAGCTTACGGAAAAAGGGTATTTTATCTACGCATATGAATATGTGATTGCACATGCAAGTTTGAGACAGTATTGGAGAATAGAACCGCTTCCGGAAGACTGTCGGGAATTGACGGAGAAATACATATCAGGACTAAGCTATGTGAATTACAATGTGCTTGTCACAAATTGGGACAGCAGCAATGTAGAGGACATTCTGATGCCTTGTATGTATGAAGATATTTATCGGATTTCTACGGGCGAAAATCTGAAAACTGAAGATTGGAAGATTCCGGCAGAGGAATATGAAAGGATAATGACTACTTATTTTCCGGTATCGGTAGAACAGTTGAGAGAGCATTGCGGGTATGCTGAGGGCAGCAACAGCTATGAATATGAGATGATTTATGCCAGCCCATACCCGCCGTTTGGAGAAGTAGTTGACTATACAGAAAATGCGGATGGAACGATTACGCTCATTGTGGATGGAGTATGGCCGGATTATAATTCCGATCTCGCTTTTCGGAATACGGTTGTGGTTCAGCCATTTGAAGACGGAACTTTCAGGTACCTTTCCAATTCTATAGAACAAATAGAATTGGAACTGCCGCCAATAGCAAGAAAGAAAGGATGATATTATGGCATTAAAGAGAAAAAGCATTCTGCTGATTATGGCATTTTTGATTGGATGTTTTGTGTGTGCCTGTGGAAAAGAAGATGGCATTGTGAGTGAATCTCTTGTGGAAGATACGAAAGAAGTATCTTCCACAGAGGAAACAAAAAGTGCAGAGGAAGAGGCTGCAGAACAGTGGGAAAAGGGCTATAGACTTCCGGTGGACGAACAGGAAGAAAAGGAAGCTGAGAATGACTGCAGAGCGATGATGGAACATATTTATGAGATTTACAAAGAGGCAGATAAAGGAACTGCATCCAATGTTGTTTTAACTGATGAGACCATTCTTGAACTGCAGAAAAAGTTAATGGAAACGGGATATCCGGTTGTTACATTGGTAACCTATTCAAATATGGAAAATTATGAAAGCGTGGATTCTTTTCTTGAGGATTGCGCATCTGGGGAAAGCGGTTCTATAGTAATTTACGAGATACATGATGATGGTGGCATAGGTAGAATGAAATTTATTTATGATGGCACAGACATGTATGTTGTAAGCGCAGGAAGTGTATGGAATGAGAATGGCAAGTCGAGAATGTCTTATATATTTCACACTAGAATCAAAGAGTGGGAATATACAGAGAAAGGCTGGTTCTGCTATGAGTTGTGTGTACCAGAGCCACCGGAAGTAACAGAAATTGTGGATGGAAGCTGTTTGATCAGAGTAAAGCCAATGGCAGAAGAACAGCGTGAAATGTCAGAAAGATGCGTGAGAGGTCTTGGTTATCAGGGCAATAACATTTTATGTTCGAATTGGGATGTAGACCATATGGAAGAATTAGATTTCAATGGGATGTATGAATATCTGTATGCAATGAAATATGGAGATAAGTTCAATTCAGAGGATTATCCAGATGGAATTCCAAAGGAAGAATTTGAAAGTCTGATTATGGAGTATCTTCCGATAACAGCAGAGCAGATACGGGAGTACGCAGCGTTTGATGAGGAAAACCAAACCTATCTTTGGGAGAGACTTGGGTGTTTCAATTATGCTCCTACCTTCTTTGGGACTTCTCTGCCGGAGGTTGTCAATATTAAAGAAAATGATGATGGAACTGTGACATTGACGGTAGAGGCGGTATGCGATATGGTTATTTGTGATGATGCAGTCATAACTCATGAACTTACAGTGCGGTTTGCAGAAGATGGCAGTTTTCAGTATTTGGGGAATGAAATCCTTAATGATGGAATAATGGACATACCTGATTATCAGTACCGTATTAGGATAGAGTGACAACGAAATAATATGGCACAGCGTAAGAGAAAGGTGATTTAAGATGATATTAGAACAGAGATTTATGAAAGAAGATTTGGAAGAAGTGGGACAGGTATTTTCAAAATCTATGGAGCCGAAATGTCCAATATTGAAAAGTGGAAGCAAATTGAATAAAATGTGGAAAAGTTTGCTGATTATATTTTCTTTAATTTTATTCGGATGTAGTGCGGTGCTAACTGCCTTAAAAGGTGAATTTTCAACAGAACTAATTCTATATGTTTTGGTTGGAGTAATTGGATTTTTAACAGTGATAATTTGGAACGGGCTAGAAAAGAAAATGAAGCCAGCAGATGTGGTAAAACGAAAATATGGTGAACCTTTTGTTATTGCAATAAAGGAAGACACATTGGTTTACAAACAGATGGATTTCTCATATGTAGATATCAGAGTTGTTGTAGAATACAAAAATTTTCTATTTATAAAAGTGGATGGGAAATGGCTTATAATAAAAGCTGATGAGGAAGAGAAAGAAGTAATACTTTCAAAGATGAATGAAAAAATTACAATTCATTTCATGCAGGAGAAAGAACCATTTGATTTAAGAAAACTTCGATAAGGGGGGACACATGAAAAAATTAAAATTAGTTGGAATATTGGCAGCAGTTGTATTGATAGGCAGTGTGATTTCAATTCCACTTATAAATAACCATACAGCCTATAAGGTGGAAAAGGCATTATGTGAAATTCCGTTGCCAGAGGAAACAGAATTGATAGAGTCGTTGTCACAGGCTGGAAAGCTGACGGGTAACGGAAATGGAATGCAGTATTTCGGAGCAATTTTAATTCGAAGTGATTTGTCTTTGGAAGAACTGGATGCTTACTATTCAGGTTACAGAAGTAATGAATGGGAATGTTTGGTGGAAACTCAGGAAGGGCAGTCCATTGAGGTGATTGATTACGAGACACTACAATTTTCGGAAGAAATAAAGGGCAGTGGTTATTACATTGTATATTCTTGGGGAAGTGGAAAATCTCTATTGGAAGAGCTGGATATACGTGGACATTAAAAGGAGTGCTATAACAATGAAGAAATTTTTGAAGATTATGCTATGTATTATGGGTTCGCTTCTTGCAGCGATTGTAGTATTTGGGTTTTGCATTTCGTATACGGTAAATTACAAGAAGACAACTTGCGATACATCTGTTTCTCCAGATGGAAATATGAATTGACACTTCAGGCAGTCGGAGAACCAGACTGGCCTTTTGGTTCAGCAAGTGGACGATTAGTCCTTATGGAAGGCAAAGATAAGATATCTCAAACAGATTTTGAATTGCACAATGACGGTGGAAGCATCACAAGTAATTGTTGGAAAGTTACATGGTATGAGGACTATGTAGAAGTAATCCTATCAGGCGAAGAACAATTTGATGAGCAAGTCATTTTATATTTTGATGGTACGAAAGAATTACAGCAATTGACAGATATTGCAGATATTGAAGTGGACTATCCATCAGGAGAGAAATTAGATGAAAGCCGGGTTATAACCGAACAATCCTTTGAGGTAGATTTGAATGATTGGGGCGAGGTACGATTTGTGTCTTATCTGCCGACTTATGATACGCTTTGGGAAGATGTCTCATTTGTGCTGGCAAAGGACAATCAAATTGTGTACCATTTCCCAGCTTATTTTGAAAACAATAGTACTGAGAATGATAGTGTAGGTATGTTTGACAGCGTAGAGGCAGTTGGATTTCAAGAAATGAAAAATATGAAAGAGGATGATATTTCTATTTCTGCGATATGTGATTATGTGACATTGATTGAAACAGATGAAATATATGATGGATATCGTACTATATACCAACAATACTTCGCAAGCGAAGGATGTGATTTTATGATATCATATAGTGCGAGTGGAAATTCCAGAGCTATCTTAAATGAGAATGAGGAAATAATAGAATTTCTTGCATATGACAGACTTTCGGAAAATGAAAAATGTGAATTATATGTTTGGTACAGAAGTAAGAAAAACGCAGATGGTTCATGGCATATCTCAGAGGCAGAAATTCTTGATATGTTTGCTTATAATGTGTCTAC
The DNA here is from genome assembly GCA_900539185.1 of uncultured Clostridium sp. Taxonomy (GTDB): domain Bacteria; phylum Bacillota; class Clostridia; order Lachnospirales; family Lachnospiraceae; genus CAG-632. The sequence continues at coordinate 40,804 of UQBG01000018.1, forward strand.
AAAAGATGTGGTTAGTAGCGGTAAAACATCATGGTCAGCAACCGGAAATGAAAAGTATTATGAAATAACAGGTGAAAAATAAAATGAAATCGGGTAAGGGTCAGTTTGCGTAGTTGACCTTTACCCGATTTCTTTATTTCCAGATATTCATGTCTGACAAGATAGACATGGTTATTTCAGTTGCGTTGCCTCCGGTAGCATCGCTGTCTGCACCAATGTTGGTAGCAAAAAAGTATGTATTATCTGCAGTTTCAATATAGCCGATAAACCATCCGTTCACATCCTGGCCATCCACACGTCCGGTTCCGGTCTTTCCGTAGAATGTTCCGGCATCGGAAGAGGAAAGGCAGATGGCATCTTTTACTGCATTGATATTTTCAGGGGCGAAGCCAAAGCTGTTATTCTGCAGCCTGGTTAGAAGTTCGACCTGCTCTATTGGGGAAATCTTCAAGGAAGATTCCATCCAATAAGTGGAGAAATCACCACTTATATTTTCGTTTCCATACCCAATTTCCTCAATATAGTTGGAAATGTTAGCGGCTCCAAGCTGTTCGTCCACAGATTCAAAATACCAATTCACGGAGGAATTCATTGCAGACTGTAAGGTCTGATCCGCATTCCATGCTTCAAATGGATAGCTTTCTCCATTCCATGCAATAAAGGAATTTTCCGGGGTAATGATATCTTCTTCCAATCCGAATAGAGCATCATATATCTTGTAGGTGGAGTTTGGAGCAACTCGTAAGGTGGCGTGTTCCATGTTGTGTATGCTCCATGCATCATTTTCTAAATCGTATAAAACAAAACTGCCTTCGTATTCTCCAAAGTATGTAGAAAGGTTTACATAGGATATATTCTCTGATGAGGAATCCCATTGGTAGTGGCTTCCATCTGCTGCGTATGTAGAAATAAAAGGTGCGAATCCTATGAGAAGAACAGCAGTCAGCACAAATGCCGTCATACCTTTTACTCTTTTTATAAATGTCGGCTTTTCATAAGAGGCAATGTTGATAATTCTCCGTTTCATCTGCTCCATGTTTCCACCAAGGCCGGTAGCAAACGGAAAAGGAGTAAGTGAAACCTTCTCTGCAAAGTTAATCAATGTATTGCCATAACCTTCGTAAGCATCCTCTTCAAGCATTTTCAAAACGGAAGTGTCACAGGCAACCTCTCTGTCATTACGCATTTCTTTCAGTGCGTACCAGACAAGAGGATTGAACCAATATATTACTCCGGTAAGGTTCATCAGATAACTGGCAATAGCATCTTTGTGCTTATAGTGCTGCAGTTCGTGCAACAGCATATACCGCATATCGGATTCGTTGTAATCAGAGATCAGATGAATCGGCAGATAAATACACGGTTTCAAAAGTCCCACAATAATCGGAGATTTCAAAAATGCAGTACTGTAGATAGGGATATTTCTGTGAATTCCCATTTCCTCCAAACATCGATAATATAGTCTGCGTACTTCCGGGTTCTGAAGGGGAAGTGCAGATTTCTCCAAATTGCGTAGGCGGAGTGAGGATTTGATTACTAATATAATCATTGCAAAAATGCCTACAATCCATATCCCCAATAATATGTATCCGGCAATGGATGGTGTCTCGCTATTTACAGAAAGTGCGAAATCATTCATCCAGTCTGTATTTCCGGTCGGATGAATTCCCACAGCTTCTCCCATAGCGGTTGCGGTACCAGAAGCAGGAGAGCTTCTTAAGCTACCAAGCCACGAGAAGATTTGTGGAAATCCGATGAGACGGAACGGTATAAAGGGAACTGCCAGCAACCCAAGAAGCAGGAACCACAGATTATACTGCATCCGGCTGGACAGGTTGTTTTTGAATATCCGCTTGGCTATCAAAAGAATTCCGATGATACCGCTGATAAATATATTGCATATTAAAAAGCGTATCATAAAATTAGCCACGTTAATTTCCTCCTTTTTTTGACCTCTTGGAAAGAAGGGAACGTAGGGTGCCTATTTCTGTTTCAGACAGTCTGTCATTTTCTATATAGGCAGACAGCATGGCGGTGATATCCCCGTCATAGTATCGTTCCAGAAAAGAGTTGCTTTCCTGGCCGATGTATTCGCTTTCTTTCACGACTGGGGTATAAACAAACACTCGGCTCTGTTTTTCATAAGTCAGAACGCCTTTTGTTACGAGCCGTTTGATTAAAGTCTGTATCGTCTTAGGACTCCAACTTGTGGTCTGTAATAATTTATCTGTTATTTCATTGGTACTGATCGGCGCATGTTTCCATACGATTTTCATAACTTCAAATTCAGCTTCAGAAATCTGTGGTAAATCGCTCATTTCAAATCCCTCCTTAAATCTTACAGCTGTAATAAATATATTATAGACGTTATTTATGTGGTTGTCAATTTCAGAAAAAACATATTGGCTTGAAATCTTACTTGTGCAATAATTAAAATATTACACAAGTAAGATTTAGAGATGGCAACAAAAAGAAAAGAACCAGAATCACAACGGATTAGCTAGTTCCTTTACTCGTTTGAATTACCTCTTTTATGTATGAGTGCTAAGAGGTATTCAATTGCTGGAAGAATCTCGGCTGCCTCTTGCTCATCACATTCCCGTAGCATCAATAACAGTTTTTGTTGAACATTACGGAACAGACAGTGATTGAGGAGGTGGTTAAAAATGGCAAGAAGCATTACGGTTATACCAGCAAAGCAGATTTCGACTGCGGAATTAGGAACAGCACAGTCAGTGCAGAAATTGAAGATGGCAGCGTACTGCCGAGTGTCAACCGACCAAGAAGAACAGTTATTAAGCTATGAGAATCAGGTCAATTATTACACAAATTATATCAGCGAGAATCCACTCTATGAATATGCAGGGACTTATGCAGATGAAGGTATTTCGGGAACCAATACCAAAAAGAGAGATGAATTCAACCGTATGATTGCTGATTGCAGGGCGGGGAAAATAGACATGATTATTACTAAGTCCATTTCCCGATTTGCAAGAAATACGCTGGATTGCTTGAATTATGTGCGAGAGTTGAAAGATTTGGGGATAGGGATTATTTTTGAAAAGGAAAATATCAATACCCTCGATGCAAAGGGAGAAGTGCTGCTTACCATTCTTTCCTCACTGGCACAGGATGAGAGCCGGTCCATTTCAGAGAACTGCACATGGGGAATCCGCAGGAGGTTTGAAACAGGAAAGCATAAAATGAGTACCAAGCGTTTCCTTGGCTATGATGCGGATGAAACGGGTAAGTTGGTAATCAACAGGCTGCAGAAGCCGATTGTAGTGCGGCTGTATCAGGAATTTCTGGATGGAAAAACAACGGATTACATTAAAAGGATTTTTGAAAAGGAAGGGATTAAGAACTGGGATGGAGGCACAAAGTGGCAGGCTACAACCTTAATGAGCATGTTGGAAAATGAAAAGTACAAAGGGGATGCTTTGCTGCAGAAAAGTTATACGGTGGATTTCCTCACCAAGAAACGGACGCGGAACAAAGGGGAAATTCAGATGTTTTATGTGGAGGATGACCATGATGCCATCATTTCAAAGCGGATATGGGAATGTGTACAGCTTGAAATAAAACGCAGGAAAAAGTATCTGGAGGAGCATGGGACAAACTCCTATTCCCACCGGCCGGAAAGCAATCCATTTGCATCCAAGATAATTTGCGGAGACTGTAATAAGGTGTTTGCACGGAAAGGCTGGCGGAGCAGCACGGGCGTTGACCGTAAGGTATGGCAATGCAGTGAACGCTACAAGGTCAAAGGAGTCATGGGATGTGCCAACTGCCACGTAGAGGAAAAAAACGCTGATAAAGGCATATCTGATGGCTTGGAATGTGTTGGTGGAAAACCGAGAGGATTTCATGGAGCAGTGGACAGAACAGCTGCAGAGCGAGAACCTATTAGAAGGTTATCGAGCAGAGAAGTTCATAGAATACACCGATGGGGCAGAACCTTTGACGGAGATGGACACGGACTTCATGCTGAAAACACTAGACTACATCAAGGTTTTTGAGGATGGAACATTGGTGGTGGTGTTTCTGGACGGAACGGAGATTGAATGTAAAAATGAAGAGGAGTAAGAGAAGAGACCGATTGGGAGATTCACGATCCCTGATCGGTCTTTTTCTTGTAAATTTATGCATTGTTTACTTGTAATATTTTCCAGAGAGTGTTATAATTTAAATTAGCACTCGACAAGATGGAGTGCTAACAATAAAGTGACTATTAAGTATTATGTATTGAGAGGATAGAACAAAATGAGTAAGCAAGTATATATAAGTGCAGATTATTCGATGTACGATGGTGATCGTGACGTTGTTGAAGAGTTAAACAAATGGGGAAGCGATAATCTTCACAAGGTGGATTTTATTGATATGTCTAAAGTGGCATCGGGGAGCGTTTCAAAAGATCCTGATTGCCGTATATGCGATTTAAAACAAGAATTCAATAGACAGATTAATGCTTCATCTGCAGTTATTTTTGTTGTTGGAGATAAGACTGCTTTGCGTACTGCAGGGAGTGCTTGCAGACGAGCTGGTAACGACCAATTGCTCTGCGATTGTACACCTTATAAACAAAATACAAATGGCACAAAACCATGTAAGGTGTATTTTACTTCCACTCCCGGTGAGAATGATGATGTAGGATGTATTAATTCGTTTTCATATTTGAAACATGAATTTAAACAGGCTGAAAAACGAAATAAAAAAATTATTGTGGTTTATAATTCTTTACGAAAAGAGCCAGATTGGCTTCCTTCTTATATGAAAAATTATGCAGATAGCGCAAGACCTTTCTGGACGAAAAATTTATGGGGAGAAAAAGTGGGAGATTATTCATACATAAAAGAGGTGCTTGGCTTTTGAGTGATTTATTAAAGAAAAGTGCGGCATATGCTTTTGCCGCCATTTCTGTAGTTTTTACTTTCGTACCGGAAGCTATATTTGGAAAGGTTATATTGATATCGGAAGGCGTTCTTAAACAGTTTGGCTTAAGGGACTATACTTTAGAAATCAATATTATCATGAATCGTGTACTTACTTTTGTGATTATATGGTTTATTACAGCGATTGGATATAAAGTATATTTGCTTTTACGAAATAAAATTAGTATAAAAGGGAACAATTATAAGATTACAGTGGAATATGGAGATTTGCTCAAAACTAAAAAATGTAAAAGGGTAATTAATTTTGATGAATGTTTTTCAACACATATTGGAAATGCGCCGGCTGATATAAAATCGACTTCGATTTGTGGACAATACTTAAGTGCTAACCCGAATATAAATATACGATCATTAATATCAAGTTCACAACTAAAGCCCCTTAAGAGTAAATCGAAATACCAGAGTAAAGAACGGTATGAATCAGGGAGAATAGTACCTAATGGGGATGACCTGCTGCTGGCATTTGCTAAACTAGATAAAAATGGATTGGGTAGATTTTTTACACGCGAAGAGTATTTGGAGTGCTTATCAATATTATGGGAAGAAATAGATAAGTATTATGGGCAACAAGATGTGTGTATACCGATTTTAGGAGCTGGATTAACTCGCTTTGACGGAGGCTCAGGTGCATCAATTCCTCAGCAGGAATTACTTGATATGATGATTTGGTCTTATAAATTAAGTTCGTATAAAATAAAAGCGCCTTATAAGTTGCGTATTATATGCAGAAGGAGTGAAGATTTTTCATTGGACAAAATTGATTCGCAAATATAAAGCAATAAGTTATGACTAATGTAAAATTCTTTATCTACTTTTTGGAAGATAAATTAACAGATGTAGATTGGAGTTGTGATTCTTGATTGTTTTTATTTATTGAAAATGCTGAAGTGAAAAGTTTATTTTTGCTTTGAAAACAACGATTTTCCGATGGAATTTAATCATGCCGGAAAAAAGAGGGTAAACAAAGGAGATGAGGTGATTTCAACTTATACGTTTTCTCTACCCATGAATCGCTTGATTCCGTAGGGTAAGACTAAGTTCCATTTTATCCCTGGGAAAATAGAAATAAACTTTTCACTTCTTAATTTATTGAAAATGGCGGTGGAATTTAGAAATTCATTTTTGGATTTATTGAAAATAATTAAAAATAATTGACTTTTTGCTGTAGAGAGGGTACAATAAAAATGATATCCGTAATCTACTTTTGTAGGTTGGGCAAAGAGTTGCTCTGTCTAATTGAAGTTTTTCTTTCAATTAGACTTTTTTTGTTTTGTACAAGTAATATGAAAAATACGTTGTTAATAGTTTAAGAGGAAAGGTAAACAATAAATAATATCAAGTTGAACACCTTTTATCTGATAAGTGGGAGGTGACTTTGTGAGTATTGAGTTTAAAGATTGCTTCCTTCATTTCTTAGATCGAGAATTACTAGAAACGCAGGGGGCTTATAATAGAGTTATAGAAGAATCAATTAGTAGGGATGTACGTTTTATTTTATTAAATTCACCAGGAGACTTGATTTTATCGGCTTCTTTTCTGTTTGAAAGTAAATACGCATATGCAATATTTGAAGAATTTTATAATTTTTTTGTTGAAGGTAAATTTGTTATAGCAATTACATATGACAGCATTATAAAGATGGTTAGTGCCAAGCAGGAGCAGTATAAAGGAAAGGCTTCTCTTTTTCCAAATTATTTTAATAACTTATGGCATGTATTAGCTGAGAGTGGTGTTATGTTTGTGCCTAAGAAAGAGAATACAACAATATACATAGCCAATGAAATGCTGGATAAATTGCAAGTGTATAATTTGATTGAAGAAAAAAGTAATATTCCTTATTTACAGGAGGTTATTGAGGAACGTGGGAAAATGGCTATTACACATCATTTGTTTGATCCGGTATATCAAAAACAGGGTGTTTCAGAAAGAGATCAAGATGCAGTAAATACATTGATAACAGAGTGTTATATTAGATCATACATGGAATATTTTGATGCAACAATACCAGCAGGCTTAATATGTGGAATATATACGTATGACTATTTATCGAATAATGCTCCACTAGCAGATATATCTTTTTGGGTTAAGTTGTATAAACAAATTGGACTGTATAGATTTGTATGTACATGCCCGACTATTTTATTAGAGATGATTATAAAAAGTGAT
>UQBG01000019.1 GCA_900539185.1 uncultured Clostridium sp.
GAGGTTACAGCGATGAGGATATCCTTGCCATTGCAGAGTGTGAACCGGAGGATATCGAGCAGGTCAGAAAGCAGTTATAGGAGTTCCTTAATGAGTGCGAAACACGAATTTAGTGACTCTACACTGAGTATCATTATTTCCATTTGCTTCCTATGGAGATATGGTGTATAATTTCATTTGTATATCGTTTATTGAAGAGATACAAGGTATATGAAGTGAAAGACAAGGAAGGTAGAGATTATGTTTGATACAGTGGGAAACACAATTATTACCATTGTTTTATGCGTGATATTGGTATATTTGATCATATGGACAGTGAAGTTCGCTGGATATCGCTTGGAGAAGAAGCGGGCACAGCATAGTATTGTGATTCGCGAGAAGCAGAAGTCGATTCGACAGCGAACCATTGCATGTGCGAAGAACTATTGGTATAACATCCGTGAGGTAGAGGATTGTCCGGAAGATATGCCGGTGGAACGGTTGTACCACTATTTTGAGACGGAACAGGAGTGCATTAAGGCTTTGATTATTGAAATGTATGACTGTGCGTTGGTTCGAACAGAGGAGCTGGAACGGATTGCATATGGAGAGGCCAGACCGGTTGAGATTATAAACAACCCTTACGAGATAGAAGATGAATATGATGACTTTGATTATGATTTTGATGAAGCAGTAGAAGAACTGATGGAGCAGGACGACGATGAGGTGGCTGCGACAGCAGAAGCAGCAGATGATGCCGAAATGCGGGCAGAGATCTATGACTGTTGGACAGAGTATGTGATGCAGCTATATGATATGGTAAGTGTGAACTGCAATGAGGAAATGAAGGCTCATATTCGGAATAAGATTATGAGTTATGGACATAAGGATGTTGAGATATTGATTCATAGTCCTGAATAAATTCCTTGTCATTTGCATATGAATAAGGTATAATCAGTTTACAACCTGAAATGTACGACAATTTCCTTAATTTTGAACCTACATTTTTTGATACGGGAATCTTATATAACCCGATGGAATGTCAAGCCTCCGTTTGCAGTGGAAGACAGGAAGTTGGTTGCGGATACCCACCTAGCTATGCTAGGAGTCAAAAGAGGAAACCGGCATTTCGGGGGTACTTAATGATAAAAAGCAGCAGAAATGCTGCTTTTTATCATTCAAGCGGAGATATGGATGCAGTAGAAAGTCAGAGGATTACATAGTGAGTCGAAGAAATAAAATAGGTCTGGTTATAGGGATACTTGCGTTATTTGTGGGTGGCATTGGCTTTTTAGTCTGGTTTTTAGTACATCAGCAACAGCCGGTTACAGACTACTATACACGTAAGACTGCCATTGAGATGTTAAATTATATACAGGAAGCAGATGTAGCAGGTCTGGGATATGAGGCAGATAGTCCGGAGATGGAGAAAGGAATCACAGCCGGAGACGGGAAAGGGCTGTTACAGCAGTATCTGGGATATTCTGATACCGATCTGAAGGAGCTGCTTAAGCAACAGTGGGAAGCCGGCGATACAATTGGTTTCTTATATAAACTACGGGAGCAACGGGTACTGTCCCGACAGGAATTTCAAAATGTCTATGAGTATATTGTTATCCGGAGTGAGACGGATCAGGTAAAGATTGAGAACCTGCTAGTACTGGATCTGGCAGCGGATACAACCGATCATTGTCTGACACTGATTACACCGGATGGTGAATATCGTTATTATGCGGAAACTGCGGAGCAGGAGGAGATGCAGAGCGAACTGAGCAAACTGGAGGATCGGCAGATCCGGGTATATGCAGTTGCAGATCCGGAGGCAACACAGGCAAATGCAAAACGACAGGAAGTAAGACGGATACTGGAGTATACAGGAAAAGCGACAGAACCGGTACTGGTATCGAATGTATGGATTGAGTCCTATGAAGAAACACAGTTACGGGTGTTTTTGAATGGGTATCATAAGACGTATAGCTGCAATCTGGATGTCGAGGATCCGGCGGCACTGGAGTCTTCATTAGCAGATATAAAGCTAAGTGATGAAAAAGTGACGGATATTATAAGAAAAACGGATGTGCTTTCCGCAAAGGTGCTGGCAGTATCCGATCAGGGAGTCGAACTGGAGGGATATGGACTTTTGCAGCTGTCGGATCACTATAAGATCTATAAGATCTATGGAGAGCTGGCGGTGGAACCGACATCACAGATCCTGGTGGGTTATACAACAACGAACTTTGTAGTAGCCGATGGCGTGATAGAAGCAGCTCTGATTACAGAACCGATTCATGCAGATAAGATTCGGGTGGTACTGGGGAACAGTGATTATACATCTCTGATCCATGATACCGTAGTATTGACTGCAGACTGTCCATATACAATGGATTTCAATGGACAGACAAAAACCTTTCAGCCGGGCGAGGAGGTGACACTCACCCTGAACTGCGGCTATCTGGCAGGCGGAAGGGTTGTACTGACTCCGCAGGAAGAGAATGGGCGAATTCAAGTTTTGACTATTACCAGAAATGGTATACAGCCTCAGTATCGTGGAACGATAGAAGTAGCACCGTATGGGGAGCTTGGACTGACGATCGTAAATGAATTAAGTCTGGAAGAATATCTGTACACGGTAGTACCGAGCGAGATGCCGACCTCTTATGGAGAAGAGGCTTTGCAGGTTCAGGCCATTTGTGCACGGGGATATGCATATTCCAAGATGCAGGATGGAACCTATGCAAAGTATGGAGCACATTTGGATGACAGCACGATGACACAGGTTTATAATGCAGTGGCGGAAAGTGATGAATCGATCCTGGCCGTTAAGGATACCTATGGTATGGTTCCGTTTTATGATGGAAAGGTAATAGAAGCATATTTCTTTTCTACCTCTTGTGGTATTACGTGTAGTAATGCGGATGTCTGGGATGGAGATGCACTGCCGTATCTGACGGATAAGATCGAGTGTGAGGGAAGCCCGGAGGCAGATTTTTCAGAAGAAGCCGCCTTTCGGAGCTTTATTGATGACAGCAGTGCATATGACACATATGAGAAAGAATACTCACTCTATCGTTGGACGATTGTATATACACCGGAACAAATGACAGCGGCGATCGATGCAACACTGGCACAGCGGTATGAATCGAATCCGGCTAAGATTCTGACCTTGCAGGCAGACGGTTCCTATAAGAGTCAGCCGATCGATACGGTTGGGCAGGTACAGAGCGTAGAGGTGACAGGAAGAGGAAAAAGTGGTATCGTAAAGGAGATTACGATTACAGGAGAGAAAGCAACGGTGAAAGTGGTCGGACAGACAAATGCCAGAGCTTTGATGACACCGAATCAGGTCGTGATTGAACGACAGGATGGCGCAAAGTCAGAAGGCTGGAGTCTGCTTCCGAGTCCATTCTACTATATCGTGCAGGATGAGGCTGGAAACTATGTGATTCACGGTGGTGGCTTTGGTCACGGAGTCGGCATGAGTCAGAATGGTACGAAAGCAATGACGGAGCGGGGATACTCTGCTGAGGATATTATACGTCACTATTATACCGGAGTGGATATTGTGAATATCTATCAGTAGTAGGAATGCTTATGGCAGTATGGTGTAGAATAATAATAATAATAAGTTCCGAAAAGGGAAACGGAGATTTTAGGAGATAGAGATATGAATCAAATGATACGGCTGGCTCAGGAATTTATGAACCGGGTAAAAGAGGATCATGTATCAGCATATGCAGCTCAGGCAGCATTTTTTCTGATCTTGTCTGCATTTCCATTTGCTATTGTAATATTGACACTGACGCGGTTTCTTCCTGTCACACAGGCGGATTTTATAACGATGGTGCAGGAATGGCTGCCGGACGAGATGGAGAAGTGGGTAATATCGATCCTGGAGGAGTTATTCCGAAACTCCGGCAGCACATTGATGTCCTTTTCCATTATATTGGCACTCTGGTCTGCGGCAAGGGGAATCTTATCGATCAGTAATGGATTGAACTCGGTCTATCGAACAGAGGAGTCCAGAAACTATTTTGTTCTGCGTTCCATTGCTACGTTCCATACCTTAATCGTGATTGTAGCACTGATCGTTCTGCTGATTGTTTTCGTATTTGGTAATTCCTTATATGAGCTGTCACTTTCAAAGTTCCCGTTTATGAATAATATTACAACCTTGATTCTGAGTGTACGCGTGGCGGTTGGTTTTTCGTTGCTGTTCCTTATGTTCGTTGCGATGTATAAGGGCCTTCCAAACCATAAGATTTCACTCAAACAGGCCACTCCGGGAGCCTTATTTTCTGCGGTATCATGGATCGTTGCATCATTAGGATTTTCGATTTATATTAATCATTTTAGTAACTACTCGAAGATCTATGGCAGTCTGACCGGTATTGCGATTGCCATGGTTTGGATCTATATGATGATGAATCTGGTTCTGTGGGGCGGAGAAATGAATGAATTCATTATGGAACGATTCCCGGAAAAGGTGGCACCAAAGGAGCGGAATAGAAGGGTTGACAAACATCCACCTATCTCCTAAAATATGGCATAAGGGAAGGTTACATACTGATTGTCTGTGACAATGGGGCTATATAGGGGAGGATGACTTATGAGTGATAGCTTTATTTCTCGAAAGGACCGGATCATAGCATCCGCGATCGAGATAATAAGTGAGTCCGGCTTGACATCGTTATCCACGAAGACTCTGGCTATGAAGGAGAACATGTCGGAGGCATTGATATATAAGTACTTTGGAGGAATTAATGAAGTTCTTATCGAGGTGGTGGAGTACTTTGTTCGTTTTGATAAGGTGATTATTAAAACTGTACAGGGAAAAGATGTATCCAATGTGGAAAAGATTCACGAATTTTTTGAAACGTATGCCATATATTATGACAATTATATGGAGATAGCGTCGATTGTGCTGAACTATGAGGAGTTGTTACATAATGTTGGTACAAGAGAGATTATCAGTACCTGTATTGAAGAACGAAACCGATTCCTTTTGCAGTTGATTGGGGATGCAATTGAAGCAGGAGAGATCAACCGGACGTTTACAGCGATGGAATTGAAATGTATTCTGATGGGAATTATACGGTGCCAGTTAATGGATCGTAGAACAACCTATCATTCGGAGACACTGAAGAGTGAGGTTATGGAAAGTGTCGATAAGATATTGATGTTAGTGAAGAAATAGGAGGGTATTGTCATATGCTGAAGATACTTGTGGCAGAGGATGATGAAGCGAATCGTAAGTTTTTAAGCAAACTGCTGGCAAAGTTCGGTGAGGTCACCGTGGTTGCGGATGGATTTCAGGCGGTAAAGAGTTATATGCAGGCACTGGATGAGAAGGAACCGTTTCGGCTGGTATGTCTGGATGTGATGATGCCAAAGATAGATGGCTATAAAGCATTGGATGCGATCCGGGATCTGGAGAGCAGGAATGCACTGATCGACGGCGAAAAGGCAAAGATCATTATGATAAGTGCCTTGGATGAAGGCGGATTTGATGAGGAACTGGCAGGGAATCAATATGACTGTTATATGAGCAAGCCGATTGATATTCTGGAGTTTGAAATGAATCTGAAACGAATGGGAATGATTTAAGGGAAGGGCTGTTACAGTGTGTGACAGCCTTTTTTAACGGATAGGGAACAGTTGAAGGAGAAAATAACTATGGATATGTTTGAATATATGAGGCAGCAGAATATGGAGCAGGAATCGCCTCTGGCAAAACGGATGCGTCCGACCAGTCTGGAAGAGGTGGTCGGACAGGAGCATATTATCGGGAAGGACAAGTTGCTATATCGGGCGATAAAGGCAGATAAGCTGGGATCCATTATTCTTTACGGTCCGCCGGGAACCGGAAAGACGACACTGGCGATGGTGATCGCACACTCGACCAGTGCAGCGTTTACACAGATTAATGCGACCACTGCGGGTAAGAAGGACATGGAGCAGGTGATTGAACAGGCAAAGAATACGATGGGGATGTATCAGAAGAAAACGATTCTGTTTGTCGATGAGATTCATCGCTTTAATAAGGCACAGCAGGATTATCTGCTTCCATTTGTAGAGGACGGAACGGTTGTGCTGATCGGGGCAACGACAGAGAATCCGTACTTTGAGGTAAACGGGGCTTTATTATCACGCTCCAATGTATTCCAGTTGAAGCCGCTCAGCAAAGAGAATATCCGGGAGCTGATTCACCGGGCAGTATATGATAAGGAAAAGGGGATGGGTTCTTACGAAGCAGAGATCGATGCGGAGGCGGAAGAATTCCTGGCAGATATGGCAGAAGGGGATGCCAGAAGTGCTTTGAATGCGGTGGAACTGGGAATTCTGACCACAGATCGGCAGGCAGATGGACGAATTCATATTACACTTTCGGTTGCGGAGGAGTGTATCCAGAGAAGGTCGTTAAAGTACGATAAGGATGGCGATAATCATTATGATACGATCTCAGCTTTCATCAAGAGTATGCGTGGCTCGGATCCGGATGCAGCAGTTTATTATCTGGCTAAGATGCTGTATAGCGGAGAAAGTGTTACCTTTGTTGCACGCAGAATTATGATCTGTGCATCGGAGGATGTGGGAAATGCAGATCCGCAGGCGATACAGGTGGCGACAGCCTGTGCGCAGGCAGTCGAGCGGGTTGGCATGCCGGAGGCACAGATTATACTGGCACATGCGGCGATCTATGTGGCCTGTGCACCAAAGAGTAATTCTGTGAATAATGCGATTGCGGCGGCCATGCAGACGGTGAAGGAACGTCAGACAGGGGCAGTGCCGGTACATTTGCGAGATGCACATTATGGCGGAGCCGGAAAGCTGGGGCATGTTGGTTATCAGTATGCCCATGATTTCCCAAATCATTATGTAGAGCAGCAGTATCTGCCGGATGAACTGCAGGGAACGCGGTTTTATGAGCCAGGAACGCTGGGATATGAGCAGGATATCCGGGACTATTTTGAAAAAATTGGCAAGAAAATGTAGTAGGGGCTATGCAGACGGAAAACGATGGAAGAAGGAAGAAAGCGATGAAAGATAAAGAGAGAGGTAGAAAAAGAATAAAGCGGGTTCTGGCATGGATCGCCCTGACTGTGATTGCCGGAATGGTGATTGCAACATTCGTTCTGGGGATTCAGGGAAGCCCCTATACCCTGTCTATGCTGGGAGCAACGATGGGAGTATCGATTACGATCTGGGTGCTGTTCTGGATCAGCGGCATGTCGAACGGGAAAAAAGAAGATCAATGATAATGAAAAATTAAGGATTATTTAATGTTATTTTCCGAACAGAGATGCTATACTCACTTGTGTTTGCGAATATAGAAAAAGGCAGGAAGGAAAGGTAGGAGAATGTTTAGGATATTTCGTTATATGAAAGATCAGTGGTACTGGATTCTTATGATCGTAGTGCTTCTGGTGGTTCAGGCACAGTGTGATCTGTCTTTGCCGGAATATACATCGAAGATCATAGATACGGGAATACAGAATCATGGAATCGAGCATGGAGTTCCGGAGCGGATATCAGTCGAAGAATATGAGGCTGTCCGGATGTTTTTGACGACAAGGGAACAGGAGGACTGGGATCAGATCTATGACCGGAGCGGGGATATCTATATCCTGAATATTACGGAGGATTCGGACGCATGGACACAGGCAGATGAAGAGTTTCGGATGGGAATTCTTACACGCGACAGTATGAAGCGTATGCAGGAAGAATCCGGGGAGAAGACGGAAGATACAGAAGCAATAAATGGGACAGAGGCGTCCGGACAGATGGATCTAAGTGTGCTCCGGATGCTGGGAAATGATACAACCACTCCGGATATGCGGGATGAGATCATTGGAAAGCTGCGAGACACAATGCAGGAACAGATCGACACCGTGGGAGATACCATGTTACAGTCTATGACGATCTCGTATGCGTCAGAAGTCTATGCGGAAGCCGGTGGAGATCTGAATGCTCTTCAGAAGCAGTATCTGTTGCTGACCGGCGGGAAGATGCTGGGGCTGACACTGCTGATGGTGGCAGTGGCAATCGGAGCCGGATTTCTGGCGTCAAGAGTGGGCGCAAAGGTCGGAATGGAGCTCCGTGGAAAGGTGTTTCGTAAGGTGGTGACCTTTACAAACCGCGAAATGGATCAGTTTTCAACTGCATCTTTGATTACACGAAGTACAAATGATATCCAGCAGGTCCAGATGGTATCTACCATGATGCTGCGGATGCTGATTTATGCACCGATTCTGGGCATCGGTGGTGTTATTCATGTATTAAATACCGGTGCCGGTATGGAGTGGATCATTCTGCTTGCGGTGGTAGTGATTTTGCTCTTTGTAGGACTGTTAATGATGATTGCAATGCCAAAGTTTAAGGAAATGCAGCGGAAGGTTGATAACCTGAATCTGGTATCCAGAGAGATTTTGACCGGTCTTATGGTAATCCGGGCATTTGTCAGAGAGGATACAGAAGAAAAACGGTTTGATGAAGCAAATCAGGACCTGACAAAGACGATGCTGTTTACGAACCGGGTGATGACCTTTATGATGCCGGTGATGATGTTACTGATGAATGGAGTGTCCGTGCTGATCGTATGGGTAGCTGCGAATCGAATCGATGCAGGCGTGATGCAGGTTGGTACGATGACAGCATTTATCACATATACAATGCAGATTGTAATGGCGTTTTTAGTTATTTGTGTGTTTTCCATTATGCTTCCGAGAGCGGGTGTGGCAGCCGGCAGAATTGAGGAGGTACTGGATACAGAGGTACTGGTAACGGATGATGAGCATGCAGAGGAATTAACCGACTGTCAGGGTACAGTTGCGTTTCATCATGTGAACTTCCGGTATCCGGGAGCAGAGGCGGATGTGCTGGAGGATATCAGCTTTGAGGCAAAGCCGGGTGAAACAACCGCTATTATCGGAAGTACCGGCTGCGGGAAATCAACACTGATACATCTGATACCAAGATTTTATGATGTAACGGGTGGCGAGATCACGATTGACGGTAAGAATATCAAACAGGTAACACAGAAGTCATTGCGAGATCAGATCGGTCTGGTTCCGCAAAAGGGTATCCTGTTCTCTGGAACGATTGCATCGAATCTGCGGTTTGGAAATGAATCGGCTACGGATGAGGAGATTCGGACGGCAGCACAGATTGCACAGGCAGATACGTTTATTGAGGAAAAGAGTGACCGCTATGAGAGTAGTATTGCACAGGGTGGTTCCAATGTCTCCGGTGGACAGAAGCAGCGGCTGTCGATCGCCAGAGCAATCGCAAAGCATCCAAAGATCTATATTTTTGATGATAGCTTTTCTGCACTGGACTTTAAGACAGATGCGGCACTGCGGAAGGCACTGGGTGAACGGGTACAGGATGCTACGGTTCTGATCGTGGCACAGCGAATCAGTACGATCCTTCATGCAGACCAGATTCTGGTACTGGACGAGGGACGAATCGTAGGCAGAGGCACCCATGAGGAACTGCTGCGAAGCTGTGAAGTTTATCAGCAGATTGCCAGATCACAGTTATCCGAGCAGGAGCTGAATCCGGGGCAGAAGCAGGAAGCGGCTCCGGAGCAGAAGCAGGAACCGACTCCGGGCATGCATACAGATCGGAGTCAGAATTCCGGAAAGGAGGCGGAGTCTCATGAGCGATAATGAAATGACAGGAAGAGCAAGAGGACCGAGAGGGCGTATGGGCAGAGGGATGCCCGGAGAGAAGGCAAAGGACTTCAAGGGAACTCTTCGGAAGCTGATTGTATATATGGGAAACTATAAGATCGGTGTGCTGTTTGTGCTGATCTTTGCGGTGGGAAGTACCGTCTTTAATATTCTGGGACCAAAGATTCTGGGAAATGCGACAACGGAGCTTGCAACCGGACTGATGGCTAAGATTAATGGAACCGGCGGTCTGGATTTTGATAAGATCGGGAGAATTCTGTTGTTTGCGCTGGGATTATATGGTGTCAGTGCCATCTTCAGTTTTATTCAGGGCTGGATCATGACAGGCATTACGCAGAAGGTATGCTACCGGATGCGGAGAGAGATATCAGAGAAGATTAATCGGATGCCAATGCGGTACTTCGAGAGCCGGACGGTGGGCGAGGTATTGTCCCGGATCACAAATGATGTGGATACACTTGGCCAGGGCTTGAATCAGAGTATTACACAGTTGATTACATCCGTGTCTACCATGATCGGTGTCGTGATAATGATGTTGTCAATCAGTCCGCTTATGACATTGATTACACTGGTCATATTACCGATCAGTTTGGTCCTGATCTCCCTCGTGGTAAAGAAGTCACAGAAGCACTTTAAGAGTCAGCAGGCATATCTGGGAACGATCAATGGTCAGGTAGAGGAAGTCTATAGCGGACATCTGGTTGTACAGGCATTTAATAAACAGGAGGCGGCGATTCAGGAGTTTAATCAGACGAATCAGAAGCTATATGAGTCTGCATGGAAGTCACAGTTTTTGTCCGGCATGATGATGCCGATCATGACCTTTGTAGGCAATCTGGGGTATGTAGCGGTTGCTTTTTCCGGTGCACTGCTGGCGATCCGGGGTGTGATTACAATCGGTGATATTCAGGCGTTTATTCAGTATGTAAGGAACTTTACACAGCCGATCCAGCAGATCGCACAGGTGATGAATATGCTTCAGTCCATGGCAGCGGCAGCCGAGCGGGTATTTGAATTCTTAGGTGAAGAAGAGGAAAGTCTGCAGCCGGAGCATCCGCTTCCGGTGAAGGATGTTCAGGGAGCAGTGACGTTTGAACATGTGCAGTTTGGTTACAATGCAGATCGAGTGATTATCCATGATTTCAGTGCAGAAGTGCAGCCGGGGCAGAAGATTGCAATTGTAGGTCCGACGGGTGCAGGAAAGACAACGATGGTAAAGCTGCTGATGCGTTTCTACGATGTGAATCAGGGAGCTATCTTAGTTGACGGACACAATATTAAAGACTTTAACCGACATGATCTGCGGAATGAGTTTGGTATGGTGCTTCAGGATACCTGGTTATTCAAAGGTACGATTATGGAAAATATCCGGTATGGACGACCGGGAGCAACCGATGAGGAAGTAATTGCTGCGGCAAAAGCAGCACATGCCCATCATTTTATTCAGACATTACCGGGTGGATATAATATGGAGCTGAACGAAGAGGCAACCAATGTTTCCCAGGGACAAAAGCAGCTTCTGACGATTGCCAGAGCAATTCTGGCAGATAATCCGATCCTGATCTTAGACGAGGCAACCTCGTCCGTAGATACCCGGACGGAGGTTCGAATCCAGAAGGCTATGGATAATCTGATGAGGGGAAGAACCAGCTTTGTAATTGCACACCGGTTAAGTACGATCCGGGATGCGGATCTGATACTGGTTATGAAGGATGGCGATATTATCGAACAGGGAACCCATCAGGAGCTGTTAGAAAGAAATGGATTCTATGCGGAGCTGTATAACTCACAGTTTGAGGCAGCGTCATAGATCGGAGGTAGATAGATGATGAAAAACCGGATTCTGATCGTAGAGGATGAGGAAGCGATCGCCCGTATGATCGCGATGAATCTGAAGGTGGCAAACTATGATACGACGATATATCAGGATGGACTGGAAGCAGAGCAGGGGCTGGAGGCCGATCATAGCTATGATCTGGCGCTGCTGGATGTGATGCTGCCCGGAAAGGATGGATTTGCACTGCTGGAAACGATGAAACGCTATCAGATTCCGGTTATATTCTTAACTGCAAAGGATGATGTCGGATCGAAGATTCAGGGGTTGACCGGTGGAGCGGAGGACTATATCGTGAAGCCGTTTGAGATTCTGGAACTGATCGTTCGGATCGAAAAGGTGCTGAGCCGGACGAACCGGATTCCACAGGTTATACAGGTACTGGATATGGAGATTAATCTGGAAGAACATACGGTACGAAAAGCAGGGGAGGAAGTAGCGTTAAAGCCGATGGAGTTTGAACTGTTAGCGGTGCTGGCGAAGAATAAGAATCGGGCAATATCCAGAGAAAACCTGCTTAGGATGGTATGGGGTGTCGATTATGTGGGAGAAACCCGAACGGTGGACGTGCATATCGGGCAACTGCGGAAAAAGCTGGGGCTAAATGAGGTCATAAAGACAGTATCGAAGCTGGGATACCGGCTGGAGGAAACAGACGAATGAAACTACGAACGAGGATTCTGCTGGTAAGTATTCTGGCAGTGCTGGTGGCAGCTCTGATCGGGGATGGAATTATATGGACGCAGATGGAGCGGACGAAGTGGAAGGCAGCGGTGGGTAAGGCCTATCAGAACAGTTATCAGCTGTCGATGGAGATACAGTCTGCCATGACAACGATGGATATCGGCGGAAATGTGGATGTTTATTTGGAGTATGTACTGAAACGAAACGGAAATGACTATGACCTTTGCTTCCATGAAGGAGATTCGATTGCATCGGAAATCTATAATCATACGTATTTGTCCTATGAGGAGTTGAATCAGGTTTCCTACACGTTATATGAGGCACAGGAGTATGGAGAAATGGACGGGGAGGGGCGTAATCTTTTGATCTTCCGGTCCTATCCGGTACAGGGCCGGGTGCTCTATCATATCGAAGATATCAGCTATGTGCGGGATGAGATGATGCAGCTGGCAGGCTGGATGGGGCTGATCACGGTTGGGGTGACAGTGATTACCGCCTGCATACTGGCAGTTTTGTTGAAACGGATGTTACGTCCTCTACAGGTATTGACGGACACAACAAGAAGAATCGCTGAGGGTGACTATGATCAGCGGATGGAGATTCGGCGGCAGGATGAGCTCGGACAGCTCAGTGTCAGCTTCAATAAGATGGCAGATGCGGTAGAGAGCCGGACACACAGTCTGGAGGAATCGGAGTATAAGAAGACGCTGTTTATGGGGAATCTGACTCATGAACTGAAAACGCCGATGACAGCCATATCCGGGTATGCACAGACCCTGTTAACGACAAAGCTTCCAAAGGAGGAGCAGGAGGAGGCACTGAGTTATATCTATGAGGAATGTGGAAGGCTGGAACGATTATCAAAGAAGATGATGAAGCTGTTAGAGCTGGATCAGACTACAGAACTGGTGAAGACGACCTGCAGGGTTCGGGAGCTTTTTGAAGCAGCGGAAAAGTCTTGTCAGTCACTGCTTCATGAACACCGGATACAACTGATAGTAGAAGAACATGGCGAGCAGATATGGGCAGATGCGGATCTTATGACAGATGTATTGATCAATCTGATTGATAATGCGGTCAAGGCGAGTCCGGATAAGGCAACGATCTATCTGCGGGCAGAGCAGAATCGGATACTGGTGCAGGACTTTGGATCGGGGATTCCGAAGAAGGAGCAGGATAAGATCTTAGAACCGTTTTATATGATCGATAAGTCCAGAAGCAGAAAAACGGGAGGAGCCGGTCTGGGATTGGCACTTGTACAGTTGATACTGAGACAGCATTCAGCAAAGCTGTTGATCGACAGTCAGATAGGGGAAGGAACCAGTATGATTATTCAATTTTCGGATTAATTTACAATTTGTTTAAAAAACGATGAATACTTGATGTAGGAAGACGTGTTACTCTGAATGCATAACAGAAAAGGTCTGTTACGGATTCGTGGTAGCACGTTTTTGCGTATATACAGGATCGGATATAAGGAGGAATTACTATGAGACGAAAGACATTATATATGGGGATGGGGCTGCTTCTGGTGTTCAGTCTGGCCGGCTGCCAGAAGAATCCGGACTCCTCTTTGGTCGTAAACAAGGATATGGATAACCTGATCGAGCAGGCACAGAATACGGAGGGGGCTGCGGATATCGAAGATATGCAAAGCTATGATTCCTGGCAGACGACGATACAGGATGACAGTCTGGGGGTAAATGTAACTGTCGATGCGAAGGTGGATATCCCGGAGACGAGTCAGATGTTGGTTCTTCGGGTGGAACAGGCACCGATTACACAGGAACAGTTAACACAGATACAAAAGGAACTGATGGGATCCGCTACGGTCTATGACGGAAGTATCCTGTCGGTTCGGGATCGTGCAACGGTAGAACAGGAACTAAAGCAGGCGAAGCAGGAGTTAAATGATTTGAAAAACGGGAATTATTCACAGGAAATGCTGGATGGTGTAGGCGGTGATCGGACAGTGCTTGAAGAAGAAGCGGATGTATATATCAATGAGGCACAGTTAGATGTCGATGCCCTGCAGCAGGAGTATGAAACGGCACCGGAAAAGCCGGACTGGAGGGACTATGTGTCTGATGGACAGTTGAAAAAGGTGGCTGACCGGGATATAACAAATGCCTTTTATGAATGGCAGATGAATCTGAATCCGAACGGGGAAGATTATTATGGGATTACAGATGCTGCGGATGGCAACTATCAGGCGATCTTTGTACAGAACAGTCCGGAATATGGCAACTGTCTGCGGTATCGGAGTGGACGACATGGGTACCAGTTTGTAGCCGGTGCCTATACAGGAGCCGCTAATCTGGAAAAGGTAGATCAGTTAGGGGTTGTGACAGATTCCGGCTACATCATTGCCAGAGCAGATCAGGGATTTGAAAGCAGTGGGGCTGAGGACGGAAAGGGAGATGAAACGACACAGAGCTACCAGGAGATTACGGATGAACCAACGACAATATCAAAACAGGAGGCGAAGGATCTGGCCGATGCATTTTTGCAGAAGACAGGGCTCACCGACTTTCAGTATAGTACAGGCGATCTGTACGATGAGAAACTGGATGTCCGGTATGATTGGGATCTGGGAGAAACCGGTGGATATCGCAAGGTGTATATTCTGCAGTATATGCGTAGCATCGATGGTGCACTGGTGACCTATGATGCCGCCAGTAAACATTCGGAAGGCTGGGATGGAGATGACTATAGCAAGAAGGACTGGTCGACCGAGGTGATTCAGTTCCGGATCAACGATAGCGGAATCGTGGGTTTTGACTATAATGCACCGCTTCAAACGGTGGAGACGGTAGTGGATCATGCAGCACTGAAGAGCTTTGATGAGGTAAAGAGTACCTTTGAATCCATGGTGGTTGTGATGAATGCACAGGATACGAAGCTTTCGGATGAGAAACCATCGGTTACGATAAAGATTGACCGGGTAATACTGGGGTATGCGAGAATCAGTGAGGCGAACAGTTATGATACCGGGCTTTTGGTTCCGGTCTGGGACTTCAAGGGAACGGTGACGGATAGTCTCGGCGGGTATACAAGCTATGGAAGCGTTATGACTGTCAATGCGATTGATGGAACGATTATAGACCGTACATTGGGATATTAATATATGAATAGTTTTGAAACAGATCTTATTCGGGCAATAAAATCAAAAGGATTTTGGATGAGTCTGATACTGGAGCTTATTGTACTTTTTATAGCCGGATATCAGTCAGACCTATTTCGAATGTGTGTCCCGGTGCTTTGTACATTCCCATATACGACGGCCTGGTTGAAGGAGTATCAGAGCGGCTTTTTGAAAGCGGCACTGCCAAGAACCAGCCGAAATGGATATATCTGGGGAAAGTTCTTTAGCTGCGGAATCAGTGGTGGTGGTGTAGAAGTGCTGGGAGTATGGTTGTGGAGTTTCTTTGCGGCGGACGGAACCGTTACCGCATGGTATCCGGTGCTTTTGTTTCTTTCCGGTTTTTTCTGGGCATCGTTGGCGGCAGTGCTGGCAGCCTGGGTGAACAGCCGGTATCTGGCATATGGAAGTTCCTTTGTTATTTATTATCTGCTGGTGATTTTGCATCAGCGATACTTTAAGCAGTTATACTGTCTGGATCCTTATGAGTGGATACAACCGGCACATACATGGCTGATGGGTGTATGGGGAGTCGGGGGGCTGGTGGTTGGACTGATCGGAATTATGGGAATCAGTTATTACGGAATTCTCAGGAGGTGTATGGAGCGTGTATAGGCTAAGACAGATGGTGCTGGTGATGGGGATGAATCTTCGGCGATGGAGGAAGAATCCACAGATCTGGCTGGCGTTTGGACTGGGGTTTGTAATCTGTTTTTTATTATCGAATAAGGTTCTGACATTTTCACAGGAGCATGGAACCGTTTTACAGATATTCGAACCGTTCATATGGACCTTTGGCGATGCAACCTCGATTCTGATTCTCTCGTTATGCCTGTTGTTACTGTTTGCGGATGTGCCGAATGTCGGAAATGAGGTTCCGTTTCTGTTGGTTCGGACGAGCCGGCTGGTGTGGCTGATGGGGCAGATTCTATATGTGATAGTGGCTACGCTGCTGTTTGTCTGTTTTATTTTGATTTCAACCATGCTTCTGGCAGGCGTTCAGTCCTATACCGCTAATATGTGGAGTAATACGGCAGCGATTCTGGGATATTCCAACATAGGTACACAGATAGCGGTTCCGGCGTTTGTAAAGGTTATGGAACTGACCGATCCCCGCCGGTGTGCATTGCATATCTTTGGGTTAATGTTAGGGTATTCGCTGTTAATGTCCAGCCTGATTCTGTATCTGAATCTATGGAAGGGCAAAGCAGGAATGGTTGGAGGAATGATCTTCAGTGGATTTGGGGCAGTGATGAATCCACAGATCCTTTCGGAGTGGTTTCAGATACCGGCGGAGCGGATCCGGATCGCAAATATTATATTTGGCTGGATATCCCCATTGAATCACGGGACCTATTATATGCATAACTTTGGGTATGATAATCTGCCCAGACTGTGGGTATCCTATGTGTTTTTTGGGGTGGGAAGTCTGGTGCTGTTTGCACTTTCTCTATGGAAGATCCGGCGATATGCCTTTCATTTTACGGGAACGAAGGAGGAAATGAACTGATGCAAAAGGGTGTCTGGGTAGAGCATGTATATAAGGCCTTTGGACGGGAACATGTCCTGAAGGATGTAAATATGAAGATCGAACCGGGAGAAATCTTCGGGGTGGTAGGGAATAACGGAAGCGGAAAAACGGTTTTAATGAAGTGTATCTGTGGATTTTTACAACCGGATCAGGGACGGATCTATGTGGATGGGCAGCAGGTCTCGAAGGACTGTGATTTCCCGGATGCATTGGGTGTGATTATAGAGACTCCGGGATTTATTCCGGATATAACCGGTTATCAGAATCTAAAGCTTCTGGCAGCACTGAAGGGGAAGATTGGAAAGAAGGATATTCTCGCCACGCTGGAACGGGTGGGACTGGATCCGGGCATGAAGAAGCCGGTTGCAAAGTATTCGCTCGGAATGCGGCAGCGGCTGGGAATTGCACAGGCGATAATGGAGGATCCGGCAGTCCTGATTCTGGATGAACCTTTTAACGGACTTGACCGAAAAGGTGTGGAGCAGATGCGGGAGCTTCTGATGAACCTGAGGCAGCAGGGGAAGGCTATCCTTCTGGCCAGTCATAATGCACAGGATATACAGGTATTATGTGATCAGGTACATGACATGGAGGATATATGGGAACCGTTTAGTGAAGAAAGACTGGCACGAAAAGAGGTAGTACAGAAATGAAAGAGATGAAAGCAGGAAAAAAACGAATCGCAGGACTGATCGCAGCATGTCTGGTCGTGTCTCTTGTGGTCTGGCCGATGCAGGTGGCAGTGCAGGCAAAGGATACGATAACGGCAGAGGACGGAAAGAAGGAGGATTCATCGGCACAGCTTCTGATTGATAATGAAAACTGCTATGACGGGATGGATAAAACATATGCGGATGGCTATATGCCCCGGGTGGAGAATCAGACGGCGTATCTGGTGGTTCCGATTGTCAGTACGGTACCGTTAAAGGATCAGAGTCTGCGGGTGTCACTGAGTCTGGGGAATGGTGAAAAGGATCCATTTGTAAATAAGAACTATGAGAAGACGGTAAGACTGCAGGAACATGTGGTGAATCAGCAGGCGGAACGGGTAAATAGCTACCGGATTGCATTTCCGTTGGAATTAAAGACTGAACGTTATAACGGCAGTTATCCGGTGGTATTGACGCTGAAAGCAACGGATGAGAGTGGAACGATGCTTCAACAGGAGCTTACGGTCTATGTAACGATCCGGGATGGGATGGATCCCAATGCAGAACCGACGACGGAAGCAACAACAGAGGCTCCGGTGGTATATGCACCGAAGCTGCTGGTGGAGTCCTGCAGTCTGTCAAAGGAATCGGCGGAGGCAGGGGATACAGTCACGGCTACGATGAAGCTGGTCAATGCCAGCCAGAGTGAAAGCATACAGAATCTTTCGGTAACAGTATCTGCGGAGGAAGAATATCTGACACTGATGAGTGCGACGGATACGATTTATGTAGGAACGATTCCGGCCGGAGGCAGCAAAGAAATTGCCTATGATTATGAGGTTCAGGCGGCTGCACCGGCGGGACAGTATGATCTGACACTGGCTTTTGATTATGCAGATAGCAGAGGAACGCCCTATACGGGTAGCGGAACCGGTAAAATCATGGTCACGCAGCCGTTGCATATGCAGTTTGATCCATTGGTGATCAGTGATACGGTACAGGTGGCAGATGTGATAGAAGTACAGCTACAGGCGATGAATCTGGGCAGGAGTACTGTTTATAACGTGCGGGCGGAATTATCGGCGGATGGACTAAAACCGGAGGGAACCTTGTTTATCGGTGATATGGAGGCAGGAACAAAGCAGACGGGAACGGTTCGGGTGGACGTCAGCAGTCTGTCCGGTGTACAAATGTATGGGAAAACATCGGGTACGATTACATTTTATTATGAAGATGAAAACGGAACCGAGTATCAGGAAACGGCAGAGTTTAGCACCACGATCCAATCGCCGTTTTCAGGTCAGGCAGAGGAGACCAAAGATGCACCGGGACAATGGTGGATCATAATGGCAGTGATCGGTGGAATCCTGATCATAGGAGGGTTGACCGTATTCTTGCGATTCCATAGAAGGAGGGAGACTGTTGATGAAGTGGTGGAAGACCCTGTGGCAGCAACGGAGAGAAAATGACAGAATCAAGCTTCAGATATGGTTTCTGCTGGGTGCGGGTATTGCCCTGATCATAGGCGGTATGCAGGGAATACAGCTATATCGCTGGCTGCATCAACCACTGGAGTATCAGATGTCTGCACAGGAACCACCCGTTCAGATGCGGGGGGCGTATCAGAAGATACAGGAACTGGATGTAGTGGAAGCAGCAACCTGGCAGCAGGCGGGAACAATCCAGATCACCTGTAGTCAGGGAATCAGCAGTCTGCCATGTATTCAGGTATCCGAGGACTATTTAAGATGTGCATATGGACTGGAGAATTCCTCTGCTATGAGATATCTGTACCTGAATACGGCTGCTTATGAACAACTGCTTCAGGCAACCGGCCGCAGCAGACAGGACTCCCGGCAGGAGACACAGTGGCTGGTGGGATATAGCTGTCAGGATATGGGGCAGGAGCAGGGAATGGCACGCGTCGTTTTGGTAGAGGATCTGTTTGAAGAAGAGAATCCTTGTGTTTATCTGGCAGGAGATCCGGTGCAACTGGAAAATATGGCAACGGTACTCCGGGTACGGGTGAAACAGAGGGATCTGACCGGATCACAGCGAAAGGAGCTGGAGGAGACGGGATTTTATCTGATGAATGAAGAGCAGGAGGAGCTGGTTCAGGTGAATGGTAATTCTAGATTAATGTCGATCCGATATATACTGTTGCTGGCACTCGTTTGTTTTCTGGCGTATGGAAGCCTAAAAAGATACGGAAGATAAAAAAAGATATACATATTGACAAATAATTGAGAGGGAGATATAGTGTAATTTAGAAAAGCACTGGTAGCCTTACTTAATAATTATATAAAATGGCTATGTGAAGAGACGGCATATAGTCATTTTTTATTGGAGAGATATATGAACAAAAGCGTTAATATTATAACAGATTTGGATGGTACCGCTATAGTACTCATTAATGATATACGTTTTAAGTCGAGAAGGCGAATAGACTGGAATGAAATAGAACAGTATTTAAAGGAATATATTGGAGAACATTTTGAAATATCTGAAACCTCGGAAAAGGTGTATATTGGCTCCGATTTTCCGGATGAATTTAGTCATTCAAATGATACAAAAGGGCTAAAAGGTGCAAATATGAAAGCAAAGGCAAATATTACATCTGTCATTGGTGAGCTTATACAGATTGCTACAGAAAAAGCAGAATATCCAGATTATAATAATAAACATGGTGTTAAAGCACAATTTGGCTGGTATCGTTATAATACCAGATTTGGAATACCTGTTTATGATGAAAACGGAAGTTTAGAACGTTATAATATTTTTTCAACACGGATGCTGGTAAGATGTGATGCAGATGGAAGACTTTATCTTTATGATTTAGTGAGAATAAAAAAAGAAACGAGCAAGCCGCATGAGTAATAACTGTACGGTGGTAAACTTCGTTTCTTTCTAAATCCTATCATAAAAAAAATTGCATTATATGTCAAGAAAAACATACACCATCAAATGTCACCCATATACACAAAACAGGTTGACAATCAAACGAAACACTGCTATGATAAGGCTCGTATAAATGCGTATATATGTATATTTGTGAGGCCAAACAAATGAATGTAAAACAACAAGTGTTAGAATTATTGGAACAGAAGAAGGGTGATTATATATCCGGAAGTGAACTGGCGGGTATTGCCGGTGTCAGTCGGAATGCAGTATGGAAGGCGATTAAGTCCTTACAGGAAGAAGGATATATGATCCGGGCGATTACGAATAAGGGATACTGTCTGCAGCAGGAGAATGATATTTTATCGGTTCAGAGCATTTCAAAGTATCTGCTGCCGGAACTGAAGTGTCTGCGGCTGGAGGTTCATAAGACGATTGATTCCACGAATCTCAGGGCAAAAGAATATGCGGCGAAGGGTGAACCGGAAGGCCTGATCGTGATAGCGGAAGCACAGACTGCAGGGCGTGGCAGAATGGGAAGAAGCTTTTATTCACCTCCGGTAAGTGGTGTATATATCAGTTTCCTGTTCCGACCAAAGTTTACCGCTCAGGAATCGCTATTCCTGACAACGGCAGCAGCTGTAGCAGCGGCAGAAACAATCGAGGAGACATCCGGACAGCGTGCGGAGATCAAATGGGTAAATGACGTATTCTGTCGCGGTAAAAAGGTATGTGGAATCTTAACAGAGGCATCCGTAAATGTGGAAACGAATATGTTAGAATATGCGGTTACCGGAATAGGGTTCAATGTCAGAGAACCGGAGGGCGGATTCCCGGAAGAAATCCGGGAGGTTGCAGGGCCGATCTTTTTACATGAGGAGGACTATGGTCTGGCAGAAAATGAAAGTGAAGCCAGAAGCCGGATCGCAGCCGGGATGATCAATCATTTCTGGAAGTATTACGAACATTTGACGGAACGTACCTTTATGACCGAGTATCGGAATCGTTCGTTTTTGTTGGGGAGAGAGATCTATACCTTATCAGATCCACCGATCTATGGTCGGGCGGTCGACGTAGATGAAGACGGGCATTTGATACTGGAGACAAAGGATGGTAAGCAACATGTATTGTCTTCCGGAGAGGTAAGTGTACGTCCGTTAGAATAGTGGCTAACACAAAGAAAACAAAAGAGCAGAAGGAGCAGTCATAAAATGAGTGAAGAGAAGAAACAGGTATTTTCCGTAAAGGGAATCGTATTTATAGGAGTATTTGCAGCGGTAACCGCTGTGCTGGCACAGATTGCAATACCAACACCATGGGGAATCAGTTTTACCATGCAGACGCTGGCAGTTGCATTGGCAGGCTTTTGCCTGGGCAGATGGAAGGGAACATTATCTATCTTCGTGTATATTCTGTTGGGAATAATCGGAGTCCCGGTATTTACAGGGTTAAATGCGGGAATCGCCGCAATCACGGGACCAACCGGAGGGTATATCTGGGGATTCTTATTCCTTGGCTTTGCATGTGGAATGGTTGATGTTGTAAAGCACAAGTGGCTGGCGATTCTGTTCGGCCTTGTTGGTCTGGTAATCTGTTATGTATGCGGAACCTTCCAGTTTGCATTGATTTCCGGTCGCAGTTTTATAGAGGCTATGATGTTGGCGGTTGTTCCGTACATCGTAAAGGATGTGGCTTCAATCGCAGTTGCTTACGGTTTGTCCATTCCGATTCGGCGTGCGATCAATCTGGAGGGAGCAGCAGTAAAGAAAAAGGCAGAAGAATAGAGTTTCACAGTCAAAAAAAGAATTATTTGTGAAATGTATAAAAGGATGAAAGGCGGATATACTATAACTAGTCGATGAGGAAATACCGATTCGACAAACAGCGTAAGCTCTTTTCGAATAGAAAAGACCTACGATCCTCCCCTTTATCCATGAGGTCCCGGTTTCCCCGCCGGGACCTTTTCCAGTTTTGAAATTGCAGACGTTTGACATGAAAATACTTCTGAAAGTACAATCGGTTGTGCGGGCAATCGGTCTGTGATATACTCAGGTTAGCTGATGATGCCTTCAGGCGAATGGAGAGGAAGGAATAGGGGAGAAACACATATGAAGCGAAATCCGGTACTGGTATATCTGTTTGAATGCACGAATATTCTTGGGTGCATTGTATTTCCATGTTTTTTATATTTTAATATCGGCGGATGGTTCTATCCGACGTCCGATATTTATACGATAGAGGAACTCATCGGGTGTATGGAGCATATGTTGACGGCATCGATTCTATTTGCGGTATTCATAGGAATCCCGTTACTGTTGTTATTGGTTGACTGTTTTGTAATCATGCGGGGGGTCAAGGGATTTCAGGTGTCGGCAATTTCCGTGTTATCGGCACCGGCTTCTTATCCGATTATCCGAACAGAGATTTTGAAAGAGGATAAAAAGAAGAGAACCTTTCATGTGATAGCAGGCGGCATTATATTTGCCAGTAACTGTTTGGTCATATCCGCATATGTGCAGTATATGATCCGGATCGGGATATTGATGTATGGCATGCGGTAGGGCTGAGATATGAGGAGATACCGGAAGGATCCGACACCATGAAAAAAATATAAACTTTGGGAAATTGCTTGATTTTTTTTATGAGAATGAGGATAATGTAGGTTGAATCCGAGAGGTACATGTGATAAGGAAGTTGATAGAATGAAGACAGGACTGGTGCTGGAGGGCGGAGCTCTCCGGGGATTATTTACAGCAGGGGCGATGGATTACCTGCAGGATAAGAATGCAACATTTGATTATATAGCCGGTGTATCGGCCGGAGCCGGTAACATGATGAACTTTTTGTCTCATCAGAAGGGCAGAACGAAGACCATCATTAGTCCGGGACGCAAGGATAGCTATTATGGACTAAAGCAGTTGATTCGTACGGGAAGTTATCTGAATCTGGATAAGATGATATTTGAATTTTCATATAAGACATTTCCATATGATTTTCAGGCACATAAGGAGAATCCGATCGAGCATGAGATCGTAGTAGTAAACTGTGAGACGGCAGAGGCGGAGTACATCAATGGAAAGGGAGACGACAAGCATACCCTGACAGCGGTAAAAGCGTCCTGTTCGGTACCGATTCTTTCGCTTCCGGTAGAATTGGATGGACATGATTATATGGACGGAAGTCTGGTGGACTCGATCCCTTATAACCGGGCATTTGAAAAGGGCTGTGATAAAGTCGTAATCATTATGACGAAGACGGGCAATGAAACACCTACGGATTATAATAAGTATAAGTTCTTTATAAATGCGGCGTATGGCAAACGATACCCGGCATTTGCAAAAGCACTGTTAGAGCGGGCAGATGTATATCAGAAGCAGAAGGACGAGATGGAACGCTTATCGGATGAAGGCAAGATCTTTATTATCCGGCCGAAGATGCCATGTATCAGCAAGTTTGAAAGCAGAGAGTCAAAGCGGGAAGAATTTTATCAGCATGGGTATGACCGGATGAAGGAAGAATATGCGGATCTGTGTGCTTTTATGAAAGGGGATGCCTGACATTGTCTGACCGGAAAGCAGGCAGAAGGAGGTAGCATCATGCTGGAACGAACAGAATATATGCCGCTGGAATACTATAAGAAGCAGAAGTGGAGCGGAAGCTATCAGGGAATGCGCTTTTTATTCCGGAAGGTTGAAGAAATCCATACAGAACTCGTAGATGGTGAGGAAAAGGAAGAAAAAGAGGGCTTTCTGGAGGCTGTTGTCTGGAAGGAACCTTATTCCTACGAGGCAACGCCGGAGGAAGAAAAGACACGGAAACGATTTCCACTCAGTGAAGAAGGAAGAGAAGCTGCCATTGAATGGTTGGAAGAAACGTATGACAGTCATCAGGATGAGTGGAAGCGGGCAATGAAGTGGGACTGGGAACGGTAAAAGTGGTTGAAATATGAGGTGAGGTTTGCTATACTGGGAAAGTCGAAGTGAAAGAGAGCAAACGAATCATATATCTTTAATATGCAAAAAGAGAAAGTTGAGGACGAGGAAATGAGTTTATTGAAGGAATGGCGTGATTACGCTTATGGCTTAGACGACAGAACACCGGAAGGAAAGCAGTTCTGGTTGAATTATTTTAATGTAGAAAAGGGGATTTATCAGCAGCTTTTAAAGAACCCGGAAGAAGTAGTAGAGGGAACGGTACAGGAACTGGCAGATAAGTATGAGACAACCTTACAGTTGATGGTTGGTTTTCTGGATGGTATTGATGAGAGCTTAAAGACTCCGAATAATATCGATGAGATGGAAGCAGACACACAGGTATCTATTGATATCGATCCGGAGAAGCTATATATGAATATGGTGGGCTGCAATGCAGAATGGCTGTATACACTTGAGGAGTGGGACAATATCCTGACACCGGAACAGAAAAAGGCACTGTATCGTAAGGAAAAGACTTCCAAGACTGTAGTAAAGCCACCGAAGGTAGGACGAAATGATCCATGTCCATGTGGTTCAGGCAAAAAGTTTAAGTTCTGCTGTGGAGCAAACAAATAATTCGGAAGTAAGCTGGAGCTTTACAGAGAGATCTGGAAAGCTCCTTTTCTATAAACAGAGTAGGAGAGATCATTATGGGAAAGATTAGAACTCGATTTGCACCGAGCCCGACCGGCCGGATGCATGTAGGAAACCTGAGAACCGCATTGTATGCATACCTGATTGCCAAGCATGAGGGCGGAGACTTTATTCTGCGAATCGAAGATACCGATCAGGAGCGGTTTGTAGATGAGGCACTGGATATTATATATCGGACACTGGAAAAGACCGGCTTGAAGCATGATGAAGGACCGGATAAGGACGGCGGTGTGGGACCGTATGTGCAGAGTGAGAGACAGGCACAGGGAATCTATATGGAGTATGCAAAGAAGCTGATTGCAGAAGGCAAGGCGTACTACTGCTTCTGTGACAAGGAGCGTCTGGAGTCTCTGCGGCAGACGATTACGACAGAGAGTGGCGAGACAAAGGAGATCGTAGTCTATGATAAGCATTGTCTGCACCTGAGCAAAGAAGAGGTAGAGGCGAAACTGGCAGCAGGTGTGCCATATGTTATTCGCCAGAACAGTCCGACAGAGGGTACGACAACCTTCCATGATGAGCTGTACGGAGATGTAACGGTTCAGAATAGCGAGCTGGATGATATGATTTTGATTAAGTCCGATGGGTTCCCTACGTATAACTTTGCAAATGTAGTGGATGATCATTTGATGGGAATCACACATGTAGTACGGGGAAATGAGTATATCTCATCATCACCGAAGTATACGCTGCTGTATCAGGCATTCGGCTGGGAAGAGCCGAAGTATATCCACTGTCCGTTGATTACCGATGAAAATCATCAGAAGCTGAGTAAACGGAGCGGACATGCATCCTTTGAGGATCTGATCGAACAGGGCTTTGTATCTGAGGCAGTTGTGAATTATGTAGCACTGCTGGGCTGGAGTCCGGATAATAATCAGGAGATATTCTCTTTGGATGAGCTGGTTCAGGCATTTGACTATCATCGGATTAATAAGTCACCATCCGTATTTGATATTAATAAGCTGAAGTGGATGAACGGAGAATACTTAAAGGCTATGGATCCGAAGCGGTTTCAGGAGCTGGTAACACCATACCTGAAGGAAGTGATTACAAAGGATCTGGATTTTGATAAGATTTGTCCACTGATTCAGACAAGAATGGAGATTCTCCCGGATGCAAAGGATCTGGTAGATTTCTTTGAAACACTTCCGGACTATGATGTTGAGATGTACTGTCATAAGAAAATGAAGACGAATCTGGAGAATTCTTTGGAAATCTTACAGGAGGAGTATGAGATTCTGAAGAACTTTGATAACTGGAGTCTGGATGCACTGCATGACTGTCTGATGGAATATATTGCCAATAAGGGCATTAAGAATGGAACCGGACTCTGGCCGGTTCGAACCGCTGTATCCGGAAAGCAGTCAACGCCGGGTGGAGCCTTTGAGATTATGGAGATACTTGGAAAGGAAGAATCCCTGCGCAGAATCGAAATCGGTATTCAGAAGCTAACGCAGGCGAATCAGTAAATGGAATTAAATCAGGCACAGAGGGAGGCAGTGGAGCATGTAGACGGACCATGTCTGGTCTTAGCAGGACCGGGAAGCGGAAAGACTACGGTTATTACCTGCCGGACGCGTTACCTAATTGAACAGGCGGGAATCCATCCCGAGCATATTCTGGTTATTACATTTACCAGAGCAGCAGCGGGAGAGATGAAAGAGCGATTTCTAAACATGATGCAGGGAGTAACCACTCCCTGCACTTTTGGTACCTTTCATTCTGTATTTTTTCAGATTCTGCGCCGGGCCTATGGATATCGTGGGGAACAGGTGCTGTCCGAGGATGGAAAGCGGCAGATCCTTAAAGGGATCATTCAGGAGATGGAACTGGAGTATGAGGATGAGGAGGAATTCATCCGGCAGATCATGCAGGAGATCACCCTTGTAAAGAGTGAATATATAGATTTGCAGCATTACTATAGCACCAGCTGTGGAGAAGAAGAATTTCGGAGCGTCTATCAACGATATGAAGAACGGCTACAAAAGGAACGCAGGATCGATTTCGATGATATGCTGGTGTATACCTATGAACTGTTAAAGGAACGGCCGGATATTCTGGCAATGTGGCAGAAAAAATATCAGTACATACTGATTGATGAATTTCAGGACATCAATCGAATCCAGTATGAGATTATTCGTATGCTGGCAGGAAAGCCGGCAAATCTGTTTATAGTAGGCGATGATGACCAGTCAATCTATCGGTTTCGAGGAGCAAGACCGGAGATTATGCTGGGATTTCCGGAGGATTATCCTACGGCAAAGCGGATCCTCCTGAATGTAAACTATCGTTCCGGTCGTGAGATTGTAGAAGGCGGACTTCGGATGATCGGGAATAATACCAGACGATTTGCAAAGAATATTCAGAGTGAACAACCCTATATGCATCCGATTGTTATACATGAGTTGAAGAGCAATCGGGAGGAGAGCCATGATGTTCTGGAAAGGATCCGGGCATATCAGGCGAAGGGGATTCCATACCGCGAAATGGCAGTGATCGTTCGGACGAATATGGATGCCCGTCAGATGGTAGGACAGTTGATGGAGTATAATCTTCCGTTTCAGATGCGGGATCATCTGCCAAACTGTTATGAACATTGGATAGCCCGACAGATCATTGCTTATGTTCGAATCGCCATGGGCAGCCGGGAGCGGGCAGACTACCTGTTGATCTGGAATCGTCCCAAACGGTATCTGCGGAGAGAGTGGCTGTCGGACAGTCTGGTTGATACTGATCGGATACTGGAGCAGGTACAGGATAAGAAATGGGCAGTTGAGAATCTTGAAAAGCTGAATACGGACATGGAACGGCTGCAAAAGATGACGCCGTATGAGGCGATTCAGTATATCCGAAAAGGAGTCGGATATGATGAGTTTCTGAAGGAGTACGCCGAACAGCACCGGATGAAGCCGGAGGAACTCTATGATATACTGGAAGAACTGCAGGTAATGGCAAGGCCGTATAAGAGCTATGAAGCATGGTTTCAGCACATTCGGGAATATGGAGAACGTCTGGAGGAACAGCGAAAAAAGCAGGCACATTTAAATCGGCAGGAGGATGCTGTGGTGGTGACAACCATGCATAGCGCAAAAGGGCTGGAATACCGGGTGGTATTTGTATTGGGAGCCAATGAGGGAATCTGCCCTTATAAAAAGGCTGTGAAAAATGAAGATCTGGAAGAAGAACGCAGAATGTTCTATGTGGCAGTGACCAGAGCAAAGGAATATCTTCACCTGTATGTGCGAAAAGAGCAGTATGGAAAGCCGGTATTACCATCACGATTTGTAAATGAGATCCGCCTGGACCGATCCGGCATAAAGACAGGAGCAACAGTCAGACATCGGACATATGGGAAGGGTACGATTACGTATGTAAATACAAAAAAAATCAGTATCTTTTTTGAGGCGTCCGGGGAAACCAAAACCTTTCATCTGGACTATGTGCTGGAGCAGGGGTTGTTATCCTGTTAATGGTTTAGTAAAGATATCAGAACTTCATTGTTATTTGGAAGGAATTCATATATGATGAGAGATGAAATAGAAGGAATGAGGAATTAGATATGTTGTTTTCTACAACTACATTTTTATTTGTATTTTTGCCGATTGTATTGGGACTCTATTTTTTATGTCCGAAACGGTTTCGCAATATCATACTACTGGTAGCCAGTCTGGTGTTCTATGCATGGGGTGAGATTCGGTATCTTCTGGTTATGCTTGCAACGATTCTGGTAAATTATATTCTGGCAATCCTGTGTGGAAGATGCAAAGAGAAGGGAAATCAACGGGGCGCAAAGGCTGCGGTGATAGGCACGATTCTATTTAGTATCGGTATGCTGGCATATTTTAAGTATAGTAACTTCTTTCTGACCAATCTGAATGGGACAGTCGGGAAGCTGGCGGGATTTTCCGTTCCGCTTTTAAAACTGGCATTGCCGCTTGGAATCTCCTTTTATACCTTTCAGACATTGTCCTATACGATCGATGTCTATCGGGGAGAGGTGAAATATCAGAAGAATATCTTAACACTGGCAACCTATGTATGTCTGTTCCCGCAGTTAATCGCCGGACCGATCGTGCGGTATCAGACGGTAGAGGGAGAACTGCAGAATCGGCAGGAAAGTATCGATCAGTTTGCGGAGGGCATCCGCAGATTCGTGATTGGTTTGGGAAAGAAGGTACTGCTTGCCAATACGGCCGGAAGCGTCTTTGATCTGGTTGGTGGTATGGGCGATAGTCAGGTGACGGTTGGTCTGTACTGGTTATCGTCGATCGCATTTACGTTTCAGATATACTTTGACTTTAGCGGATACTCAGATATGGCAATCGGACTGGGAAGAATGTTTGGATTCCGGTTTTTAGAGAACTTTGACTATCCGTATCAGTCTGTGAGCATTACGGACTTCTGGAGACGCTGGCATATGTCATTGAGCAGTTGGTTTCGGGATTATATCTACATTCCGTTAGGTGGAAACCGAAAGGGAACCGGTCGGATGATTCTTAATATGCTGATTGTATGGTTTTTGACCGGATTCTGGCACGGAGCGGCATGGAACTTTATTCTTTGGGGACTGTACTTCTTCATTATACTGGCAATTGAGAAGCTGGGATGGTCAAAGGTATTGGCACGGCTACCGAAGGTCGTCCAACATATCTATGCGTTATTTTTGATTAATCTGAGCTGGGTGATATTCTCCTATGATTCTCTGAGCCGGTTGGGAACGGTATTAAAACGCATGTTTGGCATGGGCGGAATCCCATTATGGAGTTCCGGTACGAGTTACTATGTACTTGCTTATCTGGCTATGTTTTTGATTATGGCTGTTGCATCGACAGAACTGCCTAAACGGCTGATTCACCGGATCGGAGAACGGATTCCGGTATCTGCAAGAGGAACGGTGCAGATCATCGCAGAGGTGGCAGGGATCTTGGTGGTTTTGTTACTGTCAACCAGTCATCTGGCAAGTGATGCCTTTAATCCGTTTTTATATTTTCGATTCTAAGGAGGGAGAACCATGCGAAATAAAATTGAGATCGTTGTATTTATAATGGTAATTGCCTTTTTTGGAATCGGTTATATTGTATATCCGCAAAGGGAATTCTCAGAGATGGAGAACCGGTATCTGACGACGCGGCCGGAGTTTTCATGGAAGGACCTGCTGAATGGTGATTATACCGCGAAGTTTGACACCTATACGGCGGATCAGATTCTGGGAAAGGATTTGCTGGTAGAAACGAATGTTGCCGCAAATTATGCGGTGGGAATATCCAGAGTGAATCAGGTTTATATCGGAAAGGATCAGTATCTGATACAGGACTATCAGAAACCGGGCGATCAACTGAATGCAAACTTAAACTATATCCGGGGATTTGCAGCAGAGCATCCGGAAGTGGATATGCGTCTTCTGATTGTGCCAAATGTAAATGAGATATACCCGGAGAAGCTGCCACGGTTTGCGGAGACCTATTCTCAGGCAACTGTGATCAGCCAGATTCAAAGTACTTTAGAACCGGACGTAACAGTTATAGATGCGAGTGCCATTCTGAAAGAACATAAGGAGGAAGGGATATACTATAAGACAGATCACCATTGGAATAGTCTTGGGGCTTATTACGGCTATACGGAACTATGCAGGAAACTGGGAATCGAAACAAAGGGGCTGGATCAATATGAGCCATTTACAGTAGAGGAACCTTTTTTTGGCTCTTTGTATTCAAAAGTGCCACTGTTTTCACAGGAGCCGGACGAGATGACGATCTATCAGGATCCACAGGGAAGCTATCAGGTGACCTACGTATCGGAAAATCGGACCACCGATACCATGATTGATATGGACTATGCAACCCGCAAGGATAAGTATGCCATGTATTTTGGCGGAAACTATCCACTGGTTCATATTGAAAGTAATAGCGGGAATCAACAGAAGGTATTAGTGATAAAGGATTCTTATGCAAATGATCTGGTTCCGTTTCTGACAGCGGATTATTCCGATATCTATATGATGGATTTGCGATACTATCATGAAGATGTGGGAAAATTCATGGAACAAGAGGGGATTACCCAGGTATTGTTTATTCATAATGTGGACTTTATTTCGACAGATAACAACTTTTTATGGTTATAGGCTTGAAAAAACTATGAGAAGTGTGTAATAATTTACATGGACTTTACCCGTATATCAAGTATCATTTACATGGCAACTGTAAGATATAAAACATGTAAGTCCAGTGAAAAACAATAAGAATTAGAGGAGTTTTAATCGAGATGAGCATATTTAATGTGTTAGCGATGATTGGTGGACTTGCATTATTCCTATACGGAATGCACGTAATGGGCGATGGTCTGACAAAGGCATCCGGCGGTAAGCTGGAAAAGATTCTGGAGAAGTTGACCTCAAACAAACTGTATGCGGTGATTCTGGGTGCCGGAGTGACGGCGATTATCCAGTCATCATCTGCGACAACGGTTATGGTTGTCGGCTTTGTAAATTCCGGAATTATGAAACTGTCTCAGGCAATCGGAGTCATCATGGGTGCCAATATCGGAACAACGGTTACCTCCTGGATCTTAAGTCTGGCAGGCATCCAGAGTGACAACTTCTGGATACAGTTGTTTAAGCCGGAGTCCTTTACTCCGATTCTGGCATTGGTCGGAATTATTCTGTTGATGTTCTCAAAGAAGGAAAAGAAGCATGATATCGGCAATATTCTGTTAGGATTTGCGGTATTAATGTTTGGTATGACCAGTATGAGTGAGGCAGTTGCACCGTTAGCGGATGTGCCGGAGTTTACTTCGATTCTGACGGCATTTACGAACCCGGTATTAGGTGTGATTGCAGGTGCCCTTTTAACAGCGGCGATCCAGAGTTCCTCCGCATCGGTTGGTATTCTGCAGGCACTTTGCATTACGGGGGCAGTGGATTACCGGATGGCGATACCGATTATTATGGGACAGAATATCGGAACCTGTATTACAGCCATTATTTCCGGTATCGGAGCAAATCGAAATGCAAAGCGGGCTGCTCTGATTCATTTATACTTTAATATCATCGGATCCGTT
Organism: uncultured Clostridium sp.; assembly: GCA_900539185.1. Lineage (GTDB taxonomy): Bacteria > Bacillota > Clostridia > Lachnospirales > Lachnospiraceae > CAG-632. The sequence continues at coordinate 32,098 of UQBG01000019.1, forward strand.
GTGTTCCTGGTATTATTTTATACAGTCAACGCATTTGTTCACTTTGAGTTTTTGGATGCACCGGCAACAGCACTGGGGGTAGCGATCATTCACAGTGTATACAATATGTTTGCAACAGCGATTTTATTGCCATTCTCCGGTGTATTGGAAAAGCTGAGTTATCTGACTTTGCCGGAGGAAAAGACAGATGCAGTCGTAAGTACGTCGGATATTCCGGTACTGGATGTTCGATTTCTGGATACACCACCGATTGCAACTGCGCAATGTAAGAATGCAGCGGTCAAGATGGCGGAGCTATGCAGACAGGCACTGTTCCAGGCGATGGATCTCTTGAAGCGGTATGATGAAGAGAAGGCGGAAGAGGTCCGCAAGATGGAAAGCATGGTCGACGAATATGAAGATGAACTGGGGAACTATCTGGTGAAACTGAGCAGTAAGAGTCTGACGGAGCGGGATAGCCATACGATATCAATGCTGTTACATTGTATCGGTGATTTTGAACGAATCTCGGATCATGCACTGAATATCTGCCAGTCGGCAAAAGAGATGTATACAAAGGATCAGAAGTTTTCCAAGAAGGCAGAGGAGGAAATTACTGTATTTGCAGGGTTGATCCGGGAGATTGTAGATACATCGGTTAAGGTATTTGAGACAGAGGATGTGGTTCTGGCAAAAGAAGTGGAGCCGATGGAAGAGGTCGTAGACGGACTGAATGATGAGATCAAGAAGCGACATGTAAAACGATTACGGAAGGGAAAGTGTACGATTGAACTGGGATTTGTACTTTCGGACATTACAACAAACTTTGAACGGGTAGCCGATCATTGTTCGAATATTGCAATCAGTCTGATTCAGATTCCGGATGACGCATATGCATCCCACGAATATGTGGAGAATCTGGAAAAGGGTGAGGATTCTCAATATCATGAGGCATTGGTAAAATATACGGAAAAATACATGCTCCCATAACGGAAAGTAAAAAGGAGGAGTCAAAATGGCACTGATCTATATCGTAGAAGATGATAAAAATATCCGTGAAATCGAACATTTTGCATTACAAAACAGCGGATATCGGATAGAAGAGTTTGAATGTGCCAAAGACTTCTATAAACGGATTGCAGTGAAGCAGCCACAGCTGGTGCTGCTGGATATCATGCTGCCGGACGAAGACGGACTGGAGATCATAAAGAAGCTTCGGAGTATGCCGGATACCAAAAAGGTTCCGGTGATTATGGTGACAGCAAAGACAACAGAGCTGGACAAGGTAAAGGGTCTGGATCTGGGAGCCGACGATTATATAACAAAGCCATTTGGGGTTATGGAGCTGATTTCACGCGTGAAGGCAGTTTTGAGAAGAACCGAGGGAACACAGGAAGAAAAGCATCTGACGATAGGAGAGGTATCGATTGACTGTGAGAAACACATGGTAACCGTACAGGATCAGGTGTGCGAACTGACGTTTAAGGAATATGAACTTCTGAAGCTGTTAATGACGAATGCCGGAATCGTAATGACCAGAGATGTGATCATGGAGCGAATCTGGGGAATAGATTTCGAAGGAGAGTCCAGAACGCTGGATATGCATATAAAGACGTTGCGGCAGAAACTGAAGGACTCCGGAGGAAGAATCAAAACGGTACGAAATGTAGGGTATATTATGGAGTAGATCTATGAAAAAGAAGATTAATACATTATACATACTCTTATCTGTCAGTGCGGTTGTACTGACACTGGTTGTGACGACGATCGTATACTATGGAATTCAGCAGCGGGAAGTACTGGACAGTCTGCGATTATATGCACACACTCTGGAGCAGACCGTGGAAGCAGAAGACTATGCATCCCGTGAGGTTGAACTGGCGGGAGAAGATCAGATTCGAATCACAGTGGTCGATGTGGATGGAACGGTTCTATATGATAACGAGACAGATGCAGAGACGTTGGATAATCATAAAGATCGACCGGAGATTCAGACGGCACTGGCACAGGGAGAAGGAAGTAAGGTACGACGTTCGGATACAATGAACAAGAGTACCTTTTATTATGCAGTTCTGCTGTCGAATGGCCGGGTGCTGCGTGTGGCCCGGGAGGCAGAGAGCTTTTTTAGTGTTCTTTCACAGGTGTTTCCGTTGATCTGTCTGATCGTGGTGATTCTGGTCAGCACGAGTATTATATTCTCTTCCGTTTTGACCAGAAGTATTATTCGACCGATGGAACGGATGGCAGAGGACATGGATGCGGTTGATCGGACGACAGCCTATAAGGAGCTGATGCCATTTGTAAATACGATCCGGAAGCAGCATGAAGATATTATGCGAAGCGCACAGATGCGACAGGAGTTTACTGCAAACGTGTCGCATGAACTGAAGACACCGTTAACATCGATATCCGGCTATTCCGAATTGATAGAAAATGGAATGGCAAAGGGAGAGGATGTCGAGCGGTTTGCAAAGGAAATCCATAAGAATGCACAACGGCTGTTAACCCTGATCAATGATATTCTACGCCTTTCACAGCTTGATATTTCAGATCCGGATACGGTGCCGTTTGGACCGGTCGATATTCGGACGGTAGCAGATAATTGCGTGAATATGCTGGAATTGACGGCTGAAAAACATCAGGTTCATGTGCAGATCGATGGGGAAGCCAGTTGTGTGATAGAGGCAAATCAGCAGATGATGGAGGAATTGATATATAATCTCTGCGATAATGGAATCCGATATAATAATCCGGGTGGAAGCGTTCGAATAACGATTCGGGATATTCCGGAGCGCGGGAAGGTAAAACTGGTGGTTCAGGATACGGGAATCGGGATTCCACAGGAACATCAGAACCGGATATTTGAACGGTTTTACCGGGTGGATAAGAGTCGTTCCAAATCAACCGGCGGTACAGGTCTGGGGTTGGCAATTGTGAAGCATATTGTCAGTCAGCATCAGGCTGAAATGCAGTTAGAGAGTGAGAGCGGAAAGGGAACGACGATTACGATTTTATTCCATAAGAAGATCCGGGTATAGAAACCGGGCGGAAAAGAAGAACCAATCGACATGGAGGAGAACTTAGTTCTCCTCCATGTCGTTAAAAGCAGCTTCATCTAAAAGCTCATCAAAGGCATCGGCGACGCGATCGAATTCATCATCATCGGTGATTTCCAGAAGCTGAAAATCTTCACCGTCTCTGGTGTATGCATATAATAGAATCTCATCCTCATCCAGGCCGTCGACCGGCTGGAGAGGGAGTAAAGCAACATAATCTTTATTATCCAGCGGGAAACTGGCGATAATTCCACATTCTACCTGGATATCATCCAGTTCCAGTGTGATCGTATCCTCCATTTCATCTCCCAGATATAGATTTGTATCGTTTTCATGATTGGATGCTTGTTTGCTCATAATCAAAGAACCTCCTTTTTAAGATACTATACTAGAAAACCGATGCGGAGGCAATAATAATAGCGATATTTTGCTTGACTTTATGCGGTTTTTGTCTAAAATGGAAAGAGTGAAAGCGCAAGCAGCTTTTTAGTTACATAGGAAAACGAGAGGAGAAACAAGGTGGCAACGCAAGGTTCTTACAACGGTCACGAAAGAAGAGACACAGAGGGCAGAGTCTCGGGAGAAGGTCGCAATATTCGAGAGTATCACGCAAGAGATAATCGGGGAAATGGTGATAATCGAGGCAGAGGAAACAACGATAACCGAACAAGAGGAAGTCAGAATAACGGAGAGTATCGTCGCCGGGATAATCGGGATGGACAGTCCGGACAGGAAGGCAGAGGTTATCGCGGAGGAAACGGAAGAAGCGGTGAAGGCAGAGGCCGGGACGGACAGTCGGGAGGCGACTACCGATCCAGAGAGAATGGCCGTGGCGGTTATAAGCCAAGAGACAACCGGGGATCCTATGGCGGCGGATATAATAATTTTTCCAAGGATAAGGACGATGATGATGGAAAGAAGGTATTCCGTTCTGCACGACCGAAGAGTTCGGATAAGCCAAAGGAGCCACAGACAGATAAAATGGAAACCATCAAGCGTCTGGAGCGGGAGCAGAAGACGATTAAGAAGAAGGAGTCCAAACGGAACAAGACGGAGAGTACCCGTCCACAGCAGAAGCAGAAACGTCAGAATAATCGAAACATATTGAATGATTATGCGAATGGTATGTATGACGATTATGAGGATTATGAATAAAGGTAACTTAGTAACAGATATCAGTATCAGGAGGATAGAAGATGGCTATCGCATATAATCACAGAGCAATCGAGAGCAAGTGGAGAAAGGGTTGGGAAGAGCATCCGATCAATGTAGATGACGGTAAGAAGCCGAAGTACTACTGTCTGGATATGTTTCCGTATCCATCGGGAAATGGTCTGCATGTAGGTCACTGGAGAGGCTATGTTATCAGTGATGCATGGAGCCGTTATAAGATGATGCAGGGATATTATCTGATTCATCCGATGGGATGGGATGCATTTGGACTTCCGGCAGAGAATTATGCTATAAAGAACGGGGTTCATCCAAGCATTTCGACAGCAGAGAATGTTAAAAATATTAAACGCCAGATTAATGAGATCGCAGCAATCTATGACTGGGATCGGGAAGTAAATACAACAGATCCGAACTTTTATAAGTGGACTCAGTGGATATTCGTTCAGATGTTTAAGAAGGGACTCGCCTATGAGAAGCAGATGCCGATTAACTGGTGTCCGTCCTGCAAGACCGGTCTGGCAAATGAAGAGGTCGTTGATGGTAAGTGTGAGCGGTGCCATTCAGAGGTAACGAAGAAGAACTTAAGACAGTGGATGTTGAAGATTACCGCATATGCAGATCGTCTGTTGGAGGATCTCGATACGTTGGACTGGCCGGAAAAGGTTAAGAAGATGCAGTCTGACTGGATTGGACGATCTTATGGTGCAGAGGTTGACTTTAAGGTAGAAGGTCGGGAAGAAACGATTACCGTATATACGACCAGACCGGATACCCTGTATGGAGCAACCTTTATGGTGCTGGCTCCGGAGCATGCAATGGCAGCAGGACTGGCTACACCGGAGACAAAGGAAGCCGTTGATCAGTATATTTATGATGCATCCATGAAGTCCAATGTTGACCGCATGCAGGATAAGGAAAAGACAGGTGTATTCACCGGAAGCTATGCAATCAATCCATTAAACGGTGCAAAGGTACCGATCTGGCTGTCTGACTATGTATTGGCAGATTATGGTACAGGTGCGATTATGTGTGTACCTGCACATGACGACAGAGACTTTGCATTTGCAAAGAAGTTTGATCTTCCGATTATCCAGGTTATTGCCAAGGATGGTAAGGAGATTGAAAATATGACAGAGGCTTATACAGAGGCGGCCGGCACGATGATCAATTCCGGAGAGTGGAACGGTATGGAGTCTTCCGTACTGAAGAAGGAAGCCCCGGAGATGATCGAGAAGATGGGCTTTGGAAAGAAGCGGACGAACTATAAGCTACGTGACTGGGTATTCTCGCGTCAGAGATACTGGGGTGAGCCGATCCCGATCGTTCATTGTCCGGACTGTGGTGCTGTACCGGTACCGGAGGATCAGCTCCCTCTGTTACTTCCGGATGTTGAACGTTATCAGCCGACCGGAACCGGAGAATCACCACTGGCAGATATTACCGACTGGGTAAATACAACCTGTCCATGCTGTGGAAAGCCGGCAAAGAGAGAAACCAATACGATGCCGCAGTGGGCCGGATCTTCCTGGTATTTCCTGCGTTATGTGGATCCAAAGAATGATAAGGAACTGGTTAGCCGGGAGAAGGCGGACAAGTATCTTCCGGTAGATATGTATATCGGTGGTGTGGAGCATGCTGTTTTACATTTGTTATATGCCCGTTTCTATACAAAGTTCCTGCATGATATCGGAGTAATTGATTTTGATGAACCATTCCATAAGCTCTTTAATCAGGGCATGGTATGCGGTCGGGATCGGGAGACCGGTCAGGCAACAAAGATGAGTAAGTCTTTAGGAAACATTGTATCGCCGGATGATATGGTACGGGATTATGGCTGTGACGCACTGAGACTGTACGAACTCTTTATCGGACCACCAGAACTGGATTCCATCTGGGATGATAGTGGTATCGACGGTGTATATCGGTTTATTAATCGATTCTATACAATGGTAATGACGAATAAAGACAAGGATGTTCCGGAAACAAAGGAACTGATCAAGCTGCGTCACAGAATGATCAAGGATGTTACGACACGATTCGAACAGTTTAGTCTGAATACAGTAGTCAGTGCATTTATGGAGTATAACAATAAGTTCGTTGATTTAACGAAGAAGACAGGCGTTGACAAGGAGACGTTAAAGGCTGCAGTTATTATGATTGCACCATTTGCACCGCATATCGGCGAGGAACTCTGGGAGCAGTTAGGTGGAGAATATTCTGTATTCCATCAGAAGTGGCCGGAGTATAACGAAGAGGATATGAAGGATGATGAAGTTGAGATTCCGGTTCAGATCAATGGTAAGACGCGTGCAACGGTAACGATCGGGGTTGATGAAACGAAGGAAGCCGTTCTGGAGAAGGCAAAGCAGACCATCGCAGATAAGCTGACGGGTACGATCGTAAAGGAAATCTATGTACCGGGCAAGATTGTAAATATCGTACAGAAGTAGAATGCGAAAGCAGCAGGAATGCAGCTAAAAAAACAGTATAAAAATAACAATATAAAAAATCACCTCACAGAGCATACTAGCTGTGAGGTGATTTTTATGTTTCAAAACGATTTCCTTTTCCAGAATACAGCACTCATGGCAGCCTTGACCGGGTTCCCAAATCTGAAAAAACGGGACACGGATATTCTGGACGACCTGCTGCAGGGATATGATAATGTGTCCCGTGAGCGGATCGAACGTCATATGTCTGAGTTTGACAGCCGGGAAGAACTGGAGCGGTATGTTCATCAAATGTCTGTAAACAATAAAGATCGTCATGAGTGGGAATAAAAATGAGTCACCGGTTCCAGCTTTCCAGAATCGACTGCATCATGTCCAGCTTTTTTGCTTCATCGGGAGACAGGACAGATCTTAGCAGTTCCAGAATCAACTGGGATTCTTCTTTTGTGAACTGCAGGCCCTGCTGCTGCATTTTTTGATTTATTTGCATAAAAAGCGGAAGAATGGAATCACTGCCCTTTCCCTGGCTGGCTTCAATGATATCCAAAATGATACGGAGCTTAGCCGGGGGAATGTTACGTAATTGACTTGGATCCATGAGTCATCACCTCCTGTTCGGATAGAATTTGACGGATCGCATTGACCATATCATCCCGGGCAAAATCAGACGGCTCAGACTCAGCTCTAGACTCAGATTCTGGCTTTGTGGCAGATTCTACGATATCAGAATGCAGAGGGGACTCCGTATGCATGGAATCCTTTCCGGTATTCATAGCATTCATCATGCTCATCATGGACTGTGCCTGTTTGAGCTGCCCGGGAAGATCCAGCCCCATAGCCTGACACAGGACTGTCATCATTTGTTCCGGATCGCCGGAGCCCTTGTTCAGACCGCAGGCATCTGTACGAGCTGGATTCTGCAGAATCCGGGTGAGAATCTGCAGTTCCTGTATCTTGATAAGAAGTACCAGAGGCAGCTTCAGAGAGGGATCCACATAGGGAATCATGGCTTCCAGAAGCAGAAGACTATTATCATTGTAAATCGTATCCAGTGGATGCCGGAAATGTTGATTCATATGGCCCCTTTCGACATTGAATGCTGATAGGAAATGCGATATCCTTATACATACTATATGCAGAGGTCATGGACGGAATTACAGAAAAAATGGGAACTGTTTACATACAGACTGAAACAGTTCCCAGAAGACAGGGATGTATGGAATCTGATTACCTGTCACCGGCGGAAGCGCTTATATTAGCAGCCGCAACCACCGCATCCGCCACATCCGCCGCCGCAGTTGTTGCCATTTCCACAGCCACAGCATAACAGTAACAGGATAATGATCCAGCAGGAGTCACATCCACATCCATCGTTATTTCCGTAGCAGCTGTTTCCATTTCCGCAGCAGCAGAGCAGAAGCAGAATGATGATAATGCAGGAACAGCTGCTGCCTCCAAAGATGTTAGAACCACATCCGCCGCATCCGCAGCCTCCTCCACACTGAGTTGCTGATAAATCACTCATGCCATTGCCTCCAATGATAAGTTTACAATGATATAGTATGCATGATTGCTTGTACTGTTGAATTGTGATACAATAATTTTTAGTTATTTGAAGAAGAGGAGGCTATATCGATGAGAAAGCGTATCGTTTTACTGGGCGTACTGCTTGTTATGGCAGCCATGCTTGCCGGCTGTTCCAATCCCAAGCGTGATGCAGTAGATACCCATATATGGGAGCAGATACAGACAGGAACGCTGGACTGCTCATAGAGGGAATCAGAAGATTAATATAGGATAGGGAGAAGATAATTATGCAGTTTAGATGTGTGAATTGTGGAGGCAATGTCATATATGATCCTAAGAGCGAACATATGATATGTGCGAGCTGTAATTCTCAGGATACCGAGGAAATCGTAAAGCAGAATGATTCGTATATCTGTGTATCCTGTGGCGGAAAGCTGACGGTAAATGAATATACGTCAGCAACACGGTGTGAGTATTGTGGTACTTACAACATTATTGATGAAAAGGTTACATATCCGTATGGACCGGATCTGGTGTTGCCGTTTCGGTTTTCAAAAGAACAGGCAACCGAACTGTTGCGAAAAGAGTTTAAGGATAAGCTGTTTTGTCCACATGATTTTTTATCTGAGCGTACGCTGGAGAATCTGGAGGGAGATTATGTTCCGTTCTGGATGTACAGCTATGATACAGAGGCGATCTGGGAAGGAATCGGTACCAAGGTTCGTACCTGGAGATCTGGGAATACGGAGTATACGGAGACATCGAAGTATCAGGTGGCGCGTGAACTGGAGATCGACTTCAACCGGATACCGGCAGATGCTTCCATCGCGATGCCGGACAAGATCATGGATCTGATGGAACCATATGAATATGAAGATTTGAAAGGGTTTGATGCAAAGTATCTGTCCGGATATACGGCAGAAACCTATAACCAGACACCGGATGAGGTGGAGGTAAGAGCCAAAACCAAAGCCGATCGGGATGCCAGAGAATGGCTGAATTCTACCCTGACGGGTTATGATTCTCTGTCGCCAACGAAGAGTCAGATCATTCATAAACCGCGAGCACGTGAATTTGCAGTCATGCCGGTTTGGAAATATGTATATCGGTATCATAGTAGGAACTATGAGTATTATATCAATGGACAGACCGGAAAGGTCTATGGCACGATGCCGAAGAGTACCGGAAGAATCCTGTTTACCGGTGGAACAATGCTGGCCGGACTGCTTCTGTTAATGCAGGTTATACAGTTCTTTGTGGAGGTGTTCTAATATGAAAAAATATATAAAGTTTTTAATTGGCCTCTGCTGTGTAATTGCTGTGTTGGGTCTGTTGCCGTTTGCCTATCGTCAGATTTCGCTGGCAGCCAGAAGTGCAGAGGTAGGGGATCGGAATAATACGGTATGTACAACAGACCGGCGAGTCTTCGACTATGCTGAGGTACTGACGGATGCACAGGAAGAGAAGCTGGAGGCATTGATCAGTAAGAGAGAAAAGCAGCTGGGGCTGGATATTGTAATTGTGACGATCGATGAGAATGTTGGAAGTGATCCGTATGATTCCAGCGAAAATAAGACTATTCGTTTTGCAGAGGACTTCTATGAATATGGGAAGTTTGGCTGGGATGGACATAACAGTGCAGAACGGTCAGGAGATTCGACCGGAGCCGGTGTAATCTATGTAGATAACTGGTATGATCTGAACGGCTATGCAGAGTCTGCATTCCTGTCTTATCGAGGAGCATCCGGGAATTCGGTTTATGATAAGGCATATAATATTTATCTGAATCAGGGAGAGCTGTTAGAACTGGAAAATGATGTGTGGGAATATTCGAACACGAATCCCTACCGAAGCTATCGCCGGATGATCGCCCATCTGACTTCTGATATGACAGGTCCGAATGTACTGGAGTTTCATATCAAGGATGCCTGGGCAATCTGGCTTCCAATCATTATAACGGCGATCTTTATTATCGTAAATGTGACGAAAAAGATGGCAGGAAAAACAACGGATCTTTCAACCTATGTGCAGGGAGGCTTTGCGGATGTGAAGGTCCGCAGGGATGTATTTCTGTCAAAGCATACAACGCAGCGTCATATCGATACCTCCAGTAGCGGAGGCGGCGGCCACAGCGGTGGCGGAGGCGGAGGCGGAGGCGGCCACAGCGGTGGCGGAGGACGCCATTAAAGTAATAATATGTCGGTATTTTCCCTTGCATATAGGGGGAGAATATGCTAATATTTTGGATGTATGGAATCTAGGATAAATGACCAGGAGGGACAACAATGAAACACTTAATTTTAGTTACTTCACCACCAGCATGCGGAAAGACTCATGTAACCAGACAGTTGGCGAAGGCATTAACGAATTGTGTATATCTTGATAAAGATACATTGATTGTACTTTCAAAGCAAATATTTAAAGTTGCACATGAGGAGTATAACCGTTCTTCTGATTTCTTTCAGAGAGAAATTCGGGACTATGAGTATTACGCGATCTTGGATATAGCAATGGAAGCTTTGGAATATAATGACACCGTATTGATCAATGCACCTTTTACGGATGAGATTCGCGATGATGATTATCTGAATAAACTGAGAGAGCGTTTAACGAAGAAGGATGCGGAACTGGTAGTTATATGGGTAAATACAGATATCGAAGTATGTCATCAGAGAATGATTAAGAGAAATTCTGATCGTGATACATGGAAGCTGGAGCACTGGGATGAATATGTGGCATCTCAGAATTATAATGCACCAACGAATATCAAGGAACTGATTATCTTTGAGAATTCTTCAGAAGAACAGTTTGAGCAGTCCCTGAAGGATACGGTTAAAAAGCTAAGAGGTTAAAATCGTATAAATAGCAATCGAGGCAAAGCCCCAAGTGAGAGATCGCTTGGGGTTTTTTGTGTGTATTTATTTTGGATGAGCCAATTAATTATACATAGACTATGACAATAAAACAATGAAAATATATACTATAAGCGTTGAAAACAAAAAATGATAATAGAGCTAGTGGGATAATAATATGCTTGATATTCACAATCATACATTGTTCGGAGTCGATGATGGTGCAGAGTCATTGGAGATATCCATAGCGATGTTAAAGGAAGCCAAAAAACAACAGATCGATGCGGTTATTCTGACTGCACTTCTGGATAAGAGGTGTTACACGCTTGCAAGCTCCGAATATGTACTGACAGAGTATTCCCTTTCACACGGAGTATGCATATATACACGAATATACCCGCCGGTTATTATCTGCCGGATATATACCTGTGATTGCCCATGTAGAACGCTATCAGTGTCTGGTACAGAAGCCGGCACTGTGTGAAGAACTTCAGAATCTGGGGGCTATGATCCAGATAAATGCAAATAGTGTTTTAGGATTCGGAGATAGTATAGAGACAAAAGTTTGCAGGAAACTGCTTCGGAAGAGATGGGTAGATATCATTGCCAGTGATGCACATAATCTGAACAGCAGGACAAATCACTTAGGACAGTGTTATGAATATATATATCGGATGCCTTTGTTCCTGCATGATCGAGGGAATACAGCTACTTACACTGTCAGATAACGGCGGAGTGACAAGGGGAATCTGCCAGATGAATGAACAGAATGATTTGACAGAGATAATAGAAACCAGGGGAATCGTAAAGGTTGCAGATGAAGCGGAAGCAAATGGGATTCGCTTAAATGCGGATTCTCTGGTATCTATGAATATGTGGGGCTTGACACCGGATGTATTAGATATGTTACAGACTGGCTTTGAGGAGTTTTTTGAGAGAGAAGTGCCAGAAAACCCATTAGGAGCGGAGTATTTGATTCCGGTCTTTATTGAGCAGATGATAACAGAAAAAAGGTTAAGCGTAAAAGTGCTGTGTACAAAAGACTCATGGTATGGTATGACCTATCGAGAGGATGTAGCAGTTGTTCGAGAGAATTTTCAGCGGATGCTACAGGAAGGAAAGTATCGACAGGATTTATTTTCTGACTTATAGGAGAAAAGGTACCCGAATGGATGTCGGGTACTTTTTCTTTTTTTACAGATGTAAAATTAATAACAACATATTTGTTTAAATATATTGACAAATAGGAATG
>UQBG01000020.1 GCA_900539185.1 uncultured Clostridium sp.
AATTCTTTTAGAATTTTCAGGGTTGTCTTATTGTTTAATTATCAAGGTTCTGTTGTTTGCTGATCACTTGGCTTTCCGCGTCAGCAAGGACTATAATATCACCCACGCCTACTCTTGTCAACAACTTTTTTGAATTTTTTTCAATTATTTTTGCTTATTTTTCTGATCCATTAAAACAGGCCCGCGATGCCAGTGATTGTATTCAGCAGCCAGTTATGTTCATATAGATAATTCAGAATCGGATTCCCCGATATCTGCGCATATGCCTGAACACCAAGTGGCGTATTTCCGATCAGCGATATACAGATAAATAAAACCCAGATAATCGCAAATCCCTCCAATGCGCCCAAAAGCAAACCGCCGGCCCGATCGATTCCATGCAGAATCGGGATTTCCGATAATGTCTTTGATACACAAAACAGTGCCACTACACCCGCCGTCAACAAGAGTTGTACCAGAACATAGGCAATGCAGTTTCGGACGATGCAGGTTAAATACTGTACCAGATACTCCTGAAAGCCCTGTACATTCAGCCCTGTATACACCTCTGCATTATTATGGTTCACGATCGCCAGCTTCAGGGCTTCCGGGCACGGCAGTTGGTCAATCTGTATCATCTGCTCATTCTTCGTTTCATATGTCTGTGCCGGATCCAGTTGAAGCTGCCGGGTGATATAGCTTCCGATCTTCTCATCCACGTTGGTATTTTTCTGTAAGAAATCACTGACATATGGGCAGGCACGGCTGGACAGAAACATAGCTGCCAGAAAGGCAGCTACTACTACGGCTGTCCGAAACAGGCCATGTGCATAGCCCCTCCAAAGACACAGTGCCAGTATTACAATGATTCCAATTCCTAATATATTTCCACTCATAGTATTTCTCTCGCTACATTTCTAATACACTGCATTCCATATGTTCGTTCTCTAATATGCTACATTCCATATGTTCATTCTCGACATTGCTTTTACGGTTCCGTCTGCTGTTCCCTCGTAGCTGCCTCGGTAGTTTTGGTTTCCTCTTCTTCTTCTTCTTCTGCTGCACGTTTCAGTTTGATAACTTCCGTTCCCTCGTCATAAACCACAATATACTTATGCAGGCTTCCGGTCGGAACAATATTCTCCACTTCCCGTGAAAAACCACAGGCAAACTTCATGTTTCCCTGAAAATCATAGATTCTGGATTCCGAAGCACCAATTACAAATATTTCATCTTCCGTTGCATAAATATTCCGATAGCCGAACTCTATCGGTTCTGAAAACCGCTGATTGCCATTCGTATCAAATACCCGCATCTGATATAAGGAATCCCCGTCTCCCTGATTCTTTTCTATAATTCCGATATAACGGCTATTATAGAAAATGCTCTGCACCTCTCCCCGGAAGTCGGTAATCACGCTCTTCTCACTCGGCTTTTCTTTCATACTGTATATTACAAACTGATTATCTCCGAAGGCGCAAACCGTATCATTATCCAAAAATTCCACCTTTGGTATGATCGTATCGCCCAGATTATTAAAGCCGCCCACCAGGCGATCGGTCGCATTCTGTCCTACATCATCAAAATTATACGCGGCAATCGAATTCTTTACCGTCACCCCATCAATGGTTATGTAACTGGTAACCAGCTTGCTTCCGTCCTCTGACAGTGCAATGTCCATCGGATATCCGCTATCTGCTATCGTGGTTCGAATCTCCACTAAGCTTGCTCCGAACTTATCGTATAGCTCAATATAGTTTTCAGTCTCATTTTCAAGAACAACCGCTACGACTCCCTGCGATGCCACGTCCAGATTGCAGATGGTATACGGAGTTTCAAGAGAGCTGACCTTTCCATCTTTATTGAATATATATACAGCATTTCCATTCATATCGGCAGCCGCAACATACTCTCCGGACACAACTACCATCGGCTGTTTCATTTTATAGCTTTCCATCCACAGGGCGTTGCCCTCCTTGTCCAGATAGCTGATTCCTTCCTTGCTGTACTTGATCAGACTTCCATTGTATGCCACATATGACATCTGTGTAGCATCTGTGCTTGCAGTCTGAGAAAGCACTTCATAATCATCATAGGTCCGCTTCGTATATATATACCAGAAGATGCCTCCTGCAATCCCGATCACCAGTATAAGCAAAACAGCGATCCACACACCCATATGTCGTCTGCCGGACTTTACCGGTTCCTGTTCTGCAGGCTCCTCTGCCACTGCCGTATTCAGTTTATATACCTTCTCTTTTGCCATGATTGTTCCTTCTCTTTCCATCATTTGCAGAACTCAATATTACAGTTAAGTGTATCATATTTTTTTAGGAAGAACCACCCTCTTTTCCCAGAAAAGATGCCTCCGCCTCATTTTCCTTTGCCACTACGGAATTGCCGGTATTATAATCTGCTGTCCGACGTAGATTTCATCTCCGTTTTTCATCTCATTTGCTTCCATAATGTTATCCACATACAAGATGGAATGATACATCGTATAGCTGATCGAGGACAGCGTATCTCCATCCTGAACGGTATAGTATCTTGGTGCCATACCTGCCGATACCGGTGTATCGGATGTTCCATCTGTACTTGTAGTCGGATCGGATGTCGTGCCGGCCGGATCGGATGTCGGAGCGGTCGTCGGCGGCGTACTTGTTGTCGCATCGCTTCCTGCGGAGGAACCGGCTGCAGAATCATTTGTCGTTCCATCCCCTGCTGCATCCCCCGCCGTTCCCTGTCCGGACGAAGCCTCTGTTCCGGTACTTCCATCGGTTGCTTCCGTAGTACCTACATTTGCATTTACGGTTATAATATTGGTCTTGTCTTCCTCCGTCGCAGCTCCTGTCATCAGATCCAGCCGATGAAATGCAGTCTCCAGATTCTGTAACCGGTCATAGCTATTGATCACTGTAATCCCCAGTGCCAGAAACGCTACCGTCAAAAGAGAGCTGGCTACATACAGAAAGCTCACCGGCTTATGCTCTTTCACAACACCCTTTCGTTTCTCCTCCAGACGGCTGCGGTACTTCTCCAGCAAGACCTGATCCCGCTCTGCAACATCCGTTTCCGCTTCTACCATATGATCATTCTGTACCATCATATAGCTCTGCATGGCATCATTCCGCGTATAATATATGTAATATCCGCTTTGCTTTTTCAGCCCGTTATTATCATACAGATACCAGGCATCCTCTTCTTCTAAAGAATCTATCATATAAAGAGCCTTATCCCGTCCCGGAAAATTTTCCAGATGCAGCTTTGTAATCTTGTCATTCACCTGTGTGGAGAATCCCATTCGTGACAGAAACCACCCAACCACCTCCAGATTCGGAAAGTATCGCTTTACCTCATTATAAATGTTGGTCCACACCTCATTGTTAAACTCGATCTCCTCCAGATCCAGTTCCATATTCTGTGCCTCCAATGCCCCACTAATGAACAGTACCCCCTGATTTTCCACCTGCTTATATTCCCCCAGAAGAATCGCTCCCCGGGCATAGGTACTTCCCGGCTTTGCCAGTTGATTCAGATAGGTCATTACATAATCTTCTACATAGATTCTCCGATTTCCCTGCGGAGTGCCGATCTGCCGGATATTTTTAGGAAGCCGGATTCCCTGAACCTCCCCCTGCTGTTCTTCTCCTGCATTATCGTATATTACTTCTATCATTTCTGTTTCTCCCGCCTTTCCGATAACCCCTTCTTGTTGGCTTCATCATAGCACTGAGAAATCCGTTTCCTTATCAAATTTTGTCGTCCCCATCCTATATTTATACGCAATTTGTATAGTTATTCGATGCTTTCTCCATCGCCTCCCGCCTCTTTGACAGGTGCTCCTCTTCTCCGACAAAAGGCCTCATGTCTAAATCCATAACATTCGTTCATACTCTATCTATACGATTGAATAAAATAGGTAAAATGGTGTTCGATATGAAAAAAACGATATACTTTAATGCATCTGATGAATACGCCTACGAGGCACTGGGAAAAGAGCTTTATCATCTGGTAGACGCAACCCGCCGGACAACGCAGCCCATCATTATTCTATGCATCGGCACGGATCGCGTCACCGGCGATTCACTGGGGCCGCTGGTCGGTCATCAGCTTCATGCCTCTGCCAACAACTTCATCATATATGGGAATCTGGAGCATCCCGTACATGCGATCAATCTGGAAGAAACGGTAGACGAAATCTATTCCTCCTATCAGAATCCCTATGTGATCGCGATTGATGCTTCTTTAGGAACCCGTGACCACATCGGCTATGTCACGCTTCGTCAGGGGCCGTTAAAACCGGGGCAGGGCATCTCCAAAGACCTTCCCTCGATCGGAGACATCTCGATCACCGGCATCGTGAACCTATCCGGGCGTCCGGGTGCATTTCTGCTCCAAAACACCCGGCTCTATACCGTTATGAAGCTGGTTGACTGCATCGCACTGGGTATCAATCATGCGGAAGACTATTTCCCCGATCTGGAAGCCGTCACTACGGAATAAGAAGCCTCTCTTCATGCACCATGACACCGGCAGGCCAGCCATCAAAGGTCACAATACCGTCATACACAGAAGCGGAGCACGCAAAATGTCCCGGACAGATACTCGATTCCGTCCGGGACATTTTTCTTTCTATATTCTACTGTAGTTTATACCCTCATGCCTCCGGCTCCTGCCCCTTGTGCGGAGCTTCTCCCTTATAGATCGCCAGACCTTCCGAAATGGTATCAATCTGTTCGGTCTCCATGATACTAATAATATCATTCAGTGCTTCTTCCTTACAGATATTCTTACCCAGATACTTTGCATACTTATCGGTAATCGCCAGAGATGCCTGCTTTACTTCTCCGGCTACACGGACACTCTCTGCCTCTACTGCTTCCTGCTGCCGCTTCATGTCTTCCAGCTTGCCCAGACGTCTGCCATTGATCTCACTCATGATCTCCTGCTTTGTCTGCTGTTCAAACTCGGTCAGTGCCCCCTGCTTCTGCTGTGCGATCCGATCCAGTTCTTCCTGAATCTGCTGAATCCGGTCATCATACTCGCCCAGTTCGTACTGGCTCTCATCCTTGTCCTTGTTAATCGCATTCTTTATCGCCTGAATATTCTTCTCATTCGCCCGCATCTGATTCCGGATCTTCCGTCCCTCTGCAATGGTATCTCTATGGCGTACCTTTGTGAGATTAAAGATCAGGAAATAGATCCCCAATACGATCACCAGTGTAATCGCAATCACCAGTGTCATAAAATAAGATGCCTCTACAATCGGCTTTCCGGCCAGTACCACCTTTGAAAACAGCATGTACATTCCAAACGGGATGCCTGCAAGTCCAATTATAATCATAAGAAACAAGAGCATAAACTCCTTGAATCCTTTCGGCATAAACAGGGAATAGTATAACCCGGAACGGCAAAATCCCGGAACATGATCCTTCTTAAATAACGTCTTCATCTCGGTCTTTAACTGCCGGGACTTCTCCTTTGCCCCCGCGGTCTCCACATCTACCCGCTTATCGATCCGGTCCGACTTCTCCTTGTTCTTCTCGTCCTGTGCCCGCTTCATCTTCTTCCGGCTGTCATCCAACTGTTTGTCATAAGAGTCTTCGATTTCACCCTTACGCTTCTTTATCGTTGCATTTATCTCATCATGAATCGACTTATCCTCCTGTGAGATAACCCTCTTCATCTTCTCGCTCTTCTCATGAAGCTGCTTCTGCCGCTGATCCAGTTCATTGCAGGCAACGATTTCATCTCTTGCCTGAACCAGATAATCAACGCCCTGATTAAACAAACTATTATCTGTTTCCATTACCATACCTCCTCAGCTCGTCTTTATTTTATCAAACCCCATCTCAATTCACAACCATTTCTTCCATAATCAAACAAAAATATCACAAAAACTTCATAAAATATTATGGCTTTCCTCATTGTATGTCATTCAATAATTTTATATAATAACAATGTGGGTATCTTATGTTATGGGAGGTTACAAACGATTGAATATATTATTCTTTTTAACACCAAAAAGTGAGGTCGACTATATCGAGGCCCCTATCACGATTCGCCGGGCACTGATGCAGATTCAGGCGAACACCTATACTTCCATCCCTATCATCTCTGATAGCGGAGAATATATCGGCACGATCACGGAGGGAGACTTTCTCCGGTACTTTAAGAATATCTCGACCGGCGGTCCCGACCCTGATCTGGCAGAAAATGTACTGACAATTCCGCGATCCGTAAGCTATGAGCCTGTATCTATCAACTCCGATATTGAGGACCTGATCTCAAAGGTTACGAATCAGAACTTTGTTCCGGTGGTCGATGACAACAAGAAGTTTATCGGTATTATTACCAGAAAAGATGTCATCCAGTACATTTATAAGAAACTGAAAACACAGGAAGAACAGGCATAACCAATCAGACGAAAAGAAGCATCAACATCCGGATCACTCATGTTGATGCTTCTTCTCTTTTATGTCCCATACACTCATCCTACCGGAGATAATGCGGACGATGAGAAGTATGAAATCGACGAACGATCCAAGTGACTCCATGCATCACACCCTCTATTCCAAGCCAGATCATAAACGTAATCAAAAGCTCACTCTTCTCCACCTGTATCCCTGCCAGTACATAGCAAAGCATCGTCACCATAAATCCACCAATTGCCAAAATACCATATAAATTCTTCATATCTACTTCCTCCTATTCCTTTTCCTTCCCTGACCGCATATGTACGATCCGTTCGAACTATCGGAAGCATACCATGAAGAAGTGCCAATCCATGGCAGGATTGGCACATTTTTTTATTTATTCTGTTTTTTCGTTTTTGTCGTTTTCGGTCTGCTTCTGATCAGACCCATCCGTCAGCAGATTTTCCGCCTCCATATCGATCACTGCGTCACTGATATATTCCCGGAACAGGATCACTACCTTAAACAGATCTCCATCCAGATATAGATGGAATTCTCCATCCTGAAGCTGAACCAGATCCTGTGCAATCGACAGCCCCAGTCCACTTCCCTCGGTACTTCTGGACTGGTCTCCACGCACAAACCGTTCCATCAGTTCATCCGCGCTGATATTCAGCGGTGCCCGTGATATATTCTTAATAGACAGTCGAATCTGCTGCTCTTCATGTTCCAGATCTATATATACTCTGGTACCGGGCATTGCATACTTATACACATTTTGAAGTAAGTTCTCCAGAATCCGGTAGGTTCTCCTGCCGTCCGCAAATATCATATGTGCATGCTCCGGTATGTTTTCTACCATTTGCAGTTCATGTTCCCGGAACTTATCCTCGAACTCTCCCAGCGACTGCCGGAGCAATTCGCCAAAATCAATCGGAACCCGTTCCAGTTCTATATTTCCGGTGCTGATCTTCGAAATCTCGACCAGATCCTCCGTCAGCTGCTTCAGTCTCCATGACTTCCGATCCAGAACTTCTATATAATGTCGCACATTTTCGTTCTCTACATTTTCCCGTTTAATCAGATCCACATAATTGATAATCGATGTTAACGGTGTCTTAATATCATGAGAAACATTCGTTATCAGCTCTGCCTTCATCTTCTCATCATGAATACTCTTCTCAACTGCCTTTTGCAGGCCTTCATTCAGATGTGTAATGTTGTCAATGATTTCCTGCTCTGTGCTCATCGGCTTCTTTTTCGGATACGGAATCTCCAGTTCTCCATTCGCCAGACTCTGGGTAATGTTCCGTATCGCCTGTTCGCCCTTTGCCTGTTTTAGCAAAAGCACCAGCACCCAAATATTCAGAGCGATAATTAGTATAATATTCAGAAGGAATATCCACTTATTACCTACCGCCAGCACAATTCCACTCAGTATAACCATACTTACCCAGTACAACGCAAACAGTTCTACTACCCGTGCCTGCAGATTCCGCTGTCTTCCGATCGCAGTCACCAGTTTCCGCATTCCATGGCTGATCCAGCGAACCAGACTCTGTGACAGGAACGTCTTTGCCTTTCCGCGGCGAACCATACTCATCAGAGCCGTAATCGTCACCACATAACAAATTACATAAATTCCCGCCATCATGGCAATGTCCGGACTGCCACCATAGAACATCTGCCCCAGATATACATCTGAACTTCGGAGTAATACAAAAAAGCTTCCGATTATCAACAAAGGCATGAGTTCGATCGGGCACTTATCCACAACGTTTAAGTAAACCTGTGGATCACCCTTTTCGCCGCGACCGGCAGTTCGAAGCACGTGCACAAGGAGTATGATTGACGATATTGCAAATAAAATGGCGATCACCAAAGCCGGGATCGTATACGGATACCAGTTTTCAAATATCCGGTTCCACTTCCAAAAGGTATCTGTGTATGGATAGGTTATATACATACCGACATACAGTACCTTCCCCGGTTTTAATTCTTCCATCCACTGCATATGCTTCGTTACAAACGCATCCGTCAGATAGGAATTCGTAAAGTTGACACATTTAACCGTATACTCACCACTATCCGTCGGTCGAATCTCCAGATATTCCTTACAGTTCTTCAAATCATCCAAACTTCGGACATTGGTGTATACCGCCTTGCTGTTACTCATATAGTATACAATGTTTCGCTGTTCATACTCCAGATTCATCTTCGCACTCATATAAGACAGATAGTCCTTTCCTACTTTCTGCTCCAGAATGGATGCCCGACATGCAAACGGCTGAAACAGAACATCGATATCACCCAGATTAAAGAATTCATCTGCATCGAAATATAACTGATCCGGCACCGTATACCAGCCATATTGACTGGAATAAAACATATCGTCTCCCGGAGAATATACAAATATATCATCTCCCCGATAACCGATATAGGAATTTGCTGCGAATTCACTATCGATATACGAACCTGCTACAGCCGCCGTTGAGTCTATTCCGGCTTCTGCACCTCCGTCCGTCTGCAGTTCTATCGGCAGTGACAGTTGTTCCTTCATCTCAGCCTCAGACAAACCGTTAACCGACAGATCATTCGGGCTCGTATATGCCATAGCCAGTGCAATATAGTCTTCCTTAGACATAACAACAAATGAATTACAGTCGTCGATCTGCTTTGCAGACATGCTGATGGAATACCAGTCCGCATGAAAGTCCGGATCCTCGTTTGCCTCCAGATCTACGATCCCGTAGTCTGAAGTGGAATACTGATAGCCTCCATCCTCCAGAAACTGCTCCAGTGACACATACTGCTCCCTCGTCACATACAGACTATCATTATACGTCACATACTGCATGTTCATCTTCTTTGTCGGAATATCGTGCCATGACTTTACATAAGCATCGCCATCCAATGCCGCCAGTATATTCATCAGTTCATCTGCGAACTTCTGCGTCTCGGTGAACTCCCTGCAGTCCAGATCCTTATAGCCAAACTGCCAGCCCATTGCAACAAAGAAGCAGGTGGCAGCAAACATACATAGAGATGTAAAACCAAGTGCTATAATGCTTATGATTTTCTTAACCTTCTTTGAAGTCGGCATCGCAGTCTCCTTCCTCCTCTAGTCCAAATGATCCATCTTATAGCCTACACCCCACATAACCTTAATATACTTCGGTTCCTTCGGGTTGATCTCAATCTTCTCCCGAATCCTGCGGATATGTACAGACACAATGTTCTCCGTTGCATAGGAATCTCCCTCCCAGATACTCTCATAGATCTGAGAGCTGGAAAATACGATTCCGATATTCTGCATAAACAGCCGCACGATCTTATACTCTGTCGGTGTCAGCTTTACCGGTTCTCCATCCAGTGTCACCTGTTTTTTATCATCCTCCAGCACCAGTCCACCATTTACTAAAACATTCTTTCCGGTTTCCGGCATGCTTCCAAGCTTCGAATAGCGTCTTAACTGGGACTTCACTCTGGCCACCAGCTCCAACGGATTAAACGGTTTGGTCACATAATCATCTGCCCCAATGGTCAGTCCCATGATCTTATCTGTATCCTCTGACTTTGCAGACAGGATAATCACCGGTATATTGCTTTTCTTTCTTAACTCTAAAACAGCATGGATTCCATCCAGATTTGGCATCATGACATCTATGATCAACAGCTGCATATTCTGTGAATTCACGATCTCTAAGGCTTCCAGACCGTCATATGCCTTCCATACGGTATAACCCTCCTGTTCCAGATATATGCTGATCGCTTCCACAATCTCTTTATCATCGTCACACACTAATATATTCATCTCATTGACACCTCTTCCCCTTATTCTCCCTTATAGTATAATGAACGAACCTTACAAAAAGTTATGCAGAATTATGAAGATATTCTTAATATGAACCCCCGGTTTAAAACAGCGTCCCATCCTCCTTCGAAAGATACAACAGGCTGCTGGTCAGTTCATCTCCCTTTTCATTCACATAGGTCCGGTATTCCTGATAATCGATATAATACTTCTTTCCCCAGGAGGAGATCTGAAGCATAACCCGCTTATGCTTGCAGCCGATGATTCCGGTCACTGTCACAAAGTGACTATGTACCGCCAGATGTCCGCTATTAATAAACTCCTGCCGTTCATTCATCGTATAAAACGGAACCCCCCGCTTCATAAATACCAGTGGCGTGTTCGGTCCGATAGACAGAATCACCGGCAGATCCTCCCGCAGCATCTTGCGCATCACCTGCAGCATCTGCTGGTCGTCCATAAATCCCTTCCAGGCAATCGTCATAGGAATCCGATATTTCAAACAATATCTCCGCACTGCCGATGCCAGTGCAAAGCCATTCATACCACTTCCCGGAATAATCATGGTAAACGTAGCGGTTATATGCTGCATATACAGCTTATAATCCTCCCAGTCGATCACCGGTCGTGCCATCCGTGCCAGGCTCGTAGACGCAGTACTGTATCGCCGGCTGCTCTTCGCCAGATATAAAAATAAATCTCCGACTGCAACGGCGCCGCACCCCCACTTATGAAGCAGGTATTCCCGGCTCATCCACTTATCCTCTGAAAACCAGTTCTGATCTCCACCATAGGACTTGTGTCCTCCATGACTGATACCCACGTATTCCGGGCGTTTCAGCTCTATTATCTTCATTGTCATTTTCCTCCTGCTTCTTACTTCCTCTTCACTTTCAGCGGCTCTCCGGTCATTTTCTTCTACCGTTCGTGTCCGGTCTTACACTCCAGTCTGCGCATCCTGTCATCCGAAAAGAACATTATGCACAACAAAATCGTACATAGAATCCAGGTTGCCGGCTCTGATATGATTACGCCAAAGTATCCCATCCGGTCTGTCAGTACCCATGCTACCACCAGCTTTCCCACCAGCTCGATACTGCTGGATATCATCGGCACAATCTTGCGTCCGAGTCCCTGCATCGCATTTCGCAGTACGATCAAAATCCCCAGTACAAAGTAAAACGGGGTATCAAATCGTAAATACCACCGGGCAGTCTCTACAACCTCAGCAGACGTTGCACTCGATATCAGCTGAATCATAACCGGCGCCAGTGTATACACAGCTGCGATCACGATCACAGACCAGATCCAGGATAGCAGAATCGCATCCCGAATGCCGGTTCGTATACGGTCATACCGTCCCGCCCCGTAGTTCTGTCCGGTAAAGGTCGCTGCAGCAACTCCCAGCGTACTGAACGGCAGCATAAATATCTCACTGAGCTTTCTTGCAATGGTATGTGCCGCAATAATGCCGGTTCCCAGCTTATTAATCGCCCCCTGCAGGATCAGCGTACCAATGGATACCAGACAAAGCATAAATGCCATCGCCATACCCTGCCCTAACAGATCCCGGATCATGCCTCCGTCCGCCACAAAATCGCTTCGTTTCAGATGCAGCTCCGGACATTTCTTTATAATATAGATCAGACAGCATACAAAGGAAATCGCCTGTGCTACAACCGTAGCATATGCCGCACCCTTCACATCCAGCTTCAGTCCACCTACAAACAACAGATCAAGTCCGACATTGATCACGGTCGCAACTGCCAGAAAAATCAACGGTCGAATGGTGTCTCCCAATGCCCGCAATACGGCCGCACACAGATTATATGCAGCTGTAAAGATCATAAATAAAATGATCACCCGGATATAACCCGTGCATCGATCCATGATTGCCTCCGGTGTATTCAACAGGCGCAGCAACGGAACGATCAGAAAATTCGATGCAATCGTAACTATAACCGTAATTCCTGCACACAGGCAAACCGAATTCGCTACCGCCTGCCGCATCCGCTTCATGTCTTTGGCTCCATAATACTTCGAAACTACGATTCCAAATCCATTTCCCAGTCCGTTCAATGCACCAACGATCAGGTTAAACACCGGACTGCTGGCCCCGATTGCCGCCAGTGCGTCCTCTCCCAGCAGCTCTCCGACCACCTTCGTATCTACGATATTATAAAGCTGTTGAAATACATTTCCGATTAATAACGGCAGTGAAAATGCCAATAACAGTCGTATAATGTTCCCTTTTGTCAAGTCTTTCATGTATAGTTCCTCATCCGTCTATTTCAAATCATTCTTCCGGCTGTCTGCTCCAGAGATAGCAATACGCCTGTGTTCTGGCGGCGAATGGCTCTCCTTCCAGAAGCTTCTTCACTTCGCTGCGTGTATACCAGCCGGCCTCGATCTCCTCCAGATCCGAATCACTCGGCCGGATCTGTCCCTCAGCGACACCCACGATACATTTATTCTTCTCATTACTAAAGCCCACGGCACTATAGCTGTCCGGTATGATATCTTTGACCTCAACCAGTGTCAGTCCGGTTTCCTCCCGCAGTTCCCGTGCAGCACCCTCTTCCGGTGTCTCTCCCGGCTCGATCAGACCTGCCGGGAAATTATATACCCAGGTTCCTGCCGCCATACGATACTCTTTATTCAGAAGAATCCGCTGACCGGTCTGATCCGTCAGGATCAAAACAACGGCATCGGTCGGATGGGATACCAAGTCCGTATAGCTCTCCATCTTTGGATCCCGGCTGATCATCTCATATACCTTTTCCCTCTGATCGGCTGTCTGATATGTAATATCATACCGCGTAATAAAATGTCCCTGCTGAACCTTCTGAATCTTCTGAAATTCCATATATATCCGCTCCTTTTCCCTGCTATCCGAAATGATTGGCTTCATTGTACTTCTTTTTTTGTACTTTGACAACCGAAGAGCAGATTACTATAATAAAAGTCACGATATTACATTTATCAGGTACTTTACCACCATTTTATATAAAGAAGGGATTCTACTATGGAACTATATATCGTCCGTCACGGAGAGACGGAATGGAACAAGAAGAAACTGCTGCAGGGTAGTACCGATATCCCCCTCAGCGATAACGGAAGACTGTTGGCACGCGTATCCGGTGAGGCACTGGCAGATACTCCCTTTGACCGGATCTACTCCAGCCCACTAAAACGGGCATACGAAACTGCCTGTCTGTTTCGCGGTGATCAACCGGTCGAGATCATCCGGGATGATCGTCTTCGTGAACTGTGCTTCGGTGAATACGAAGGCCAGAACATGTCTGAACTGCTGGCAGATCCGAATGGCACCTTCCAATACTTCTTCCGGCAGCCCCAGCTCTATCAGGCTCCCCCGCATGGTGAAACACTGGAACACCTGTGCGAACGGGCGGCCTCCTTCATGGAGGAGGTGATCCTCCCCCTTCAGTCACAGTGCCACCGTGTTATGATCGTTGCACACGGTGCCTGCAACAAAGCACTCATGACCTATGTAAAGAAGCACGATATCTCTCAGTTCTGGTCCGGCGGCCTCCAGAAGAACTGCAATGTGATCCTGCTTACTCTTGATCATAACCGCTTTGATATTCTGGACGAAACCCATATCTTCTATCCCGAAGAACTCCTGTCCAAATAGCAGGAGTTCTTTTCCCTATCAATCCTCACCTTTTTCCTTTCTTCGACATAAACTATTCATATATCACCGCCCAGGCGGAGACCTATGGAAAGGAAGGATCAATATGGATACTGTTCGTTGTCCTCAAGGGCGCAGAGCACCGAATGCTATGCCCTGCAGCAGAGACCATTTTCGGGATGATGACACCCGATTCCCGATCGGCATGTCCTATGTCCCATGGCAATCATGGGGGAATCTCTATTCCCCGGAAAAGGGCCTGTGTGAAGGGACCATATTCGCGGAACTCAATCAAATCTTCTGTGGAAAGCGAGGGAACCGTGCATGAACAACATGAACCAACGGCAGTTGCTGAGATATATCGACGCTGTGAGTCTTGCGCTCGACGATGTAACGCTCTTTCTGGACACCCATCCGCAAAATGCAGATGCTCTGGAATATTACCGTGCCTGCAAAGAAAAACGTGCCAAAGCCGTACAGGACTATACCAGGTACTTTGGACCATTGAATCGCTACAACGTAAACTGTAACAATGAATGGCAGTGGAACCAGGGACCATGGCCATGGCAGGGGGAGGTATAAGCTATGTGGATCTATGAAAAACGCCTACAGTTTCCGGTAAATATCAAGGAAACCAATGCGAAGCTGGCACAGGCGATTATATCGCAGTACGGAGGAGGGAATGGCAACGGATATACTATTGAAAGAACGAATCCGCTATGCTATGCTAATAGCAGAATTTAAGTATCGAAGGCTTTGTATAAATCTCCTGTCTGACGGTCACACTGTAAACGTAGCAGACAGGTTCAGAAAGGACATACATATATGGAACGAAAAGATCTGGAACGCACAATTTTGAAAAGTATTATATTTTTGGTAATCGCAGCCCTCATCGTCATGCACTTTGACATCGCGCTGAAGGGACTCTTTTCCCTGATCGGCTTCATGTCGCCGATGATTCTGGGCTTCGCTATCGCTTTTGTTATCAATATTATTCTGGTACGTCTGGAACGGATCTACTTTCCTCATGCCAAGAATCGTTTTCTGATCAAAAGCCGTCGTCCGGTCTGTATCATCCTGTCTCTGTTAATCATTCTGGCTGCTATCGCCTTCGTCATCGCTATGGTTATCCCGGAGCTGATCAATGCATTTTCTCTCCTGTCTAAGGAGATCATCGAATCCTATGATACTATTCTGGAAAAAGCTGCGACCTTTGTGAACCGGATCCCGCCACTGAAACAGTGGCTGTTTACAAACTTTGAAATCGACCTTGCTCATCCGACCGATATCGACTGGGAAAGCTTCTTCGAAAAGGTCGTTACCATGATCATCGGTACGGACGGAGCCGGACAGGTCGGATCCATCATGGACTCTACCGTGAACTTAGCTTCCAGCATCGGAAGCGGTGTTGTCCGCTTCTTTATCGCTCTGGTCTTCGGTATCTATGCTCTGGCTTCCAAGGAAAAGCTCAGCCGTCAGGTAAAACAGCTTGTATATGCCTATCTGAAGCCCCGGACCGCAGACCGGATCTATCATATCTGCAATGTAGCAAATGAAACCTTCTCGAACTTTATCGTAGGACAGTGTACCGAAGCAATGATCCTGGGTGTTCTCTGTATCATCGGTATGTCTATCTTCCGCTTCCCGTATGCAGTCATGGTCGGAACTCTGGTCGGTGCAACCGCTCTCCTGCCCATCATCGGTGCCTATCTGGGTGCCATCGTCGGTGCCATCATGGTATTGACGCAGAGCGGGCCCCTGCAGATGCTTCTGTTCGTCGTATTTATTATCGTCTTACAACAGATCGAAGGCAATCTGATCTATCCAAAGGTCGTAGGCTCTTCTGTCGGACTTCCCGGCATCTGGGTTCTGGCTGCGGTAACGATCGGCGGCAGCCTAAACGGTATCTTCGGTATGCTGATCGGTGTTCCGCTGGCAGCTACGATCTATCGTCTGCTCCGGGAGGACAGCCAGAAACGTCTGGTAAAGAAGAAGGGGCGAAACCTGAATATCCCGGATGGTCTGATCAACCAGAAGGCCAATATTCTAAAAGAGACAGAAAAAGAAAAGGAACAAACCCCTGAAGAGTCTGTTCCTTCGGAACCGAAACATCCGATCGATACGATCAACAGTGCAATGGACGAGATCGTAACTGCGTTGCAGCCGGATGATACGGAACATGAATCCGATTCAAATGATTCGGAGCATCCTAATTTGCAGCCTTAACCTTTGTCCACAGCTCTGCAAAGTACTCCTTTGTCTCCTGCTCCTGATAGCGGAAGACTTCGTCATTCGCACCATCATTTCTCGGAAGATATGCGCTGATTCCGGCATAGTCCTCAGCCGCTGCCTTCTCCCGTGCTTCGATCACCGGTGATGTATAGCCCACCTCTCTGGTATTGGCATATGCATTTTCCGGATCCAGCATAAAGTTGATATAATCATGTGCTAACTGTGTCTGTGTACAATCCTTTGTAATCACCATGGCATCCTGCCAGATATTCGTACCCTCTTCCGGTGCGGAATACTCCAGATCTTCATTCTCTGACATGATATAGGATGCATCGCCGGAATACACAACAGCGATCGCCTTATTTCCGGAGATCATATTGTCGATCACATCATCTCCCGCATACACCGGTGATACTGTATTTCTCTGCTCGATCAGCCAGTTATAGGCCTCATCGATCTCTGCCTTATCGGTGGTATTCATAGAATAGCCGAGTGCCTTCAGTGCAATCATGAAGGAATCTCTTTCTGAGTCATACATATAAATATTTCCGGCATACTTTTCGTTCCGCAGAAGTTCCCAGCCCGCCTGCACATCTGCCTCATCTACAACCGTCGTATCATACAGGAATCCAACCGTACCATAGAAGAACGGAACGGAATAGGTATTATCCGGGTCAAACTCTCTTCCCATAACCTCTGGATCCAGTCCATCAGCATTCGGGATCAGCGACCAGTCGATCGGCTGCAGTTCATCCTCCTTTACCAGACGCTCGATCATATAGTCGGAAGGCACCAGTACATCATAGGTCTCTCCGCTCTGTATCTTTGTATACATGGACTCATTGGAATCAAAGGTCTCATAAACCACCTTGCAGTTATATTCCTTCTCGAACTTACTCAGCAGGCTGGTATCAATATACTCTCCCCAGCTATACACCTTCAGTGTCGGCTTGCTACTGCCTCCGCAGCCACTCAGCATACCTGCAAGCAGGGACATACCCGCTACCATTGCCATAACCTTCTTCCATGTCTTTTTCATCCTTTTTTCCTCCTAATCAGATATCTCTCGTTTACAGTTCACCGGCTTCTGCCTGAAGTGCCTGTTCTGCTAACCGGGCTCTTCGATCGCGATTCTTTCGAACCAGAATCGGAATCACATTGATCAGAACCAGGGTAATCACTATGACTAAAATTACAATCGTTGACAATGCGTTGATCGTCGGATTCGTCCGCTTTGTCATGTTATATACAATAATTGAAATATTGGATACACCATTTCCCGTTACGAAGTAGGATATCACAAAATCGTCAAAGGACATGGTAAACGCCAGCAGTACACCGGCATAGATGCCCTCCTTCAGCATCGGCAGTATCACCTTCGTAAGTGCCTGAAACGGGGTAGCCCCCAGATCCATCGCCGCATTTGCCAGATTTGGATCCATGTTCCGAACCTTCGGATACACACTGGTGATCACATACGGCGTACAGAATGCGATATGTGCCAGCAGCATGGTCACATAGCCCTTCTCCAAATGCAGAGATGAGAACAATATCATCAGTCCGATCGCCGTTACGATATCCGGGTTCATGATCGGCACATTGTTTACGTTAATAATCAGTTCCTTTATCACCTTACGCGACTTCGATAACCCGATCGCGGTCAGGGTTCCAAGGATCGTTGAGATCGCAGTCGCCAACAGTGCTATGGTAATGGACACATAAACGGCGTTCATGATCTCTCCGTTTGAGAACAGATTCTCGTACCAGCGAAGCGAGAAGCTCTCAAACCGTGTCAATGACTTTGATGAATTGAAGGAATAGATCATCGTCACAACGATCGGAAGATAAAAGAACAGGAAACATAGGATAATGTATAGGATCGCTCCCACTTTCTTCTTTTTCATTCGCTACTCCTCCTCTGATTCGTCCCGGTCGATCCGCTTCATAGACGTAATCGCAATCAGGATAATAAACGCCAGAATCACGGATATGGCACTTCCAAAGTTCCAGTCTCCAACGGATATGAACTGATTCTCGATCAGATTTCCGATCAGCATATACTGTCCGCCTCCCAGAAGCTTCGGGATGACGAAGGTGGAAATCGATAACAGAAAGGTCATGATCACACCATTTAACACACCCGGAATCGACAGCTTGAAGGTCACCCGCCAGAAGGTCTGGAACCGATTTGCTCCCAGATCCATCGCTGCCTCATGCAGAGACGGATCGATCTTGCACAGGGAGGTATGGATCGGTATTACCATGAACGGAAGCAGATCACTGACCAGCCCGAGTACCACTGCAAAGTCTGTATACATCATTGTAACCGGTGGGATTCCAAAAAATCCAAGAACCGTATTAATGATACCATTGTCTGATAACAGGCAGATCCATGCATAAGTCCGCAGCAGGGTGTTGATCCACATCGGAATCGTGACAAACAGGATCAGCAGGCTCTGCACCTTCTCATTAAAGAAAGTAATAAAATACGCAAGCAGATATCCGGCCACCAGGCAGATTCCTACCGACAGCAAACCTAACTGAAAGGACTTCACAAAGACTGCCATGTAGATCGGCTCGGTCATACGCTTGAAGTTATCAAAGGTAAACTGGATATTCACCAGATCATTGCCACCGGTTGTAACCGAGTACAGCACGATGAGCAGCAGCGGCACGATGATCATTACCAGTGCCCATACCATATATGGTCGTATCAGTTTGACAAAATGCTTCATTTGCTGCCTCCCTGTTCCCAATCCATACGATACATAACATGAATATCATCCGGGCCGAAGGTCAGACCAACCTGCTTTCCAACCTCGAAATAATCTGTCGTATGAATCATATAATCCCGTTTTTCCGTTTCTACTATAATCTCATGGTGGACTCCCTTGAATATAATGGACTTTACCACACCATGGAGCTTCGCCTGCTCCGGCTCTACGATATCGATATCCTCCGGCCGGATCACAACCTCAACCGCTTCATTCTTCTTAAATCCCTTATCGACACAGTCAAACTCATATCCATCAAAGGCTACCAGCAGATCGTCTAGCATGCATGCTTCGATAATATTCGACTCTCCGATAAAGTTCGCTACAAATCGGTTCTCCGGTTCATTATAGATATCCTCCGGTGTCCCTACCTGTTGGATAATGCCCTCATGCATAACCACTACGGTATCCGACATCGAAAGTGCTTCTTCCTGATCGTGCGTAACGAAAATGAAGGTAATGCCGACCTCCTTCTGAATCTTCTTCAGCTCTACCTGCATCTCCTTCCGCAGCTTTGCATCCAGAGCTCCCAGCGGCTCATCCAGCAAAAGAACCTTCGGTTCATTTACCAGTGCCCGTGCGATCGCTACCCGCTGCTGCTGACCACCGGACAGTTTCGTTACATCCCGCTTATCAAAGCCCTCCAGACCTACCAGCTTCAGTGTCTTTTTCACCTTATGCTCGATCAGGCTCTTATCCATCTTCTTGATCTTCAGGCCAAAGGCGACATTGTCATATACATTCAAAAACGGAAACAATGCATACTTCTGAAAGACGGTATTGACCTCACGCTTATATGGCGGAATCTTCGAGATATCGACTCCGTCAAACAGAACTTCTCCGCTGCTCGGCTCGTCAAATCCGGCGATGATCCGCAGTGTCGTTGTCTTTCCGCAGCCGGAAGGACCTAACAGAGTCAGGAACTCATTTTCATGGATATTCAGATCAATGCCCTTCAGCACCTGCTGATCGTCAAAGTTCTTCGTTAATCCCTTTAATTCGATTAATACATTGCTCATAATCTGCCTCCTCGTTTATCGATCTGTTAAAAGCTCGGCGGGGTGGATACCCATAACAGCACCGCTCCCTGCTTCGACGTAATATAGTGCTTCTGTGCCGGCGTAAAGTAGAAGGACTCCTCCTTCTTTGCCTTGAATATCTGTGTACCAATGTGGATCTCCACACTGCCCTTTAAGACATAACCGAACTCCTCTCCCTCATGCGGGTTATCCGGGTAGGTCGAGCCGCCGGCCTCGATCGTCACCAGAATCGGCTCCATCATGTTCTTCTGTGCATTCGGAATGATCCACTCGATCGTATTCTTCAGCTCTGCATCTGTCTTTTCAAAAAAGTCACCCTTACGGAACACAATCTGTGTATCCTCGGAATCATTGAAAAATGTCTTCAGATCCGTTCCCAGACACTGCAAAATATCCACCAGCGTCGCTATGGATGGGGAGGTCAGATCCCGTTCCACCTGAGATATGAAGCCCTTCGACAGTTCTGCTCGATCTGCCAGTTCTTCCTGCGTCAGCCCCTTCTGCGTCCGTAATGCCTTGATTTTCTTACCTATTTCCATCTCATTTACCTGTTTCTTAATTCTAAACTCTAAGTTTAGTTTTGCTAAACTCAACAAGTCAATTATACATAGTTTTAGCATAAGGTCAATAGGTATTTTAAAATTTTTTCAGCATAGATTAATAAGAATCCGTTACAAGGAGTATTTCTATGGTGATTGCCGCCGCTTATATCCGAGTCTCTACCGATGACCAGACTGAGTACTCGCCGGAGAGTCAGCGGAAGCGTCTGCTGGACTATGCCCGTTGCCACGATATGCAGATCCCGGAGGACTATATCTTTCTGGATGAAGGGATCAGTGGCCGAAATGCAAGAAAGCGTCCCGCATTCCAGCGGATGATCGCTCTCGCAAAAACGAGGCATGCCTTTCAGGTCATTCTGGTCTGGAAGTTCTCCCGCTTCGCCCGTAACCGTCAGGACAGTATCTTCTATAAATCCCTGCTGCGAAAGGACTGCGGCATCGACGTCATCTCTATCACAGAGCCGCTGTCTCAGGATCCCACTTCGATCCTGATGGAAGCACTCTTAGAGGCTATGGACGAATACTACTCGATCAATCTGGCACAGGAGGTAAAACGTGGTTTACAGGAACGATTCTCCCGCGGTAAACCGATCTGCTCTCCTCCCTTTGGCTACCGGCTGTGTGCAGATGCCTTCGAACCACATCCGGAGCAGGCCGCATGGGTGCAATATATGTATCAGGCCTATGCCGACGGACAGTCCCTAACACATATCGCTGAATATCTGGAGGATCATCGAATCCGCACGAATCGCGGCAATCCGTTTCACTCCCGCAGTATCAACTATATCCTGTTGAATCCGGTCTACAAAGGAACGCTCCGAAAGTGTACCGCCCCGGCTTCGATCTATGACCGCTACTACCAAAGCTCTCCCATGAGCTACGTCGATCATGCCCATCCGCCTCTGGTCAGTCCTGCCCTTTGGCAGCAGGTACAGCTCCGCTGGCAGGCGGAGCATACAAGTCCATCCACACAGCAAAGGCTCTCTGCCTGTCCGGCAGACAAAGCATCGGTTCCCGGTCAACAGCAGCCGATCGGAAATCCATATTTTCTAAAAGGTGTCCTTTACTGCAAGTGCTGTGGATCCGCTCTCATCCAGATCAAAAAAGGGGATGCCTTCCAATGCAGCGGCTATAATCACGGGCATTGTAAGCAGTCGCAGTACATTCGGCGAACCGAACTGGAAGCCCACATCTACCGGAGTGCGGCTCCCTATCTATCGGAAGCCGCTCTTACCCGCCTACAGGATACCTCGCTGTCGGCGGCAGAACGCAACCAAATCCTGCTTGTCCACGGTCTCTCCTTCCGATATACCGACCATCAGG
This sequence comes from uncultured Clostridium sp., assembly GCA_900539185.1. Taxonomy (GTDB): domain Bacteria; phylum Bacillota; class Clostridia; order Lachnospirales; family Lachnospiraceae; genus CAG-632. The sequence goes on from UQBG01000020.1 coordinate 21,791, forward strand.
TGGTCCCGATGGTGAATCCGGTGCCGCCATGCGATATCTGTCGCAGCGATATTCCATGAAAAATGCCAGAGTCGCAGGAGTACTCACCGACATTGCAACGGAGGAACTGGGGCATGGCGAAATGATCTGTGCCATCGTTCATCAGCTCACCCGGAATCTGTCTATGGATGAGATCGAACGCTCCGGCTTCGACAAATACTATACGGATCATACTCTGGGCATCTGGCCGCAGGCAGCCGGCGGTGTACCGTTCAATGCCTGTGAATTCGCTGTAAAGGGAGATCCGATCACCGATCTTCATGAGGATATGGCAGCCGAACAGAAGGCTCGTACCACCTATGATAATCTGCTTCGGTTATGCAAGGACTCTCCGGATGTATCTGCGGTTCTGAAGTTCCTGCGTGCCAGAGAGGTCGTTCACTTCCAACGCTTCGGTGAAAGTCTGCGGATGGTACAGGATGATCTGGATGCAAAAGACTTCTATGCATTCAACCCTGACTTCGACACCTCCGCTCCTTGCGTGGATATGAAGAAAAACTGCGGTTGTTGACAAAGAAAAAGCATAGCGGCAAATGACCGCTATGCTTTTTCTTTGAAATCCGATGAAAGCATCTCTATATCCCTTTTCGCATACACTATACGAATAATCGTAACCAGTAAATCGCCTTCATCGACGGTATAAAAAACAAGAAAATTATCAACCGGTATCCTGTACATCTTCATACTTTTCCACGGTTCCCAATCTACAATAAGATTTCGCAAAGGCATAAAGTCAAGAGAACGAACGGCCTTCCGAATTCTATTCACCTGATCTTTTGCAGTATCAGGAACCAGTAATACAAATGCGATATACGAGTAAATCGCCTGAAGATCCTCTTTGGCCTTCGCAGAGTATACAATAGAATAAGTACTACTCATATACCAAACTCCCTTGCCAATTCAGCATCTATCTCATCTGCCGTATATGTTCTATCTTTTTGAACAGATTCTAGCCCCTTTTGCAATTCAATATCCAACTCAGGTCGACTCATACCGCCAATAGAGGTCGGCACTATTGCCGGAAGATGAAGGTCTAACGGCAGACCTCTCGTAAGAACAATCTGGCTGTACAGCATCTGAATCGCACTCGATGGGGAAATACCAAGCTGTGCAAGAATGCTCTCCGCATTTTCTTTTAATCCTGTATCAATACGTGCATAAACTGCCGATGTATTTGCCATTTAAATCACACTCCTTTTCAAATATTATATTCCATCCAGATATCAAATGCAAGCATTTGCAAGCAATTAGCACTAATTATAAAAAATCCATAGCAGCTATCATTCTACTATGGATCTTTTATCCTTTATAAATATGAAATTGTTTAACTTACGCCTCTGCAAACATTGGAGTAGACAGATAACGATCTCCGGTATCCGGCAACAGTGCCACGATCGTCTTGCCCTTATTCTCCGGTCTCTTTGCCAGCTCGGTTGCCGCCCAAACAGCAGCACCGGAAGAAATACCTACCAGTATGCCTTCTTCTCTACCGATCGCACGACCTGTCTCAAATGCTGCGTCATTCTCAACCGGAATAATCTCATCATAGATACCGGTATCCAATGTATCCGGAACAAATCCGGCTCCAATACCCTGAATCTTATGTGGACCTGAATTACCGCCACTTAATACCGGTGAGCCTGCAGGCTCAACAGCTACAATCTTCACATTTGGATTCTGCTCCTTCAGGTACTTACCAACACCTGAGATTGTTCCACCTGTACCAACACCGGCTACAAAGATATCTACCTTGCCTTCTGTATCCTTCCAGATCTCCGGTCCTGTAGTACGATAGTGTGTCAATGGATTTACTTCATTTACAAACTGTCCCGGAATAAAGCTATTCGGATATTCCTTCGCCAGTTCCTCTGCCTTCGCAATGGCACCCTTCATGCCCTTAGAACCATCTGTTAATACCAGCTCTGCACCATATGCCTTCATCAGATTCCGACGTTCTACGCTCATGGTCTCCGGCATCGTAATAATAATCCGAAGTCCTAATGATGCTGCTACAGAAGATAAACCAATACCGGTGTTACCACTGGTTGGTTCAATAATAACGGTATCCTTATTTACCTTGCCCTTCTCGATCGCATCCTCAATGATAGACTTTGCAATTCTATCCTTTACACTGCCGGCCGGGTTAAAATACTCCAGCTTTGCAAGGATCGTAGCTTCCAGTCCTCTCTTTGCGTTGTAATTATTTAACTGAATGATTGGGGTTCCACCTACTAAATCTGTAATCTTCTGATATACTGCCATGTCTTATACTCTCCTTTAATCTAATATTTACTCCCTAAGGTGTATCTTGAAATGAAGTATATCCTATTATTCCTAGTATGTCAATAGGTTTTAGGACTTATTTTTTCTTCGCACTACATTATACTCTTCTTTAGTTGTATATAAGCCTCATATACCCCCTGTTGCATGCCGTTGTAACATGGTCGATTTAGAGCGTCAAGAGAAATGTTACGAAATTGTTACAAAACTACCAATTTGCATTTTCAAAATTTTCGTCATCCAACTCCCTAATATAAACAGATATCCATCTTACAGTATTAGTTTCTGCATCCATTTCAATGAATATTCCTTTTTCAGACTCCCACACTTCCTCAAAATCATCATATACTGTTCTTGAGTTAGCCATTCATTTTCCAGTAACTCTTTTGCATACATCATCCCTATTTCAGAAAAATCACTTGCAAGCTCGTCCGCGATAATGGTTCCTTTTAGTTTGACAATTTGTTCCTTTGCATTCATAGATATTTGCTTTACAATGTCTACGAATCTATCATAACATTGCACTATTTCTTCTATATTTTTTTCCATTATTGTGCCCTCTCTCCATTTATATAATATCTTACAATACCATTTTTTCCAGGTGAAACTTTATAATAATGGCATTTCCCCATGATGTCCACCACCTTATTCATATATGATTCTGATGATCTGTTCAAATTTTCTTGCCGCCAGTCCCACAGCTTCCATCACGTCTATGTAATTTTGAACCTTTTCGCTACCATTTACCTAACACATTCATTTTGTCATATTGCAATAACTTAAAAAACACTTTTCCGCTTTATCCATCTCAATTAACAATGGATTCATATAATCACTAAACGCATCCAAATATGCTCTACACCCACCAACAATCATCATTTTTTTAATATCGTCATTATTGGTTAATATTTCCTCAGCCTTCACATATCTATCATATAAAGTTTTTAAAATAGATCTATCCGGATCATCCACCAAACGTTGCTCTAACAATAGAATTATCTTTTCAATTTGTTTTTTTAATTCTAATATAGTGTCCATATAAATGCTCCTTTTTGTTACTTGGCGTCCTTATGCGGAGACATAACTAAATAAATTTCCTTTTACCATACATTATTAAAAATATCTATCCCCTCTTCTTTCACGAAAAATGCCTCCAACGAATCAGCAATATAAATCATTTCATTAGCATCTAAATCACCAAATGAAACTATATACACTCCAAAGCCATTGGTACCATTTGCATAAAGCACTGCATTACTGCATTCATCATCACCTATTGCCAAAGAATCTGGTATATACTTTTGAATATTATATGCAGAATTCATTTCTATACATCCACTTGCCCCCCATATTCGTATATACTTTCCATTTTGGACCATTATCTCAAGTTCCGTTTTCTCTTTAATAATCTCTATAAATTCAAGAGGAACATCAATTTTTGAGTAATGAATTAATTCATCAATTTCAGTATCACTTGATTTTGCATCACCTACAGCAATTTCAAATGACTTACTCATTTTACTTAATATACTCATTAATATTTTATCCTTTCATACTTAACATCAAGTTTATCTAACATTCTATATTGTTGTTCCATTATGTCATTTATTACTGCATCCGAGAATCCTGCCTCCCTAAAATCAGAAACAATATTTCGGCGTTATCAGATACGGATAGTTTCAGATTGCTGGTGATTATCCATGATTATCTTAGTTGTCTGTATTCATGAGACCCCAGCGAATTGTTTGTAAGCTGTCTTTGAATCTCATAATTCATCTTACAGTAAAACTTAATTACGAGAAAATCTTAGAAAATGGCTCGATTTCTAAAGAAAAATGGGGTCTCGTAATATCTTTGAAAGTAAAATCAAAAGAATCTGATACCGTCTTTCTGGCAAAAATCTGTATGTGATTTACCGTCTTTCAAAGAAATATTCGAATCGAAATTACCTCTTTTTTGACCATTTTTATATCTGAAATACCACTTAAGGAGATTATTTTTACAGAAAAACGCATTGTCTTCACAGCACCAAGTACCATGAAAACAATGCTTTTTTCATCTTTGATAAAAGAATATTTAGTTATGATTTCGGATGTACTTAAATACCATCTATACTGACAGCCTTATGCCATATCGACTCAAAGTATTCTTTATCAATTTCACAGGCTTCAAATTGTACATCTAAATTAATATCCTCCAATGAAGGGATTTCAGTTTTTGACAAAAATGTGCCATTTACACTTTTGTTTTCACAAGCATATCCTAATTCATTATTTTTGTAAACTTCAACCTTTCTAACTTCATTCCGCATACTATCCAACTCTGAATATAAAAGAATTGGCTCATCTTCAAAATCATGTATCCACTGTACCTTTATATATGTCATTTTAATCACCCTCCTTTCCGTAAGAAACTATTATATCCATTAAATCTAAAGTTTCTTGATTTAAAATGACAAATACATTGTCTCTTCCATATACTACATCCAAATCTGTAACATCTATCTCTACATAATAAGCATATTTTACTTCTTGAAATGGATTGTGGATAAAACTTCTCGATAATTGGGCTGGTGATTTGGTACCAGGTACAATATCAGATAAATACTGCCCCTCCCCATAAAAACAATCATTAGGATTGTTAGCTTTAAGTGAAGGATTTAATTTCTTCGACTCAACAATTCCATTCATACCTTTCTCATTGGTATAATGGTATAAAGTATTAGAAGGACTACCACTCTGGTATGCTAAACACATAGGAATCAAAGCAGTCTTTTTCTATCTATTGCTTTTCTTTTATTCCTATTTCACAATTATCCTGTAATAGATAGAGGTGTGCGTCACCACTCTTGAAGCACTTGTGACTTCGTTCATTGAGACTGCTCCCTCTGCTTTGCAGGATTTTGCGTATTAGCTGGATGTTGACAGCATTTGTGCTGTACTTCGTATATCTAACCAGATTGTAACCCGCATTGAAGTGAGGATTCTATCTACTTACAATTCACATTAGAAAGGATTTCAATTATGTACATCGTAGGCATTGATATTGGCAAAAATCATCATGAAGCATCCATTGTTTCACCTGAAGGCAAACAAATCGGCCGTTCTCTTCGCTTTGCAACTACACACAAAGGTGCAGATTCTCTTATGAGCTTTATCTTCAAAAACATCGGTAATTCCCCTTGTGTATTTGGCATGGAAGCTACAGGTCATTACTGGTATCCCATTTATTCATTTCTAAAAGTAAAAGGATATACCATCTATGTAATCAATCCTATCCAGTCTGATTCTTTAAGAAAAATGTATATACGACAAACCAAAAACGATTCAATTGACTCTTTTTTAATTGCAGAAGTGATACGTTTCGGTCAGTTTGGGACTACTTCCATGGCTGATGAAAACATCCTTGCCATGCGTCAGTTATGTCGTTATCGTGATTCTGTCATTTCTTCCAGAACTGAAATTAAGCTCCGAATCGGCACAATTATGGAACAAATCTTCCCAGAGTACGAAAAACAGTTTTCTTCTCTTTGGGTGAGCACATCCATGGGCATTCTGGAAAAGTATCTCACCCCTGAGAATATTGAGAATGCACCAATAGATGAGCTCTTTGAAATCATAAAAGATAAGAGCCACAACCGACTTACCAGAGCTAAAGCCATTTCCATCAAAGAAGCTGCAGCTGATACCTTTGGTATTAAGATAGCACAGGATGCTTTCTCTTTCCAGTTAAAACAGCTCATTGACAGAATGAATTTTTTTGATAAGCAGATTGAAGCTCTTGACTGCCAGATTCTTGAGTACTACGAGAAGTTTGATTGTTATCTTCATACCATTCCCGGAATAGGCATGATTGCTGCTGCAACCATTCTTGCTGAAATCGGTGATATAAACAGATTTAAGAGTTCATCTGCCTTAGTTGCCTTTGCAGGTATTGATCCAACTGTACGACAATCCGGTGAATTTAGCAGCACTCATAATCACATGTCCAAACGGGGTTCACCTTACTTACGGCATGCAATTTTTCTCGCTGCAACTACCTGTTCTTTCCATAACAGTCCGTTGAATGCATATTACAAAAAGAAACGTGACCAAGGTAAACATCACTTAACTGCCACAGGAGCTGTAGCAAGAAAGCTTACCACCGTAATTTATGCCGTGTTACGGGATAGTAAACCTTATGAACCTAAGAAGTTCTGTTAAATGTCTGGTAGTGAGATTAGGATTTAAGCCTGCCCGTGGGGAGGCTTAGTTGTAATGCAATCTTTTACAAAATCTTCATAAGATGAATATAATTGAAAGATTGCCATATTCTTTGATTCTAGTGCTCTTTCTGAACTCCAATAAATAATTGAAATTCCATTATTCTGATAATATAGACATAAATAATCATCATCTAAAATAGCAAACGGAATGACATCATAATCAAATAAATTTTCCTGTTCTTTATATACTTCTAACATTTCGTCCATCGGAATAACTACAAAGTTTTCCGTTACACCATCAATTAATATATCCAGTGTCCTTTGGGTTGCAATGATTGATTTTATTTCTTTAGGAATAATTCTATTCAGAGCTATTTCAATTGCATATTTCATTTCAATTACCTCCAACCAACGGAAATTGGCTCATTCTAATGGTCTTCTTACCTTGCGTATTTAATGGAATAAACACTCTGTGTGTACCAGTTGGTGTATCACTCGTACTAATATTAAAAGGGTACTCTTTCTTGTATATCATTACATTTTGATCTTTATTATAAATTACTTCATCCGGCTTCATAATAGTATCTTCACACAATTTTCCAACATTAACATCCTTTCCATATTGAGTTTTTTTAGGTGTAGATACAGTATCAGGATCATACATGTGTTTTCGTGAATGAATTGAAATGTAATCCGAAGCATCCAATCCCCCATTTTCTTTAAAAAACTCTGTATTTTCTATTGACTTTCCATAGCTGGTCTTATCCGCAAAGAACTGCAAATTACATTCCAGTAGTGGTTCTTTCTTTGCTTTCTTACCCCATTTACTTCCAACACTGTCTCCCACCACTTTCTTCAATTCTTTTGAAGATGATAGCAGGTTCTTTCCACTTGTTGCTGCCGTAAATGCGTTTATTCCAAATGACACCAGATTCTTAGCTGTATCTTCTGAGAATAACTTGCCATTTATCATATTCTTGACTATCGCTTTGGCATTGTTAACGCCTCCGATTGCCGCCTGTGTAAATGTTGCCGCATTACTTACCACCTTGCATACTGTACTTACTATTTTAGCTGCTGTGGTTATTTTCGCTGCTGTCATTATTCCCGAAGCAATATTTCCTATCATCGGTAATGCCGACATCATCGACAGCACTGCCATTCCATACTCACCGTCGTGTGCATACCATATGGCATTGGCTATATCAAATGCCTCTCCGATTACAGGTATCAGTCCCAAACCATTTAATATGGCATGTCCTAAATTCTTCCAGTTGAGTCTGTCAAGTGGTGACAATCCGAATGGGTCTGTCAGCTTTATAGGATTACCCTGGACATAACTGTATCTGTTAAGACTCTGGCTTAAATTGATACTTCCATGTACTACGTCCTGATTGATGAATCGCTTGATATTAACATTATAATATCTTGCTCTCATATAGTAAAGACCATTATCATCTGTCATTACGCCTAGCTGACCATTATATAAGAATGGTGTTATCTTCGTATCTCCACTTAGAACTTCACCATAAGCACCATATTCATAGCTTTGGATTACATTTCCATTATTGTCAGTTAACTTTGTGGTACTTCCAATATTATTGTAATGATAGTATGTTGTACCATCTGTATCTTTATCTGATGATTTGTCCGATACTAAATCTTGCACTTTATTATCGGTTGTTATACTGTCTGCTTCATTATCATTATAACTGTATATCAGACCATTGCCATATACATAGACTGTATGTATCTTCTTTCCGTCATTAGTTTTCTCATATGATTCTAATAACTGCGACATTTCGCCTGCCACATCTGTCACATATGTAATCTTTTTATCAGTTGTTGTCACTGATATTCTTGTGTTTTCGGCATCGTAGTCGTATGTTACATTTCCTGCACTGATAAGTCTGTTCCGGCTATCATATGTAAGGTTACACATTTCTCCATTCACAGGACCATATAACATATTTCCGTCTTTGTCATATTTTATCTTTTTATTATTATAGCTTATAAGACGGTTTGCACTGTCATATTCCATTTCTAATGAAGTAGTTACTGTTTCACCATCAGATGTTACTATGCTGTTACTTTCTGCTGCAAGTTTCAATGCTGTCTTGTTAGCAGTGTCTGGTACAGGCAATGTAGATGTATCAGCTGTTACATCTACAACACCTACGATATTTCCTCTGACATCGTATTTATAATGATATTCGTTGATGACCTCACCTGTAGCGGTTTTTATATCCTTTTTAGAGGTCAGTAAACCAAGCTCATTGTATTCACAATGCTCTTTTGTTCCGTTTGGTCTTTCTGTATCTGTCAGATTTCCTGTTTTATCATATTTATAGTAAGTTACTCTGCCTTTGCTGTCTGTTACTGTTGCTATCTGACCGCTTGCATAGTATGTATAGCGGATTGTTTCTCCGCCTGGATATGCTATTGTAAGTATGTTGCCTAATTCATCATAGCCGTATCTGATTGTTTTGCCATTTGCATCAGTGTATGATGTTACTCTGTTCCGGCTGTCAAATGTTCTCTTAATGACTTTGACGTTTTTATCTGATACCACCTGTATATTGCCTGTGGTATTCTGTTTTTTCTCCTCTGTTTCTTTTAATACATTGCCGTTTTTATCATATTCATATGTTATCCTGCCTGTTTCATCTTCCTTTGATGTTATTCTTCCAATGGCATCATATGTATATTTTGTCTTTTGATTTCTTCCGTTTGTACTTTCCGTAAGAAGTCCTGTTGCATTGTATTCATTTGTCTTTGTTACGCCTATGGCATTTGTCTCTGATACTGGTCTGCACATCTTGTCATAAGTATAGGTTGTTGTTCCTCCATTTGCATCGGTTATCGTTGTAACATTTCCTATGTTATCATAAGATGTTTTAGTGATTCCGTCTAATGGATCTGTTACTTCTGTAAGTCTGCCTGTTTTATCATAATTATATGAGGTTGTTACGCTGTCTTCTGTATTAGTGTATTTATTCTCTTTTATGAGATTATTGGTATTATTATACTCATATGTATTTTCATGACCTGCAGCACCTATTGTCTTTATAAGATTATTGTTTATGTCATATTCATAACGGGTTGTATGTCCTTCTTCATCTGTTTCACTTATAAGATTGCCAAGTCTGTCGTAACTGTATGTCTTTGCATTTCCTGCTTCATTTATAGTTTTAGTAAGACGTGATAAAGCATCATATTCATATGAAATGGTTATCTTACCATTTGCCTTAGTCTCTGTACTTACTGATATTAATCTTGACAATGCATCATATGTATTAGTCATTATGGTTCCATCTGGTAATGTCTTTTCGATACAGTTACCGTTTGCATCGTATTTGTATGAGGTTGTGTTACCATTTTTATCTGTTGTGCTTAGTAAACGTCCGTTTATGCCATACTCGCATTTCTCTGAATTGCCTAATGCATCTCTGGTCTCAATAATTCTTCCCATTTCATCATATCGATATGTTTCTGAATTATTCTGTGAGTCTGTTTTTCTGATTAATTTCCATGTGCTGTCATATGTGTAAAGTGTACGGCTATTATCAGGATATATTTCTGCATATAATTTTCCATTTGGATAATATGCATATTTTATCTGGTCACCTGCTGCATTGGTTTCGCTTATCTTCTGGTTAAGTGCATCATATTCATAAGTTATTACATTGCCTGACTCATCTGTTTCACTAAGCATATTTCCTTCGGCATCATATGTATAACTTAATTCAGTACCATCAGGTTTAATTATCTTAGTGTTTCTTCCATTTGAATCATATTCATATCTTATCTTTCTGCCGTCAGGAGTAATGTCTGCCGTCTTATTTCCGATAATGTCATATTCATATGTTGTAGTCTGTCCTGCTTCATTAGTCTCTGTAAGAACATTTCCATATTTATCATATGTATATGACTTTGTTCCTCCGAGGGCATTTGTCTTAGTTAATGTTCTTAACAAGGCATCGTGTGTATAAACGGTAGTGCCTCCAAGGGCATCTGTCTCACTGACCACACAGCCTGTTCCGTCATAAGTATATGTTTTCGCATTGCCATTATAGTCTGTCGTCTTTACTAACATTCCTTCGGCATATTCATATGTTGTACTTCCAATACCTTCTATGGTCTTTCTCAATACCTGTGCATAATCATTATATTCATATGTAGTTACGCATCCTGCATAATCTGTAGTTTTAATAAGCAGATTTCTGTCATTATATTCGTATGTGGCAGTATTTCCATTAGCATCTGTTGTTGATGTTACATTGCCATTATCATCATAGGTGAATTTAAGTTTATTACCACTCTGGTCTCTGACTGATATCTTTCTGTTATGGCTGTCATACTCATTGATGACTGTTCCGTCTAATGCATCTTTTTCAAATATCTGATTGCCATTTTCATCATAGCCCATTTCTGTAACATTTCCATTTGTATTAACATTCTTAATGGTTCTTCCATTGGAATCTAATACTACTTCACCGACATTTCCTAAACTGTCATAGGCTTTCACAATAGTATTTTCACCATCATTTTCATATGTCATCTTAAGACTCTTCTTACTCTCATCAGCATCTGACTGCTCTATTACTCTACCTTTTTCATCATAAATATTTTTAACATATGTAACGTTTTCACAATCTGTCTCGCTTATAATTCTGTTTTCTGCATCATAAGTAAATGTAGTGGTTTCTCCCATTACATTTGTATAGGTCATAAGCTTTCCGTCCTGATATGTGAATGTCGATTTTCTTCCATTATCATCTGCAACAGATGTAATTAATCCCTCAGAATTATAGTTAATTATAATTCTCTTTCCACTTGCCTCCTCTGTAATTATTTTCTGTGTATTTCCATATGTAATATATCTGTTTCTTCCGTTAGAATCAGTTATCTGTGTGTTTCTTCCTGATTCATCGTATAGATATATTTCATTTGTCGGTGTAATTACCTTATATGTACCATCAGCTTCTTTAAACAGCTTATACTCCTTTGTTAATTCTGATATCGGTATATATTCACCAACATTTGAATTCTCTTCAAGGAATATTTCATCATCAACCACCTTGCCATAATAGGTTCCATCTGCCATTTCCTTATTAATAAATGCACCTGTTATGCCTGATGTAAGATTTAGTGATATAACATTATTTTTATCCTCTATTGATGTCTCTAAATTATTATAGAAACCATATCCGTTTTCACCTTTTAATGTTGAAAGTCCGGAATTATATTCAAGGTTAAACGCTAACTCTGAAGCAGCATTTACACTCATAGGTGTCATACTGTCCGTAAATGCACCTGTACTTAAATCTACAGGGTCACCGAAATAATTCTTAACCTCTACCTGTTCTACTATCGTTTTGGAAATATGACTGTCTATAGGATGTACCTCTATTGTTACACCCTCTATATCACCAAATGCCTCTACTAATGATTCTATCAATGTATAATATTCTTTATCCTTATCACCAGAACCTCCAAACTTAGTAAAATATGTTCCATTTACTGCCTGTCCCGAATATAATACCGGTATTCTAAAAGTATCTCCTCCTTTTAGTACTGTTGCACTTGTGTAACCCGATGGTGCAGAGATTATATTTGAGCTTCCTCTATGAACTGTTTCGTTTTTATCTTTATCTATGACTAACGTATCACTTCTGGAAGATTCATAATGATACGGTGGCATTGATGTATGGAAGTTATACAGGTCTTTTCCTGATGTGTTCTTAATCTCGAACTGTATATAATAATTCTCGTCTATATATGCATCTTTTTCCGGATATATGGATACAACTATTCCCTCTCCTTTGGTTATTTCGAATTCTTTCTCTGTTTCAAAATGTGCATATATATTTCTGTTAAATGGAGACAATTTACCTGTGAAATCTGCCTCCAGCTTATATGAGCCTGATTTATCCCCTTTTACAACCCATGTCGCTGTCTTCTGCTGTTGTCCCATAATATTACCCATATCATATGTCAATGACTGTTTGTCCTTAGTCACTGCTAAAGATACTCCATCCGGTAATTTTAATTCTGCTTTTGATTCTTTTATAACATATTTTGTCTCTGCTGCATTCAGTATATTCAAATCCACACTATACATATCTTTAAGCCAGCTTACTGTATTAGACGTAGACACTATTGCAATTATAGGCTGGTCTTTCTCTAACAGTTTAGCTTCCGGTACGGGTTCTTTTGCCGGCGTATGTGTTCCTGATGAAGTTGACTCTGGCTCCTTCCATTCTCCATGGAAATCTAATGCATTACCAGGTGTTTCTGATATTCCGCCTCCGATATACTGTATCTGGCGTGGAATAGGCGATTTAGCCAATTTAACAGTTATGGTAAACGCAAATGAATTGATATTATCAGGATCTGATACATCTACTCCTGCATCTATAATCTCCTGTAATGTCATTCTCTTAACATCAAGATTACCAACTACAATATTACCCTCTTCAAGCTGTAGATTAATTTTCTTCTTCTCATATCTGTCTATGACTACTGTAGTGTCTGCCGGTAAATATTTATCATAATAAGCAGCTATCTCATATACACCCTCTGCACCTGCTATTTTTATCTCGCCTTTAGCATCTGCACGCATTGTATCTATGCTGCCATCAGGTGATTTTAAATATATATCTGCATATGGCAATGGTATACCATTTTTATCTGTTACATTTACGGTTGCAGTTCCACTATTTTCATTATTAAGGACTTTTACCGTTGTCTCAGCACTTGAAGTATTTCCTGCCACATCTTTAACGGTCAGTTTTACCGTATATACACCCTCTTTATTATATGTGTATACAGGCATAACTCCCTTTAATACGTCACCATTTCCCATACTCCATGTATAATCTGTTATTCTGACATTATCGGTCGATGCACCGCCATCTAATGATATTTCGAAGCCTGTCAGCGTACAGATATTCTCTGTGATTATGGCTACTGGTGCTTCTGTATCCTCATCTGTAGCATATGATGTAACAACCTCTGATTCTGAATAGTTGCCATATATATCGTAAGCTAATACCTTATAACAATATATTCTGCCCGGTACTGCTGTTTTGTCTATGTATTTTCTGGCACTAGTAGTAGCTATACAGCTATATCCGCCTCCTGATACATCAGCCTTATATATTTTATATTCTTTAAAATCTTCTGACTGTTCACCTGTAATTGCTACTTCTATCTTATATCCTCCCGGAATACACTCAATTACAGGTGTATCAGGTGGTGTCGTATCTATAGTATAGCTGACTTCTGTATATTCACTGTAATTTCCGAACTTATCTGTTGCAGATACTCTGAAATCATATTTTCCCTCTGTAAGTCCCACTTCTTTTGGTGAGAACTGTACATATACACTTCTTTCATTTTCTTCTAAATATGTCTTAGTATATATCTTATTAAATAAGCCTGCATCATCAGCCTCTTTCTTACATTCAACCACTACCTCCTGAATGGCAGAATTATCAATTGCTACTATGTTAATATTTCCATTTAATCCGATTACCGAATCTGTCTTTGGAGAAATGCCTTTAATCACAGGTGCCTCAGTATCCTCATCTGCTGTAGCAGATACTATTTCACCATATTCGCCTGTGTTTCCTGCGATATCTGTTGCTGCTACCCTATATCTGTATGTATGTCCCGGAATTACATTATTATCATAATAGTCTGTGTTTGTACATTTATCTGATATGTTATAAAAGGCTCCATCCTCACCATCGGCTCTGCTGACAACGTAGCAGGCAGTATCTCCCTCCTGACCGTCCCACGATATATTAACATATCCTTTTTCACCATATGCTTTCGTGTTCTCTGGTCTGTCAGGTGCTGTTCTGTCAATTATATATTTGGCAATTACTTCATTACCACCCTCTAATAAGGCATTTTTATTTCCTGACAAATCATATGCCTGGAATCTCACATATACTTCGCCCTCCGGAATATCTGCAGTATTCCATACATACTCAATAGTTTCATTACATAATTTTTCCTTTGTCTCAATGCTTGCTAACTTAACATAATTTATACCATCCACAGAGTATGCAAATACTCCATTTTTCACTCCATCATTATCTGATACAGACATTGACAGCTCAATTGTATCTCTATATCTTGACTGTATTGGAAGTATACTGTTAATTGATGGTGAAATCTCATCACTTATGGTTGTAACAGTTATTTCATCAGATGGTATTCCCCGGTTACCAAGCCTGTCATATCCGACTACTCTGAATGTATAAGTTTCTTCAGGTTTTAAATTGTTCACATTATAGCCTAATACATCTTTTACAGTTCCGATTCTCACGAATTCATCTGTATCAGGATTAACTAATTTCTCCACAGCAAAATATGCTAAGTCATCTGCCTTAACATCTTTCCATCTTAACTGTACACTTGTTGCCTTTATGGTATGCTTATCTAGTTCTATTTTATCTATACCTGTATTATCTGTTGTATATCTTCTGGTATATAACTCTGTACTTTCATTTCCTGCAATATCCATTGCAACTGCAGATAATATATATACTCCATCTTCTAATTTCGTGGTATCAAAATTAAATGCAGCCACACCGTCTACACATTCGCTTGTACCTATCTTCGTTGTTTTATTATCATCTTCCCTGTTATAATAGAGTGTAATCTGCTTAACTTTCACATTATCTGCTGCAGTAACACTTATTTCTTTCACTCCTGCTATCTCTTTATCATCAGGTGTTATTCCCTTAATAACAGGAGGTATGTTATCCCTTGTTGTCTGTATTGTTACTGATTCAGTAATACTGCTTTCATTATTATATTTGTCATATGCTGATATTGCATATTCATATATTTTGCCCTCTTCGACATTTTTATCACTATATCCGGTCTCGAATTTGCCTGGGATTTTCACATATTGTTTAAATACATTATTATCTTCTGTCTTCCTGTACACTACATAACCTTCGCAGTCAGCACTTACCGATGGTGTAAAATGCAGTATATTAACACCGTCTTCACTCTTAACTGTCAGATTCTGTGGTTTCTCCGGTGCTGACTTATCAATGATATATGTAACTGATTTAGTAGAACTGTTACCATCTTCATCATATACAGTAATCTTAATTTCATACTCGCCGCCATCATTTATGTTGCTTATATCCCAATTGTATGATGCATATAATCTTCCATAAGATTCTCTTGAGAAATGCAATTTATCCGCAATAGTCTGCCATTCACTGCCATTATGTCTATATTCTAATGCTGCTGTATAATTTGAATTATTAATATTATTATTTGCATATATGGTTATATTAACTTTATCATTGCCTATAGCACTATTATCGCCAGGTGATATCCTCTCAATTGCCGGATTACTTACATATGTTTTTATTACACTGGTTTTATCAGAACGATTACCTGCCCTGTCAACTGCTACTACATAATATTCATATACTGTGTCCTGTTTTAAATCACTGTCTCTGTAATTAATATAATTATCATTTTTACCAGCCTTCAATTCATCTATTTTCTTACCATTACGATATATCTCGTATCTATCAACTCCAAGATTATCTGTAGATGCATACCAGGACATTGATACTGAACTTCCTGTTCTCTTATATATACTGAACCTATAAGGTATGGTAGGCGGCTCATTATCACCCTCTGTCGTAACTGTAAGAAGTGTTCTGTTAGTCGATTTATTATCACAGTAATCATATGCGCATACCTCATATGTATAATCCGTTCCCGGCATCAGGTCTATATCTTTATAAGTTGTGTTATTAATATCAGCAATTAATTCTCCATCTCTATACAGATAATATCCACATACTTCCATATTATCAGCAGC
Organism: uncultured Clostridium sp.; assembly: GCA_900539185.1. GTDB lineage: Bacteria > Bacillota > Clostridia > Lachnospirales > Lachnospiraceae > CAG-632. Next base: position 38,182 of record UQBG01000020.1, read on the forward strand.
TTCATCAAATTTTAACGAAATTGTATCCATCGTAATCTCTGCAGCTGCAAGATTCTCTACGTCTGATGGGTTTTCCTTGTCATCATAATCTCTTACTATGGCACTACATAATCTGTTAATGTCAATGTCTGATTCATAACCTTTCTCTAATGTTTTAGTAATTACTAAAACATTAAATAACTGGCTGTTTCTGTAATTATTGACTGTTATCTTCTGTCTTAATTTTCCCTCATTATTGTTTCCGCTTAGTATCGTCTTATGTGTTCCTGTAGCACAAAAGCTCTCAGGTCTGTCACATATAAAATCACCTTTTACTTCCAATGTACCTGCTGACAGAGTTCCTGTACCTGTCTTTGTTCCTATGTGCAGGTCACCCTTTACTAATACATAACCCTGTTCGTTGTCCATATTGAGTGAACAACTATAAACATTATTTTTATTCTCATATCCACTATCTATTATCATATTTCCATTACAGATTAACTGACCTGACTCTGCATTGATAATATATTTGTTAATTATATTGTCAGTCTCTAAAGAACCATTATTTATATTTAGATAACCCTGGTTTACGAAGTTTTCAGATATAATTTTTCCATCATTCACATATGTTGTACCTATATTTGTAATGCTGTCAGCCTTTACTGTATATCTGTCCAATTGCACATATCCCATTTCTAACTTGCCTTTAACACAAAGGTTATGTTCTAACTTTTTAATTACAGAATTATCTTGCTGAATGTCTGCTTCTATTATTTCATTCTTTATGCTGCCTAACCCCTGTACTTTTATTAATGGCTGTCCTTTAAGTTTAGCATCCTTTAAATCTATTTCTTTACGAACACATACTTCATCCTCTAATGTAATTTCTGTACTGTTTACAAT
>UQBG01000021.1 GCA_900539185.1 uncultured Clostridium sp.
GAAATTAGCCGAAGTGTTTTACATCTACTTGGATAATACAACTATTAACAAGCAAAGGAGACACTATGACACCTGCACTATTCTACAGTTCATTCCAATGCTCAATCAAATCAAATGCGGAATCGAAGATATAATCCGCCTGCTGCCGAATCTCCGGCGTCGGTTCTATCAGATCAATAATCATAACTGCTGTCATATGTGCATGAATACATGCAAATATACCATTAATAGAATCCTCTACACCTACAGCCTCTTCCGGCTTTACACCAACCTCCCGGCAAGCCTCTAAATAAATATCCGGAGCCGGCTTACTGTGCTGTATCTTATTTCCAAACATAAATCCATCAAAAAACGAAAGCAAGCCTGCATTCTTTAAGTTCTTTACGGCACGCGTTTCCTCTGTGGAAGTTGCCAGTCCGATCTTAACATGTTTTTCCTTTAAAAAACTTAACAATTCTATGATTCCGGGCTTTACATCGATACCATGTACCGAAATATATGCATCCATATCATCAAGGACTCTTTGTCTCATCTCTTCATACGGAAAATCAGCCCCCAGCTCTTCTGTAAAAACAGCCTTGGTGTGCGAACTCGAGCCACCGGCAATCCGATTGCAGATCCGTCGCATATGGTCCTCTTCTATACCATACAGCTTTGCTGCCTGCAGCCAATGCATACGATATAATCGTTCCGAATCCAGCAATACCCCATCCATATCAAATATAACCGCTTTTTTCATACTGTTATTCCTCCTGTTTTATCGAGCAGAGAGATCTCTGCCCTGCATGTAAAAAGGGGCTCCTTAACCGGAACCCCTCCTATTATTCACTTATCTATCGCCTTTTAAGCATCTGCGTTTGTATTTCCTTTTTTCAAAAATACCATGACACCAACACCAACTCCTGCCAGCAGCACAACTGCTCCAACGCCGATCCATAACCAGGCCACCTTCTTATGCTCCGCATAGGTAAAGCTGATAGTCTGACTGTTTGTATTACCGGCTGCATCAACAGAGTTGATCGTCACCTCATAATCGCCAAAGGTATCAAAGGTCAGATCATAGGCCGTTTTCCCTTCTGTTAATGTGTATGGCTCTCCATTAATCAGAATCTCTGTAATCGTATCATTCTCATTTTCCAGCGATACATTCAGTCTTACTACATCTGTATACCACTTTCCATCTTCCGCTCCTGCAAAGATGATCTTTGGCAATGTATTATCAATAACGAACTCTATCGTCTTACTTGCTGTCAGACCAACTTCATCCGTTACCTCTATTACAAATGTATATTTGCCATCCGCTGTCACTTCACTGCCATCGTATGCCTCTCCATTCAAAGTCATCTTAACCGTCGGTACCGTCAGCTCCGTAATCAGGGTATCCATATCTTCCTCTAACCGGAAGCTCTTTAAATACTTTCCGTCATACTTACTCAGATCCGCAATCACCGGCTTCTCAGTATCGATCGTAAAATGGATCGTCTGCTCCTTCCGATTTCCTGCCTTATCCGTAGCCGCTATGTTGACTGTATAGTAGCCATCCTCTGTAAACTGCTGTCTTAAAGAACTGTTTTTGCCACTATTGCTCCATGCCGGAATAGAAACGGTTTCAATCTTACCGTTTGCCAGTCTGCGGCTCGCCTGAATCTGTACCTGATTCGTCTGGTAGTAGGACTCGATAACAGAGAAGTCCAGTGCAACGGCACTCTGTGTTACGAAGTAATCCTTCGTTCCTGTCAAAGATACCACCGGTGCGGTACAGTCTACCGTAAAGGTCAGTGTCTTCACTGCAGCCTCATTGCCTGCGGCATCAATCGCCGACATGGTAATGGTATAATCACCATCTTCGGAAAATGTATTGCTTACACTTGAGTTCTTTGCTGTATTTGCAAATATTACATTTCTTCCATATGTTGTACCGTCTAATCTTCTTTCCACCATAATTCTTACATTATTGGTTTCAAAGAAGGACTCAATCGACTGGAAATTCAGGGTTACAGGACGGTTGCTGTATGCCCCCTCGGTAACTCCGGTAATATTCAGAACCGGTGCGGTCTTATCAATGGTAAATGATACTGTCTTTGAATCCCTGTTTCCTGCAGCATCCTCTGCCAGTACGGTTACTCTATAGACACCGTCCTCCGTAAAGATCTTATTCGTTACATCGGATCCACTCTGTACCTGATAAGCACCCAGATCAATGTTCGTCGTTGCCCCATCTATCGTTCTGGTGGCTGTTACCTGAACCGGCTTCATCGCATTATACACATTCTCGACAGTCGTGATCTGTAATGCACGATTGGTATTATATACGGCTCCTTCTGTCACTCCTGCCAAACGAAGTGCCGGTGCCTGCTTATCTACACGAACCACGATAGACTCTGAATTCACGATCTGAGATTCCGGATTGGTACCACATACCGCCTCTACGCGAACCTCGGTTCCTGCCATAGAGGAGTTCTCTCTGATTGCAAATCCGGTATCTGCATACTGTAAACCGTTCACGGGAATGGTCTGTACCAGTGTGCCATTTACATAATACCGTACCTCTGTGATCGTAGTGCTCTTACTGCTTGCTGCTATATTCAGTCGTACATCTTCATTTGTCCAGCTCGTATTTCCTAAGATCGAAATCTTCGCACCATTCCGATTATAAATCAAATCATGATCAACCACCTTCACATGATCGCCGCCTATCGCTGAATTCTCTGCCGCTACATTGTCAACAAACTTCACCCGAATTTTTCCTTTAAACTCTGAAGTTTCCGGAGTATACTTACAGATTATCGTGTATACATCTCCGCTCTCCTTATTAATTGTAAACGATTCCGGTGGAATGACAAAATCACCGTTCCCAGTATCTACAGTAATTTCAACTTTTTCCTTCTCTATACCAGATACCGATGTTGCCTGTGCAATAATTGTAAATTCTTTAGCAAACTCTGTTTGTGTCGGATCTATATTACCACTATTAACGGAACTTAGGAAAACAGTTGGATTCTGAATTCCCTTTGTATCCAATTTAACGGTAATCTCCTTTGGATCAGAGGCATTTCCTGCCTTATCGATAGCAGTAATTTTTAAATGATGTTCTCCATTATCATTATCACCAAATACCAATACATACTTTCCATCTACCATTGTTACCTTATTTGAATCTGAAATATCAACTTCCGTACCGTTATCTGTCACCTTTATTCTAGCTATACCAGACTTCTCCTGACCTGCCGGTGCCTCCTGATCCGCCAATTCAAATGTCAGCTTAACACCCTTCGGCTGCCAATTTTGAAGCTGTTCTTCGGTAAGTTCTGTTCCTTCATCATCCTGAACCTTTACTGAAGAAACATTCGGTGCCACCAGATCAAACTTAATCTTGCTTAAGTCGACCGTTCCAATCTCAACATTTCCACTAATATCATAGATCGCATATTTTAAATAACTCTTCTTATTAACTAAACTATAAGGAATTTTAACTGTGCCATCCTCTAATAGCGTAGTTTCTGACCAATTAGTATCTACATCCGCCGTTGCGTTATCAGTAAAAATGTATTTTACTGTTTCCTTTACTCCGGTGGCATCTGTAATTTCGCTTAGGATTATCGATGTATCATTGTTGCCATCTTTATTTACCCATACTTCTTCCTGCATTTCCCAAATATGAATATTAAATGTATAATTTTCCACATTAGTAAATTTCGCTGTTGAACCTAAAGAAACCCCTCCAACCGTTGGTCCATCTGTATCATAAGTATCTATACGTTCAAATAAATTATCTGATATTACGCTTCCATTACTATATCTACACACAATGTAACGAGAGTTATCATTTGAACCATCAGCGTTTATATTTTTCGGCAAATAATAAATATATTTACCATTTTCCTGTGTCGCCAGCCAACTCCCGAATGTTGTTGTCCGGTCTTTACTCCAATTCATCTCTACCTTATACCCTTCTGGCATATTGGTCGGTGTAAATGTTACTTTAAGATCTTGGTCAACCGGATATAAGCCATTATAAACAGGTGTTATCTCAAAAACGCCTTCCGGAGCTACAATACCCATAGTAATTTCAAAATCACCTGCATCTTTACCAATCGTTATCGTATTTCCCGATAGTTTAAGTCCATCTACCGGTGTTACCCCTGAAAATATCTGTCCACTTTTCATATTCACAGTAACATCAATCGTCTCATCACCAATCGGCTTATAATACTTATACTGATTCGAGGATGGACCTGTATACCAACCATTATCCGGGAATGTCAAAGTAACACCCTGAGGTACCGTTATCGTTCTCGTTTCTGCATCTTTAATTCCTACATCTGTATTCTTGACTGTATATGTTAATGTTCCATTGCTTTCAACTACTGTCTCTAATATCTCTTTCACAGTTGGTTTATATATATATGTGCGTTTTCCATTTGCATTACCGTTAACTGTTGCATTATTTGCAACCTTCTTGACCGGAAGCGTAAATGTAATTGGCTGATTCGTAGTTGCTTCTATTGCCTGACCGATATTGATAATACTTGAACTTGAATTCACCGTTACATCCGAATCCTCAAATTTTATATGAACTGACCCAATATCTTTCGCAGTCTTTAACTTTGCAGTTGCAGGATCCACCGTAATCGGATCACTCGCATTTGCAGGAACGGTTACAGGTATTTCATACTGCATATAATCATTATACTTGATATATATCGTTAACTCCGTTGCGCTATCGCCTACCTGCACCTTCCATTCAGCTGTTCCATCCACAGTTGATGTATTGTTATAACCATACAATATTACATTGTCTTTTGACACAGTATTTCCATCAGGATCCTTGATTCCACTATAATCCAACGTCACCGTTACCGCATCCGCCGCAAATACCTCCGGCAGAATGTCCCCTACCGGCAACAGCGTCATAATCATAGCCATTGCAAATGCCAGTATGCTTTTGATTCCCTTCTTAAACTTCAACTTCATTTTCACTCCTTCTCTCCTCCTTACTGAATCCCTTCATCTGTATGCGTGATCATAAAATCTAATACCTTCGCTACCGTTCCCGGTGGAGTTATTGTTTCATTCGGAAGCTGTATGACTCCATCGACTTGATTTTCTGTTAATATGGTAGTAGATGCTTCGGATGGATGCATGTTTTGTCCTCCCTGTTTTTCATCCGCCTGAAGTACAGTTGTCTCTTCCTCTGCTGATGTACGACTCAGTACGGTAGTTCCTTCTTCCGGGGTATATTGACTCAGTACCGCTGTCTGATTCTCTGTTTCCGGTTGGTTCAGTACTGTAGTCTGTTCCTCGCTGTTCGGCTGGTTCAGTACTGTAGTCTGTTCCTCACTGTTCGGCTGGTTCAGTACCGTAGTCTGTTCCTCACTGTTCGACTGATTCAGTACCGTAGTCTGTTCTTCACTATTTGACGGGTTCAATACCATTGTCTCTTCGCCGCCTGCCGGATCCGAAAGCACTGTCGTTTCCACCTCACCCGGCTGATATACCTGAAACACAGTATTGGTAACATTCTCCTTTGTAACGGCTGTTTCCCGTCTTGCCGGGTTTGCAATCGGCGGGGTTCCAACGGTCACATTCTTCGACTGTTTCTTTGTCCTTCCGGTCTGCAAAGAATCCGTCTCTGTCTTTCGCACCGTGATCTTTCCGGTTTCACCTGCTGCCTTGATCGCGGACTGCTTTGTAACGTTTGCTTCATAGCCTTCCTTCCGGATCCGTTCAATCGTTTTCCGCTGGGTACGACCGGTCACATCGCCAAATACCTTTGGGATATTCCATTTAATAAATAATATCACTGCTATGATGAGGCAGATAACAGCCAGCGCCAAACCACCATAGCTCATTATGGTAAATACTGTAGCCATCTGTTATTCCTCCTCCGTCTTCTGTGTGTCTGCATCATTGCCGGAATCAAGCACCGTTTCACCCTCTGCCGGACCCGTTGTCACGTTTCCGCCTTCTTCGGAAGCAGGATTATCGCCACTCGTTTCCGTAGAGGCATCACCCGGTCCTTTATTCAACAATGGCTGCAGGCTGCTAACCAGTGCCTTCCATTCAAAGTTATCACTGATTCCCGGAATCTGATTGCCGGCATTATATACCTCCAGAATATCCGGTGCATTCCACGAGGAAACATCCGGTTCCTGTGCCTTATACAGATTATAGAGATACCGCAGGTGACTGACATAGACGGACGCTCCCGCTGCTCCCATCTGATTCTCGGCTTCCTGATAGGTAGTGATTGCCTTTTCCTTATCGCCCAATGCGACGTAGATCTCTGCTTTCTGTACCAGTACGCCTGCATAGGTCGTTGCATTCTCCTCCTTATTAATCTGTGACAATACATTATCACTGCAGCTCAATGCTTCGTAGTAATAGTTGTTTGCGGTGGCCGGATCCTCTTCTGTCAGATCTGCTGCCATACTCTCGTAGGCGGTGATCAAATACAGATTGTAATAGTAATAATAGCTCGAACTATTTGTAAGCGTGCTACCGTTCTTGTTCAGATCGTTCAGTGCCGAGCTTAATACCCGGACAGCCGATTCTGCCGCATCCGGTATATTTCCGATATTCCGGGTATATACCATCCCCAGAATCTTATAGTTCATGAACTTCGCCTCGCCGGCCGCCATACCCGCTGTGTTCGATTCGAACTCTGCCATATCCTGTGCCAGTTCTGTATAATCAGGGTTCGGCTCCGACATTGCCATAGCCATAGCAATATAATGCTGTGCATTTTTTCCATATTCATCCGACTTCTCATCGATCATACGGAAGTACTTCAGGGACTCATCGTAGCTTTGAAGATCAAAGTATGTCATTCCCATCTGATATAGTAAACGATTATTTTTTGCCAATGCCTTATTCGAATTGATATAAGAGGCTACTGTCTCCAGACCAACCTCTGCATTATCCATGTTATTTACATAGATATTCAGAATCTTAATGTATGCTTCCTCATTCTTCGGTGCCATCCGAACCGCATTCTGATACTCTGCGATTGCCTGCTCATACTCACCTGCATACCGGTAATCATCGCCTGTATTAATAATCGCCATATAGTTCTGATTTGCCAGACTTTTCTGTCCCGTAAAGCCTGCTACGGAAACTCCGGCAAACACCAGTGCCATAGCTGCCGTTGCCACGAATATTCCAAACTGCTTCTTTGAGTGTCGCTTGAACTGTTCATCCAATTCATCATAATGATCCAAAGCATACAACAGCTCGGAGCAGGACTGATACCGATCATTCGGATTCGGCTGCGTACACTTGACCAGAATCTTTTCCAATCCACTCGACAGTGCCGGATTCCACTGACGGATCGGCTTGATCTCATACGGCGGTTCACATGGATTCATGCCTGTTACGATATGATATAACGTAGCACCCAGACAGTAGATATCGGTTCTTGCATCTGTATTGTAGATTCCTCGTCCCTGTGCATCACCAAACTGCTCCGGTGCTGCATACCCTCTGGTACCAAGGGCGGTCGTATCTGCATTATTTTCGATCTTATACTCTTTGGCTGTTCCGAAGTCGATCAGCTTCACATTGCCATCCGGCTTTAACATAACATTCGATGGTTTCATATCCCGATATATGATCGGCGGATCCATCGAATGCAGATAATCCAGAGCACTGCTCAACTGCTTTGCCCACTCGATCACCTGCTCCTGTGGCTGTGCTCCCTGCTCCTTCAGTACCTCACTGATCGGTCGTCCTTCTACATAGTCCATGACGACATAGACCTTCTGATCCTTCTGAATGATATCAACGATTCGCGGCAGTACCGGATGATCTACCTTCTTCAGGATGTTCGCTTCCCGCTCCAGCCCCTTTAATAACGTCTGGGTATCCTTGGAACCGTCATCCTTGATCTCCTTAATCGCCCACTGCTTATTCAGCCGCAGATCCATAGCTACATATACTACGGACATACCGCCCCGACCGATTTCCTTCAATATCTCATATTTTCCGTCTAATACCGTTCCCTTTTCTGTCATTTCTCTCTCCCCGGCTTAATACGCTTTCAATAATACTAATGATATATTATCCTGTTCCTTCCTCTGCTTCACCAGATCTGTCAGATAGATGCAGTTCTGGCGCATAACCGTAGGATCTGTGCAAGCCTGCGGCCCCAACTGATCCAACAGTTCCTGATGACTGACCTCATGACAGAATCCGTCCGAACAAACCAGATAACTCGTCTCCGGCTGAACCGTTCCCCGATAAAATGCCGGTTCCACGGTCGGAGACGCTCCGATGCACTGAAGGAGAATACTTCTTCTCGGATCCCGAAGTGCCTGCTCCGGTGTCAGTCTTCCGGCTGCCACTTCCTTCGCTACCACAGACTGATCCTCTGTGATCTGCTTCACACCGGTCGCCGTCAGTTCATAAATCCGGCTATCTCCCACCTGAACCATCAAATACTTATCCTGATAGATCAACAGCCCTGACAGCGTCGTTCCCAGACCGGCTCCCTGCTTTGCGCCATACATCGCCAGTTTCTGATTCTCCACCTGTGCCAGCATCCTCCATGTCTTGATAATCTCCTCTACATTATAGACGCCGTTCGATATCGCCGTTGCAAAGCTGGTATCAAACCAGTCACAGTAAGCGTGGATCACTTCCTTGCTGGCCAGTTCTCCTGAGGATAAGCCTCCCATTCCGTCACATACTATGGCAAATACTGCCCGCCCACCGGGGGTATCCATCATCTTAATCGCTATAGAATCCTGGTTCGTATTCTTTCTCAATCCGATATCTGTGTTATAAGATACAAAGTAGTTCATTCACCCTCTCCTTATCTCTTACCATAAGCTATATAAGAACTCTTCATCTGCCATATGTACTTTACAGTTATTCGTCAGCAGTACCTGATTACCCGGAAGCACCTGATCTCCGTTTACATAGGTTGCATTTGTCGAATGTTCATCTCTTATATAATAAGCTCCATTATGCCGAATAATCGTACAATGTACCCGACTGATTGCTGAATTGCCGGTAATTGTATAATCCACACCGGTCTGAGACTTTCCGATCACAAAGATATCTCCGGTAAGTGCGATCGTCTCTCCGGTTCTCACACGTACGAGATGCGGATGTGGTACAGCCTGCATAACCGGCTGCTGTGGTGCGGTCTGCTGTGGCATCGTCGGTTGCTGTGTTTCCGGCGACCGTAAAGTAGACGTCTGTCCATTCATTCTTTCGATCTTAGCACTCATCTCTTCCGGCATTGGTTCAAACTCAATTTCATCCTCCTGAATTACACCTGTAGGTGCTACCTGAGCCGGAGCTACAGGTGTAACATTCTCTGCCGGTGCTGCCTGAACTGTCAACGGAACCTCCGTCGGTGCCTCATCTGCTATCGGTGTTGGTTCTACTACCGGTGCCGGCTCTACTGCTACAGGTTCCGGTTCTACTACCGGCGTCGGCTCTACTGCTACAGGTTCCGGTTCTACTACCGGCATCGCCTCTACCGCTACCGGCTCCGGTTCTACTACCGGCGTCGGCTCTACTGCTACAGGCTCCGGTTCTACCACCGGTACCGGCTTTTCTTCCTCGATCGAAATACCTGCATCCATCATCAGTCCATGGATCTGACGCAGGAATGACTTCAGTTCAAACTCCCGGTTCAGTGCAGATAACAACTTTGCTACATAGTCGCCATCCTCACTATTCAGATAAACTGCATTTGCCAAAATATTTCGGAAGAATGCTGTAATCATATCCGTATCCAGCTCTGCTGCCAGCTTTCCCGGCATACAGATGATCTCTACTCCTGCCTGTTCCTTCTGATATATGTATCTGGTATCCAGTACAACATAGTTCAAATTGATCCCTTTTTCTTCCATCTGAACCATTGCATGCACGATATTCTCAAAGGAAACCAGAATCTGCTTCTGTGTAACGACATCCTTCAGTACCTGATCCATACTTTCCCGGTCGTCCACATAGGCATACATATAATTATGTCCATCCTCATAGGCTGCGCCCATCGGCAGTATCCCGGCTAATGTGCCCTCCTTACACTGCTTCAGCACCAGACCATCCATCATCTCACCCTGCTGAATCTGATACTCTATAACGGCTCTTCCATCACGTATGGATTGCTTCAAAAGTTCTGCTTTCATCTGTGTAACCTCCCACTTAAACCTTAATTTAAAATAACCCTAATGTTACTACTTATCTTATGCTTTTTCCCAGTGAAAGTCAACCAACGTTTCTATTTATATAGTATTCCTCCTCATATTTTATGTCAATATTTATTTTATTTTTTACTTGTATTTTACATTCTGCTTTTCTTTCTTTTTCTCTTATGTAATAATAATAATAATGATTTTCTATGCAACACTTTTGATCTTTTTTCACACTTATACGATAGAAATGCATTTCAGAGAGAGGTGAATACATGAACCTGCCGGAGGAGGAACTGTTGGTCAAACGAGCCTGTAACCACGATACAGATGCCTTTGCCCAACTATATGAATCGATTTACAAAGATTTATACCGCTTTGCACTCTATACCCTGGGAGACCCTGCTGACGCTGAAGATGTTGTCAGCGATACCGTTACGGATGCCTTTGCTACCATACATAAACTAAGGACCGCAGCCGCATTTCGTGGGTGGATCTTCCGTATCCTGACAAACAAGTGCAAAATACGCTTAAAAAACTATACGAAACGACCATTAGAGTTGGATACCGATATTCAGATGCCGGATCGCAACTATGCAGAGATCCAGGATGTACGGAATGCGTTTGCCCGATTAAACGAACGGGAACGTCTGATCCTGTCCCTGACCGTCTTTGCCGGTTATTCTAACGAAGAAGCTGCCAGCCTGCTACAGCTAAAGGCCGGAACCTTGCGTTCTATCAAAAGCCGTGCGATGGATAAACTAGAATCAGAACTAAAATTATAGAAGGAGGATTCCTATGAACGAAACCGAATTTCAAGAAAAGCTGCGGGAGCGAACGGATGCAACACCGATCCCCGACTCCCTGTCGCCAGATCATATAAAAGAACACTTACAAGCACCCAAGCCAAAGCGGAAATGGTATCGCCGGCCGTGGGTCGGAGTGGCTGCCGCCTGTCTGTTACTGGGCATCGTCACAGCCGGTGTCGTGACGGTTCCGCTCCTCCGACAACCCCTGTATGACAACTCCGAAAACGACTCGCTTTCCCCAAATGCAGATTCCGATATGCAGGCAGACGCCGCAGATCAGTCAAATGATTCCGATTCTTATCGTGATTTTAACGATGATGATACCTTTCATGACAAAGGAACGATCGCCAGTGCAGACAGCTATCGCCAGCTCTATCGCATGGCAAAAGATCGCGCGTTTCCGGAATCTGCGGAGTCTGTCCAACACGGAGCCGCAGATGTCAGAGCATCAGACTCCTACTATGACACCAATTCACAGGTAGCAACCGTTGCAGAGGCAGATATCGTCAAAACAGACGGACAGTATCTCTACTCAGCGTTTCGGGAAAGCGGATCTACCCTGAACGCAGTTGCCATCGCGAAAACAAAGAACGGATCTCTAACCGCCTGCAGTGTTATTACACCGGCTCAGGATCTGTCCGATTCTATAGTTTCCGACAGCTCTGAGTTTCAGCTAAAGGAGCTGTACATTTATGACCAGACCTTGATTCTGCTGTGCTATACGGATAATCAGACGCAGGTCGTACTATATGATGTGAGTAATCCGAAGAAGCCATCCTTTATCCGTTCTCTTTCCCAGTCCGGTGCCTATGTCAGCTCCCGTCTAGCAGACGGATATCTTTATACCTTTACGGATCGGCTGATGGCTTCTCCGAACCGCTACCGTGCTTTCTCCGATTATCTGCCATATGCAGAACAGCAGCCGTTGGCCTGTGATGACATCTATCTGCCGGACTACACAGAGTCCTACCGGTATCAGATCATATCCGGACTGGATATCAATGACAGCAGTCACTTCATCAGCACGAAGGCGATCCTTGCGGATTCAAACACCTATTATGTCAGCGATTCAAATATCTACTTTGCAGTGGAAAAATGGGCGGGAGTCGGAACGAATACGGAGCTTTTAAAGTTCTCTTATACAGACGGACAGGTCACCCCGCAGGGCAGTGTGACCTTTGACGGAAGTCTGCTGAATCAGTTTTCTCTGGATGAGTATCAGGGCTATCTCCGACTGGTTGCTACCGTTTATAACTATGGATCAACCACCGGAACCACCAATGCACTCTATATTATCGACTCTGATATGAATCTGGTTGGCTGTATTGACGAGCTGGCACCTACGGAACAGATTTACTCCGCCCGCTTCATGGGGGATACCGGTTATTTTGTCACATATCGGAACATGGATCCACTGTTTTCCGTCGATCTGTCAGATCCTGAGAATCCAAAGGTAATGGATGCATTAAAGATCCCCGGTTTTTCCAGCTATCTGCATTTTTATTCCGATCACCTGCTACTGGGATTCGGAAAGGAAATCGATCCTACAACCGGAGAGTTTCTAGGATTAAAGCTGTCAATGTTTGACATTTCCGATCCATACCATATCGTGGAGATCGATAAGACCGTACTACCGGAAGCTCAGTATTCACCGGTATTGGATAACCATAAGGCTCTGATGATTGATCCGAAAAAGAATCTCATCGGCTTCTATGTGGAAAGCTATGATACTGTAAACTATGACTATCAGGAGGAATACCGGATCTACTCCTACACCGACGGTTCAGGCTTTGAAAAGAAATTCACCTGCCGGATCAATGAGGATCCGATTCTATCCTATGATACTGCTTATTCTTCTACAAACGATCGCATCCGGGGACTCTATATCGGCAATTACCTGTATCTGGTCAACGGAAGTGCCATCTGTTCCTACTCTCTTACAGACTATCAGCCGGTCGAGGGCGTGATCGTCCGCGGAGACGGACAGCCAGAGCACACACGCTATTAAAACTACTATCAAAATCCCCCTGAAACTATGGATTCTTCCATGTTCAGGGGGATTCTCATTTTATCAACCAATTAATATTCTTTATTCGGATTTCTGCCTACTGTGTCTGCAAATGTTCCTCATAGGTTTCTGTAAATATATGGCTTCCCGTTTCCTCATTATCTACATGATAATAAAGATAATTATGCGTTTCCGGATATAACACTGCCCGGATCGATACTTCGCCGGGATTACAGATCGGTCCGACCGGAAGCCCTGTATACTTATAGGTATTATATGGAGAGTCGATCTCCAGATCCTCATAGGTTACCTCTGACTTATCATAGATACCATTTGTGATCGGATATAACACCGTCGGACACATCTGAAGCATCATTCCCTGTTCCAGTCGGTTATTAATAACGCCTGCTATGATCGGACGTTCCTCATCCAGCTTTGCTTCCCGTTCTACGATGGAAGCTCGGGTCACAACCTCGAACGCACTATAGCCCATAGCATCTGCCTGACTTCTCATAGTCGAATCATAGACCTCAGAGAACTTCTGAAGCATACTATCCACCAAGTCATGTGCTGTCGTATCTTCATAGATATCATAGGTGGCAGGGAACAAAAAACCCTGTAACCGATACTCTACATTTACCCCTTCCGGGATGCTGTCCAGGAAATCATAATCATAGGCGTCTTCCTGTACGGCATTTAAGAATTCATCCTGCGTAAACAGCCCCTGCTCCGATACACGGGCAGCGATCTGTTCAATGGAAAATCCCTCCGGAATCGTCAGCGTTGCCTTCACCGTTTTGGCTGGCTCCACCTTGCCTAGGATCTCTATCATCTCCCAGGTACTCATTCCTGTATTCAACGTGAACTCACCCGGCTGCAGTACCCCCCGGTACTCGGACTCCTTCACGCGCTTGACAAACGCCGATGGGAACTGAATCAGTCCCTTTTCCTTCAGGATCTGCGCGATCTGCTTCGTTGCCGCTCCTTCCGGGATCACAACGGTTACATCCTCTCCCACCGTCGATTTGGTACCCTGATACTCCTCCTGATACACCCGGTAACGGCTGTATCCATAGATCAGACTTGCCAGTGCGACCACCAAAATCACGGATATAATAATTAACGGTTTTGGATTCTTCATAGGCCTGTCCCCTGCTTACATCTTCTCCGGTTCCGGATACTCTACGCCAAAGGTATCCACCGTAATACTCTTTATCTTCTGCTCTTCTACCGGACGATCAGAATAATCAGTCTTTGTCTCGGCAATCTTGTTTACTACATCCATGCCCTCTGTGATCTTACCAAATGCTGCATAAGAGCCGTCCAGATGCGGAGCTGCCTTATGCATGATAAAGAACTGCGAACCGGCTGAATCCGGATGCATTGCCCGTGCCATAGAAAGCACACCCTCTGTATGCTTCAGATCATTCTTTACACCGTTCATGGCGAACTCACCCTTGATGCTGTAGCCCGGTCCTCCGGTACCGATGCCGTCCGGACAGCCACCCTGAATCATAAAGCCCTTGATGACTCTGTGAAAGATCAGTCCATCATAAAAGCCCTTCTTTACCAGAGAAATAAAGTTATTTACAGAGATCGGAGCCACCTCCGGATAAAGCTCTGCTTTCATTACATCTCCGTTTTCCATTGTTATCGTTACGATTGGATTTGCCATTCTTATTTCCTCCTTATACATCTAAGTCCCAGAAGCCTTCCAGTGTTGCGAAGTAATCTTCCGGTGTCTCTGCCCGGCGAATCAGAAGCGTCGAGCCATCTTCCCGAAGCAGCACCTCTGCTGACTTCAGCTTACCATTGTAGTTATAGCCCATGGCAAAACCATGTGCACCTGTATCGTGGATCACCAGAAGATCTCCCATATCGATCTTTGGAAGCATCCGGTCAACCGCGAACTTATCATTATTCTCACACAAAG
This sequence comes from uncultured Clostridium sp., assembly GCA_900539185.1. Lineage (GTDB taxonomy): Bacteria > Bacillota > Clostridia > Lachnospirales > Lachnospiraceae > CAG-632. The sequence continues at coordinate 14,896 of UQBG01000021.1, forward strand.
AACCGGTGACATCATACATATGATCACATGGCTCCTGTTCTTTTCCCATGACAGTTATATGGTGATAAGCTCCATACATAGCCGGACGCATTAGATTGACTGCACAGGCATCCACCCCGATATATTCCTTATAGGTGTGCTTCTCATGGATCGCCTTTACGACCAAATGACCATATGGTGCCAGCATAAATCTTCCCAACTCGGTAAAGATCTTAACATCTCCCATACCGGCCGGAACCAGTACTTCATCATATACCTCATGCACGCCTGCGCCGATGGCTAAGATATCATTTGGCTCCTTATCCGGTGTATACGGGATTCCCACACCGCCGGACAGATTGATAAAGCTCAGCTTAACACCCGTCTTTTCTTTAATCTCAACTGCCAGTTCAAATAAAATCTTTGCCAATGCCGGGTAATAGGCATTGGATACCGTATTGCTGGCCAGAAATGCATGCATGCCGAAGGTTTCTACGCCCAGCTCCTTCAGTCTGCTATATGCCTCCAGAATCTGTTCCTTTGTCATACCATACTTAGCATCTCCCGGATTATCCATAATATCCGTTCCGAGTTCGAATACGCCGCCCGGATTGAACCGGCAGCTGATTTTCTTTGGAATCCCTGCACTTTCCTTCAGGAAATCAATATGAGTAATATCATCCAGATTGATCGTGGCATCCAGCTCCCTTGCCTTACGGAATTCCTCCGCCGGTGTATCATTGGAAGAAAACATGATATCATTTCCCGCAAACCCCATACGCTCAGACATCATCAGCTCGGTTAAGGAAGAACAATCTGTGCCACAGCCCTCTTCCTTTAGGATCTTCAAAATGGTCGGATTCGGCGTTGCCTTTACTGCAAAATATTCCTTAAATCCAGGATTCCATGCAAATGCCTGCTTCAGTTTTCTTGCATTTTCACGAATCCCCTTCTCATCATACAGATGAAATGGTGTTGGATACTTCTTTACAATCTCGTCTAACTGCTCCTTTGTTACAAAAGGTACTTTCTTCATCGGTTTTATCATCTCCTGCTCTTATATGTGGACATTATCGAACAAATCATACTATATTTACCGGAAAATAGCAATGAAAACAAAAAAATCAGACGCTGCAAAAACCACATCGTCTGATTTTTTCTATTTATTCCTCTGTCTCATTATTCCTCTGTCTCATGACTGTTTTTCTTAGCTGCCTCATCTTCCTTCTGCTGCCGGCGTACCTCATCAAAGTCTACTTCCACATCGAAGTCATAATCATCCTCTGTAATCTTGCCATCATCCTCCGCAATATAACCCAGTTTCTTAAAAATCTTCTCGTAACTGTATACCAGAAGGAATCCGATCGGTCCTGCTCCAAACAACAGTGCCAATGTCAAAAAGATCAAAGAGTTATATCCCAGATATACCAGTGCTCCCAGCACAATCACTACCGAAACACTCATCGGAAGATGCGTGAGTGCCAGTAAAAACGCATTCTGCATCGTTTTCCCTATAGTATTCTCAAACCGTGTCTGAAGCGGGAATACAAAGGTCAGTATCAGCAGCCAGATCGCTACTAATATCAGACTGAATATAAACATAACCAGGCACAGGGTATCATCCCGCCGGCTCATCCAGAAGTATACATCGACTCCGAATACAAAGCCCGTAACCAGCATAATCAGCCATATGATCGTAGCCTTTTTGAAGTTCTTTCCAAAGCCGGAGAAAAAACGCTTGAAAATATATCCGTCTTCCTTTCGCATAGAATCCATCGCGGCATAATAAAGCCCACAGGCAGATGCTCCGATCGTTATAACCGGCAGGGAGGTCACAATAAACAGCAGCCCTGCAATCAGCATATCGGTAAAGCGACATACCGCCTTCCATACCGGATTATTTTCTCCAAATGTACCATAGTTTGACATTTTATAATCTCCATTTCATCTCATCCGTTCATGTGTAATATATCTTTTACACTCACATCCTATCATAGTGGAATATAAGACGAAATTCAAGTTAAAATATTATAAACCCTACAGGTACAACCGTTCCAGCCGGTCGCCCAGACGACTCAGCAGCTCATTTGTGATCGTATCCGACTCCATGGCTACCCGCTCTGCCGGAATTCTCTGACTCACATCGCCGCCGATCACAGTCACCACATCGCCGACCTTCACCTTATGAATATCCGTTACATCTATCATCATCTGATCCATGCAGATCCGACCGATGATCTCTGCTTCTTTTCCGTTCACCAGTACCTGCCCCCTGCCACAGGACAGCTCCCGCGGCACACCATCTGCATATCCGATCGTCACGACAGCGATCCTTCGATCGCTCTCTGCAATATAAGCCCTTCCGTATCCGACGGATTCCCCTTTCTTGATCAGCTTAATTGCCGCCACCTGAGACTTCACAGTCATGACCGGTCTCAGATCTACTGCCATCTTCACCTCATCCAGCTTGCTTAAGACACCATACATCGCGATACCGATCCGGGCATAGTCACACCGAAGTTCCGGATAATTCAATACCCCATAACTGCTCTGGATATGTGTTTTCCCGGGACGAATTCCCTGCTTCTTCAGATAATCCAGTGCATCATAGTAGTGCCGGATCTGCTGATGGGTAAATTCCACATCCTCCGGTTCCAGACTATCTGCCACACACAGATGCGTATAGATTCCCTCTACTTTCAGATACTTGAACTGATACAGCTTTACCAGATGTTCATAGTCCTGATAGTCCTCACCCAGACGGTGCATACCGGTATCCAGCTTGATATGAACGGAAATATGCCGCCTGCAGGCCTCCAGCTTCTGACCATATTCATAGTCCGTCAATGTCTGTGTCAGCCGGTAGCGTTCAATTTCCCGCACGCGTGCCGGATCTGTATAGCCCAGAATCAGAATCGTTCCCAGAATCCCATTCTTTCTCAAATGGATCCCTTCCTCCAGAGTCGCTACCGCAAACGCCCGGATGCCCAGCTTATTCAGATATCCTGCGATCCGTATATCGCCGCTGCCATAGCCATTTGCCTTTACCACTGCCATAAACTCGGTTTCCGATGGCAGGATCCCCTGAATCTCCCGGACGTTGTGCTCGAGATTCTCCAGAGATACCTCCGTCCATGCCCGTTTATGAATTCGGTTATCTTTTTTCTTATTCCATCCAAACATCGTTATCACATATGCGGCGATAAAGGAAAGTATCGTTACCAGAAGAAAATGAATCAGACTCTGATCAACTAAAACCGTTGTCTTTCCTGTTATCTTACCTGCCAGCCGAACTGCCACGATCATAGCGGGATGTATGATATACACCACTAAAGCAATCCGTCCCAGCCGCTTGCCGCCTACTCCTTTCCACTGTATTATCCACTGAAACAAAAACCACATAACGACCGGAAGCAGGATATACATGCTGTCATGCCGCTGCCAGTCCAGCTTTCGGAGCACCAGTGCCTCTGCTGCCATTGCAAGCATAGAAAGGACGGTTCCCGGAAGCACATACCGGATCCGCAGTTCCTTTCCCTGCTCTGCCCGACGCTTCAGCATACAGCCCAGCATCAGAAACAACGGAGCAAAGAATATACCATTTCTGGTATAATCCATGATTTGGAAAAGTCCTGCATATAGCTGCCGCACGCCTCCGATCTGCTGCGCCAGTCCATAGTAGCTGTCCCCCAGCAGACCGACCAGATATAGAACGATGCTGATTCCAAAAACCACTTCGGTTCTGCACCGCTTTAGCAGTCCTGCTGTAATCATCAGTCCCAGAATCGCCGCCGGAAGGTACCAGAGATGATAGAAGGTACCGTCAAAAAGGATATCCTTTATTGCAGTTCCAATCGTATACTGTGATCCGAGTGCTCCACTATAGAGCCGGATTGGCACGTACAGCAGTGTGGCGATCAGATAGATCCAGCCCAGCTTCCCGATCTGTCTCCACACCCGGTTCCACTGATCTTCATTCCACCGAATATCCGGCAGAAGAAAGAACCCGCTTACCATAAAGAAAAACGGAACCGCGACTCTGGCAATCACCCGCGTCAGTATAAAGTCTGCTTCTTCTCCAACACACAACAATGGCGATGTATGAATCGTAATAACCAGTATTGCACTTATGATCCGAAACCAGTTCAATGTACCGCCTCCTGTATCAGCTTCTCAAGGATTTCTTCAAAGGAATGTCCCTCTGCCTTCATCATATTCGGGTAACGGCTATGAGAGGTAAATCCAGGAATCGTATTAATCTCATTGAATACGATCCTGCCATCCGGTGTTAAGAACATATCCACTCTCGACATTCCCCGGCACTCCAATGCCCGGTATAAGCGCCCGGCCGTCTCTTTGAGCCGGGCAGCCGTAACAGCATCGATCCGGGCGGGCACATGGATCCGTGAGGTTTCCAGTGTATATTTTTCATGGAAATCAAATACTCCGGTATGAAGTTCGATCTCGTCTACCGCCCCGATCAGCAGTTTCTTTTCTCCCAGAACCGCACACCCTACTTCGAAGCCGGGAACGGCCGCCTCTATCACAACCTTTGTATCATGTTGGAATGCAGCTTCAATCGCAGACTTTAACTGCCCCGGTGCCTCTACCCGTGTGATTCCGTAGGAAGAGCCTGCACGCGCCGGCTTTACGAACACCGGATATTCCAAATCCGCACATAAATGTCTTTGTTCTTCGATATCCATGTATTCGCGAAGCAGCACATAGGCAGGCACCTCTACACCGGCCGCCTTTGCTATGATATGTGCAATATCCTTATCCATGCACAGCGCAGAGCTTAAGGTTCCACATCCCACATAAGGGATCCCCGCCAGGTCACACAGCCCCTGTACGGTTCCGTCCTCTCCATTCTTTCCATGCAGCACCGGAAATACCAGATCTACATACTCTTTCGAAATTTGTCCATCCTCTTTGATCAGGAGCAGTCCATGGGTTTTCCGATCCGGTGAAATACATGCCGGAATCGTCTCCTGTTCCTGCCAGTGATCCTCCGGTATCCGGTCCCAGTCTCCCAGATACCGAAGCCACCGTCCATCCCGGGTTATTCCCAACGAAATCACCTCGTACTTCTCTGCATCGATCCCTTTCATTACCGCATATGCAGACTGTAACGACACACTATATTCTGTGGAACAACCACCAAACAATATAACAATCTTCTTTTTTTCCATTCTCTCTTCCTCCAGCCGGTATTCGTGTATTTAAAACTATAAAAGCAGAACCTCATCGATTCTGCTTTTTAGTATAAATAACAATTATGAAATTGACATTGCTTTCAAGTGAAGTCTTTCTGAACCATTCCTTACAGAAAACTGACGGAGACTTCATATTTTCTTCATTTTCATTCCACACCCGGATCAGACAGGTACTGCTCCCGGATCTCCTGTTCGATCCGATCTACCTCCTCCCGCAGCCCACGTGCTGACAGTCTCTGTGCACCGGCTCCCCAGATAATCAACTGCTCCAGTCCATCAGAGGTTGCTACTGTTATATCATACTGCCCGCCCATGCGGTGTGTCAGTTTCTCAATATACTGATCGGCAGTCTCTGCTTCCTTCGTATAAACCACATGGATATTATGGTACTCCAGCATCTCTCCCGGATTGCCCGGCACCTTATAGCCGTCATAGACCAGGATCAGATTCACGCCGGTATAGCCCTGGTAGTTACACATGATATCCATCAGCTTCCCTCTGGCTGCCGCCAGATCTGCCTTGGACAGTTCATTCAGATCCTCCCATGCAAAGATGATATTATAACCATCCACGATCAGATAGCGTTCCTTGCGCGGCACATCTTTTCTCTTTCGGTTCTGCTTCGCCCAACCGGATGTATCCGGGGTCTGCCCTATCCCGGATGCTCTGTCTGTATCGTTGTATTCATAGTCTGCATCCGTTCCGTAACGATTTGCATATGGCCGCCGCAGGCTCGTTCCATAGGTTCTGCGGAATATTGCTTCCAGTTCATCCTCATCCGCAACTTCTCCGGATGCATACACACCTCTGCTCGGTTTTACCTGCTGCTCCTCCTCTTTCTCTACTGCCAAACTCCAGCCGGACTCTACATGCATATATGCCTCTACCTGATCCCACGGCACCAGAAAACCCGCTCCATGAGAACAGAATACAGATCCGGTCGGATTCTCAACATCCTCCTCCGGGTTATAATGAAGCTCTTCCAATACTTCATCCTGATTATGACACGGCATATATCCCTTCAGCAGACAGGAGAGCCGGCCCATTCCCCGGCTATAGCTGTTTAACTCTGACTGATATCCGGACATTGTCGCTACCGGAGCGGTTCCCGTTATGATTGCATGATCTCCCTCCTGCTCCGGCGTATCGAAGGTTCCCGCCATCCTCTGAATGTCAGACAACGCCCGTCCGATCAGTTCCTGCGGCACTTCCAGCCGATACTCATAATATGGCTCCAGCAGGATCGACTCTGCCTTTCGCAGTCCCTGCCGGACTGCACGATAGGTTGCCTGGCGGAAGTCACCACCCTCCGTATGCTTTGCATGTGCTCTTCCGGCGATCAGCGTAATCTTTATATCGGTAACCTCTGATCCTGTCAGTACTCCCGGATGCTTCCGCTCCTCCAGGTGGGAAAGAATCAACCGCTGCCAGTGTCCGTCCAGCATATCTTCACTACAGGCGGTTGCAACCTGAATGCCGCTTCCCGGTTCTCCCGGCTCCAGCAGCAAATGTACCTCTGCATAATGACGAAGCGGTTCAAAATGTCCGATCCCCTCTACCGGTCCTGCTATCGTTTCCTTGTATACCAGACTGCCGGTTCCAAAGGCGACCTCCAGCCCAAACCGTTCCCCGATCAGTGCACGCAGAACCTCCAGTTCAACCTCTCCCATCACCTGCACATGCAGTTCTCCGGTCTCCTCCTGCCAGTTCAGATGTAGCAACGGATGCTCTTCTTCCAACTGTCGAAGCTGTCGAACGGCTTCATGCGGATTGCAGTCCTCCGGTAGAATCATCCGGTAATTCAGTACCGGTTCCAGAATCGGAAGTTCAGAGTCTGCATCCACGCCCAGCCCCTGTCCGGCATAGCTGTCATCCAGTCCGGTAACGGCACAGATCTGACCGGCTGTTACCTCCGATACTGCCTGATAACCGGTGCCGGAATAGATTCGGATCTGATCTGCCTTCTCCTGCCCAACCATCGCTTTTACCTTCAGACTGCCGCCTGTGATCTTCATATGGGTTAATCGGGTCTGATTCTCATCTCTTGTAATCTTGTAGACCTTTGCCCCGAATTCCTTCGGATACTCCGGCGCCCTTGTGTAAGTCTCCAGCCCTTCTACCAGAGCTTCTATGCCGGACAGCTTCAGTGCAGAGCCGAAATAACAGGGGATGATTCTCCGATTCCGGATCTCCCTCCGGATCGACTCTTTCGAAAGACTTCCTGTCTCCAGATATTCTTCCATCAATCCCTCTGCACACATCGCCAGATCTTCCCCGATCGCAGAAACATCCTCAAAATCATAACAATTCTCAGACAACTGCCCCTGAAGTTCTGCTAATAGCTGCTCTCGATCGGTGCCCGGCTGATCCATCTTATTCACAAATAAAAAAACCGGAATCTGGTACTGCTTTAGCAGCTTCCATAATGTCCGGGTATGCGCCTGTACTCCATCTGCCCCACTGATCACCAGAATTGCATAGTCCAACACCTGTAGTGTACGCTCCATCTCAGCTGAGAAGTCTACATGTCCCGGCGTATCCAGCAAGGTCATATGAATAAGATCTGTATTTAGTTCCGCCTGCTTGGAAAAAATGGTGATTCCCCTTGCACGCTCCATCGAAAAAGTATCTAAAAAGGCATCCTGATGGTCCACACGTCCCAGCTTCCGGATCCCTCCTGTTGTATATAAAAGTGCTTCTGATAATGTTGTCTTTCCGGCATCTACATGCGCCAGAATTCCGATCACCACATGTTTATCCATCGTATCATATTACTCCAACCTGCTTTAATCCGTTCCAGATACCTTCCTGATGAATGTCCGTGGTCACATAGTCTGCATGCTCCTTCAGTGCCGGGATACCATTTCCCATTACGATTCCCTGACCGGCATAGTCGATCATCTCAAAGTCATTCGAGCCATCTCCAAAGGCGATCGTATCCTCCCGGGAGATTCCCATTGCATCCATCATATGCTGCATACCGGTTGCCTTATTTACGCCTTTTCGGGTAAACTCACCGGAATACACAATATCTGTTCCAAAGCTGCAGCCTGTCAGCTTAAAGTATCCATCCGTCAGTTGATCCATCTCATCCTGAAGCTCTGCCACTGTCGCATCTGCCCGAAAGTATACTCCACACTCTAATATACCGGCATGAACCGGATCCTCACATATCGTCATATCGCTTCGGATCTTGTCCGCACTTTTTCCACCGGATAATGTCTCTTCCATCCGTTCCCGATTCCGCTTTGTCAGAAAGCACCCGGAATATCCCTGCAGAAAATATGCTGCCCCATGACGATCAAAGCAGCCACATAGCTGATTCAGCTTTTCTTTCTCTAATATACTATGATAGATCGTCTCTTGTCCACAACGAATATAGGCTCCCGCCGAAGCAACCACTCCGTCAAAACCCAGATCCAATAAAAAGGGATAGATTATGGTATATGGCCGACCGGTACAGATGGCTGTCTTATGCCCGTTGGCTCTTGCCTGCCGCAGACCTTCTATCGTACTCTCCGGCACATGCATATCTGAATCCAATAATGTTCCATCTATATCAAAAAATATCAGCTTACTCATAATCTATCCTCCTGCCACTTTATTTACTTTGCATCTCTTATGATCTTACGGATCGGCAGTACGCAGACCGGCGATACGGACAGTTCGTCGATCCCCATCTCCAGGAAGGTCTCGGTCAGTTCCATATCTGCTCCCAGCTCTCCGCAGATACCGGCCCAGATGCCGGCTTCATGTGCATTCTTCGCTACCATACGGATCAACCGCAGGATCGCCTCATGGTGTGGGCGATAGAAGGTGTCTAACTTCGGATTCTGACGGTCGATCGCCAGTGTGTACTGTGTCAGATCATTCGTTCCGATACTGAAGAAATCGACTTCCTTTGCCAACTGATCGCTGATGATCGCTGCCGCCGGTGTCTCAATCATAATACCCTCTTCTACCTCACCGACCGGAACACCCGCGTCCATAAGCTCCTGCTTCACAGCCGCCGAGATCTCTTTGATCTGCCGTACTTCCTCTACGGCTGTAATCATCGGATACATGATCGCTATATTACCAAATGCACTGGCACGGAACAATGCCCGCAACTGTGTCCGGAAGATCTCCGGTCTGGTCAGGCAGATACGAATCGCCCGATAGCCCAGTGCCGGATTGTCCTCTTTATCCAGTCCAAAGTAGTCTACCTGCTTATCCGCACCGATATCCAGTGTCCGTATAATAACCTTCTTTCCGGCCATTGTTTCAGCTACCCGCTTATATACCTGGAACTGCTCCTCTTCTGTCGGATAATCCTGTGATTCCAGATATAAAAACTCGCTTCGAAACAGTCCGATTCCCTCTGCATCATTCATCAAAACCGTTGCCAGATCGGATACATTTCCGATATTTGCATACAGATGTACCTTCTGTCCGGACTGTGTAACGCTTTCTTTTCCCTTCAGCGTCTGATACAGTCGATCTCGTTCCTCTTCCTCTGCCTTTCGCTTCTGATATTCCAGGATCGTAGTCTCATCCGGATCTACGTACAGGATACCCTCCTTACCGTCTACGATCGCCATCTTGCCATCCCATTCCTTCCGGATGTCGATACCGATCAGTGCCGGTATTCCCATCGTTCTCGCCAGAATGGCAGTATGTGAATTCGTGGAGCCCAGATGTGTCACAAATGCCAGCAGCTTCGACTTATCCATCTTGACGGTCTCGCTCGGTGCCAGATCCTCTGCCACGATAATCACCGGGATGTCTCCGAGTTCTCCACTGTTTCCACGCCCGGTTAAGATTGATACCACCCGGTCAGAGATATCCTTTATATCCGCAGACCGTGCCTGAAAATACTCATCATCCATATTGGCAAACATTTCCGCAAAATGATCTCCGGTCATAGCAACCGCATATTCTGCATTGATCTCCTGCGTTGTTATCATGTTAGAAATGGAATCATTATAATCATCATCCTCTAACAGCATGCTATGCACCTCAAAGATCTGTGCATTTACCTCACCGACCTCCTGAACAGCCTTTTCATATAACTCCTGTAGCTGCCCAATCGCCGTCTCCTTGGCTGCCTCATATCTGGCCAGCTCCGCCTGTACATCCTCTACATGTCTTCTAACAACCTGATCCTGTTCCTTGGAATAAAAGAGGATCGGTCCGATCGCAATCCCGTTAAATACTTTCTTGCCCGTATACTTCTCCATAAGCCCCTTCTTTCTAAGACACACTGCGGTCTTACATTACCTCCTATAAGTTTGCCTCGAAGAATGCCTGCATATCCTTTGCTGCCTGCTCTTCGTTCTCACCTTCTACCTCAACTGTTACTTCATCGCCCTGCTTAACACCCAGAGCCATGATTGCCATCAGCTTTCTGGCATCTGCGCTTCCCTTTGCAGTCTTTATCGTTACCGTTGCTGTCTGTTCCTTTGCTGCCTTTACCAGCAGTCCTGCCGGTCTTGCGTGAATTCCTACCTCGTCTGTGATTGTGTACTTGAATGCTACCATCGTTCATTTCTCCCTTCTGTTCTACCTATTGTTTTTTGATATTGCAGTGATTTTTATTCAAAGAGTTTAAAAAAACCCGGGCAAACTGAGAATTCTAAACTTAAATTTTAAAATTCTCAACTTGTCCGGGTCATGCCAACTCAATGTTACACCCCGTTACGGAGTATGTAATTCAATCACTTGCTTATAGTTGTATATTATGATAAAACTCATTCTTTGTCAATTACCAAAATACAAATTTCATCTGATTTTTCCGCATTCTTTATGAAGGCTGTTCCATTATTTTTTTCTTGCATTTTTTGACGGCTGCGAGTACAATGTCGGTAGTTGAGATAGTTCTTCGGGGCAGGGTGTGATTCCCTACCGGCGGTACAGCCCGCGAGCCATATGGCATGATTCGGTGTGATTCCGAAGCCGACAGTATAGTCTGGAGGAAAGAAGATTCTCTCATGAATATCATGAGTCTATTCCCCGGAATCCACTGGATTCCGTTTTTTATTGTCATTTTCACTGCCCCATATCTGATCGGGGTATATTCATTCCCGATACAAAAACGAGCTATCACCAGCACAGTGCTCAAAAGCAGTTGTGAAAAAAGGAGTGTTATTATGCGAAAACTGGCTATATTTTTTCCGGGTATCGGCTATCATACAGATAAGCCCCTGCTCTACTACAGCCGCAAGCTGGCAAAGCAGGCCGGTTATGAAACCATCGATGTGCAATATGGCGGTTTTCCATCTGATGTAAAGGGAAACCCCCAAAAAATGAAACAGGCATTTGTGAGTGCTCTTGCACAGACGGAAACCTGTCTTCAGCATGTAGACCTTTTATCCTATGACCGATTACTGTTTGTATCAAAGAGTGTCGGCACTGCCGTTGCAGCCGCTTATGCTGCCAGCAAAAAGGTCTTGCCTGCACAGGTCTTCTACACGCCGGTGGAAGCCTCCTTTTCATTTATCCGCCCGGATGGCATCGTATTTACCGGTACAAAGGATCCATGGGTAGAAACGGATATCGTAAGAACAAACTGTAACCGCCTCGGACTGCCACTGACGATCATCCCGGATGCCAATCATTCTCTGGAAACCGGAGATCCCCTTCAGGATCTGGCTGTCTTAAGTCAGGTTATGACCATCACAAAGAACTATATCGACCGGATAGGAAAGGAGCAGCCATGACAGATGTAGAAATCATGCGGCATGCCATATCGTTAGCTACCCGCGCCGTCGGACACACCAATCCGAATCCCATGGTCGGAGCCGTAGTCGTAAAGGACGGGCGTATCATAGGAGAAGGCTATCATCAGCAGATTGGTGGACTTCATGCAGAACGAAATGCTTTGGCAAACTGCGCGGAATCGCCGGAAGGTGCCACCATTTATGTGACATTGGAGCCCTGCTGCCACTATGGCAAGACACCGCCCTGCACAGAGGCCATTATCGAACATAAACTGGCAAAGGTTGTCATCGGTTCCCGTGATCCGAACCCAAAGGTATCCGGCAAGGGCGTGCAAATGCTGCGTGCAGCCGGAATCGAGGTCATCGAGGACTTCCTGCGGGAGGAATGTGATGCTATTAACCCGGTCTTTTTCCATTATATAAAGGAAAAGCATCCATATATCGCACTAAAGTATGCTATGACTGCCGATGGCAAAATCGCTGTTAATACCGGAGCCTCCCAGTGGATCACCGGTGAAGCAGCGCGCCGGCATGTCCACGAACTGCGGAACTACTATCGGGGGATTCTGGTGGGTCTGGGTACCGTCTTACAGGATAATCCGATGCTGACCTGCCGGATTCCGGGCGGACGCCAGCCGGTTCGTATCGTCTGTGACAGTCATTTACGGATTCCTCTGAACTGCAATCTGTGCAATTCTACGGATCAGGCACCCCTGATTGTCGCCTGCACAGATCCTTCCGAGCAAAAGAAACAAGCCTTGGAGGAAAAGGGTGTTCAGGTGCTGGTTGTAAAGGAAACAGATCACAGACCGGATCTGTCAGATCTGCTTATTAAGCTCGGTCAAATGGATATCGACGGTATTCTGGTAGAAGGCGGCGGCACGATCAATGCTTCCTTTATAGAAGCCGGTCTGGTTCAACATATCTACGCTTATGTGGGAGCTCAGATCTTCGGCGGCACAACCTTCTATACACCGGTCAGCGGAACCGGTATTCAGGCCGTCAGTGATAGTTTGAAGCTGGTTGCACCAAAGGTTCAGATCTTTGATCCGGATGTCCTAATCGAGTACGATGTGCAACAGTAAGGAGGGTTCTATGTTTACAGGTATTATAGAGGAAACGGGAACTGTGAAAAAGATGATCAGTGAACAGATCTCCGGTTCTATCGAAATAAAAGCCGATCATGTACTGGAGGGTACCAACATCGGAGACAGTATCGCCGTCAATGGTGTCTGTCTGACCGTCACCCATATCCAAAAAGATGGATTTACCGCCGATGTCATGGCAGAAACCCTGCGAAAAACAAATCTCGGCAGTCTTCCGATCGGCGGGCGGGTGAATCTGGAACGTGCAATGTCTGCGGGTGGCCGATTCGGCGGTCACATCGTCAGCGGTCACATAGACGGTACCGGTACGATTCAGTCCTTAAACCGGGAAGGCAATGCGGTCTGGGTTACTATCGCTGCTCCGGCTTCGATCCTGCATCTCATCGTCATGAAGGGATCCATCGCCATTGACGGAATCAGTCTGACCGTTGCTTATGTCGATGACTCTGTCTTCAAGGTATCTGTCATCCCACATACCGGGGAGGAAACAACCCTGTTGACCAGAAAGCCGGGCGATGTTGTGAATCTGGAAAATGATATTGTCGGAAAATATGTAGAACGTCTGCTGACACCTTATACAGAACCAAAGCAGACGGAATCTGCGATCACCATGGATTTCTTACGAGAACATGGTTTCTAACAGTTACCACTAAGGAGGTTATATATATTATGGATTTTGAATTTGCTACTATTGAACAGGCACTGGATGCCTTACGTGCCGGAAAGATCATCCTTTGTACCGATGATCCCGACCGTGAAAATGAAGGAGACTTTATCTGTGCCGCAGAATATGCAACCGGAGAAAATATTAATTTCATGGCCGTACACGGAAAAGGTCTGATCTGCATGCCGATGTGTAAGGATCTGGCTGACAAGCTGAATATCCCTCAGATGGTATCGGAAAACACCGATAATCACTGCACCGCATTTACCGTTTCGATCGACCATGTAGATACCACCACCGGTATTTCAGCCTTTGAGCGATCCATCACTGCGATGAAGGCTGTCGCCGATGATGCTCAGCCGGGTGACTTCCGCCGTCCCGGACATATGTTTCCTCTGGTCGCCAGACACGGCGGTGTTCTGGTAAGAAACGGTCACACGGAGGCAACCGTTGATCTTATGCGGCTGGCCGGCTTAAAGCAATGCGGTCTTTGCTGTGAGATCATGGCAGACGACGGACATATGATGCGGACACCGGAGCTAAAGAAGATTGCACAGCAGTATCAGATCCCATTTATTACGATCAAGGATCTGCAGGACTACTGCCGCCTGCATGAAAAGCATGTCAGTCGGGAAGCGACGGTCAAGCTTCCGACCAAATACGGAGAATTCAAGGCTTACGGATATGTCAGTGATATCACCGGGGAACATCACATCGCTCTGGTAAAGGGTGACATCGGCGACGGAAAGGATGTTCTGTGCCGCGTTCACTCCGAATGTCTGACCGGAGATGTCTTCGGATCTCTGCGCTGTGACTGCGGCGATCAGTTAGCCAGTGCCCTAAAACAGATTGAAAAGGAAGGTCGAGGCGTTCTGCTCTATATGCGTCAGGAGGGCCGAGGCATCGGTCTGATCAACAAGCTAAAGGCCTATGAACTTCAGGAACAGGGACGTGATACGGTAGAAGCCAATCTGGATCTGGGCTTTGCTCCGGATCTTCGGGAATACTGGGTTGGTGCTCAGATCTTACGGGATCTGGGAATCAAGGAGCTTCGCCTGCTGACTAACAACCCAAGCAAGATCTACGGTCTGGATGGTTACGGACTGACGATCAAGGAACGTGTACCGATCGAGGTACCGGTACAGAAGTTTGACCAGTTCTATATGAAGACAAAGGAACAGAAAATGGGACACATTTTCACCCATCATATCGAGTAACATTATAAACAAAAACAATAAAAACCTAAAGGAGGATCTATACAATGAATACATTAGAAGGTATGTTAGTTGCAAAGGAAGGCATGAAGGTCGGCATCGTCGTTGCCCGATTCAATGAGTTCATCACCAATAAGCTGCTGGGTGGTGCTGTCGACGGTCTGACTCGCCACGGAGTCGCAGATGATAACATCACAACCGCATGGGTACCGGGTGCATTTGAGATTCCATTGATTGCTGAAAAGATGGCAAAATCCGGAAAGTATGATGCCGTTATTTGTCTGGGTGCTGTAATCCGTGGTGCTACCAGCCACTATGACTATGTCTGCAATGAAGTATCAAAGGGTGTTGCTCAGGTCTCTCTTCAGTCTGAGATCCCGGTTCTGTTCGGTGTTGTTACAACCGAAAATATTGAACAGGCAATCGAGCGTGCCGGAACAAAGGCAGGCAATAAGGGCTATGACTGTGCACTCTCTGCCATTGAGATGGCAAATCTGATTAATCAGATCTAATCCCGGTCAAATCTAATCAACATACAAAATGAAGATAAGAAAAAGACACTGCATCTAACAGTGTCTTTTTCTTATCTTCCTGTAAGTGTAAACTACGCTTTACCGTCAGCCCTCATACTCTGCACTTCCATAGCCCAGAATCAATGCCGAAATGCCTGGAAGCAGCGCGGAAAAGATCGCAAATCCGGTACCTTTGCCAAACTTCTTAGCAGTCTGAAACCACATGATGATTCCAACAATTACATTTGCACCCGGTATCAATGCTAACAGTCCCAGCAAACCACTGCCAAATGCAATCCTTCCCATGCAGATCAGGTTATAGATTGGGATAATACATCCCCATCCAGGCTGCCCGGCCTTCTTATAAAGCTTCCATAGAGCCACGATCTCAATAACTGCAAGAACCAATGAAATAATACTGCTAACAACTGTAACGGCTGCATTCGCTCCATCCATTGCATAATAGGTATCACTATACATGCCTTTTGTCCCCCTTCATTTTATTTTAGAACCTCATTATACTCTACGCCTTATGTGCTGTCAAATTATGTCAATGCCGCTTTCATCTCCGCGACATACTTACCTACGGTCTTAACTGCATTTCTGCCTTCTGCTGCTACCTGCTTTACGATCGCACTTCCTACGATTACACCGTCTCCATAGACCGCCATCTGTCGTGCCTGCTCCGGCGTTGCAATACCGAATCCGATTGCTACCGGAAGGTCGGTCACTTCCCGAACCAGTGCTACCATTCCTCCGATATCCGATGTAATCTCACTTCTGACACCGGTTACTCCCATAGAGGATACACAGTAGATAAAGCCTTCTGCTTCCTTTGCGATCATCTTTATCCGTTCCTTCGAAGTCGGTGCTATGAGGGATATCAGCTCGATTCCATTCTTCTCACACATCGGCTTTAACTCATCCTTTTCTTCATATGGCATATCCGGAACGATGACACCATCGATACCTGCCTCCTTGCAGTTCTCCATGAACCGCTCACTGCCGTAGCTGTAAATCGGATTCAGATAGGTCATAAATACCAGTGGTATCGTAACGGTTTTACGTACACGTTTTACCAGTTCAAAAAGCTGATCGGTTGTACAGCCACCCTTCAGTGCCCGGACATCCGCCTCTTGTATTACAGGGCCCTCTGCGATCGGGTCTGAAAACGGAATACCGATCTCGATGAGATCTGCTCCCTGCTTTACCATTTCATAAATCAACTGCTCCGTTGTCTCAATATCCGGATCCCCTCCGGTAATAAATGGGATAAATGCCTTACCATGATCAAATGCCTGTTTTATTCTACTCATAAATATTCACTCCTCTGTATCTTGCAATTGCTGCTACATCCTTATCTCCACGACCGGATATATTGACTACGATAATTTTATCTTTTGATAACTCCTTTGCATATTTGATTGCATATGCGACTGCATGTGCACTCTCTACCGCCGGAATGATGCCTTCGATCCGGGACAAATATTCAAATGCATTCACGGCCTCCTCATCTGTGATCGGTACATATCTGGCACGACCGGTTTCATTCAGCATAGCATGCTCCGGTCCGATACCCGGATAATCCAGACCTGCAGAAATGGAATATACCGGTGCGATCTGTCCGAATTCATTCTGGCAGAACAGGGACTTCATACCATGGAAGATGCCCTTGGTACCGTTCGCTATCGTAGCTGCATTCTTTGGGTTGTCAACTCCCAGACCGGCGGCTTCGCATCCGATCAGCTCTACCGATGTATCCGGAATAAAGTCATAGAACGCACCCATTGCATTGCTGCCGCCACCGACACATGCGATCACTGCATCCGGCAGTCGTCCTTCCTTCTCCATCAACTGCTGCTTGATTTCTTTTCCGATCACGTTCTGGAAGTCTCTAACGATCATCGGAAACGGATGTGGACCCATAACGGATCCCAGTACATACAGCGTATCATCTACTCGCTTAGACCACTCCCGCATGGTTTCATTTACAGCATCCTTTAATGTCATCGTACCGCTGGTTACCGGATGTACCTTTGCACCCAGCAGTTCCATACGGTAAACATTTAATGCCTGCCGTTCCGTATCCTCTTTTCCCATAAAGATCTCACATTCCATGCCCATTAAGGCAGCGGCTGTAGCGGTTGCAACACCATGCTGTCCGGCTCCGGTCTCTGCGATGACTCTTGTCTTTCCCATACGTTTTGCTAACAATACCTGACCTAATACATTATTGATCTTATGGGAACCGGTATGATTCAGATCCTCCCGCTTCAGATAGATCTTTGCACCGCCCAGATCCTCTGTCATCCGTTTTGCTTCATAGAGCAGAGACGGTCTGCCGGCATAATTCTTTAACAGATCATTTAATTCATTTACAAAGTCCGGATCGTTCTTATAATGCTCATATGCCTCTTCTACCTCATGAACTGCGGTCATAAGTGTTTCCGGCACATATTGTCCACCATACTCTCCATATCTTCCCGTTGTTTTACTCATCTTTTCTCTCACTTTCTTTTGTCTTCTAACTCAATCTATCTTTTTATTTTATTCCTTTGTCTCCGTGATACCGCGAACCGCAGTAATCAGTGCAGCGATCTTCGTCTCATCTTTTTTCCCGTCCGTTTCCACTCCACTGCTCACATCGATTCCATACGGATGCAGCTTCTGAATCAGATCTGCTACATTCTCCGCCGTGATGCCACCTGCCAGAATGTATGGACGATAGCCCTCCGGGATCAGGTCTATATCAAAAGCCTCTCCCGTTCCACCATATTGCTCCGGATGATAGGCATCCAAAAGGAGCAGATCTGCCTCACTCATTTCTACCGTCTGCAGCTGTTGCCTGCTCCTCACCCGGACGGCACGAATAACCGGATTTTTTGTCCTCTGCTTCAGCTCTCGTATATACTCCTCGTCCTCATCTCCATGAAGCTGAATCACATCAATAACACCGGACTCACACAGCTCTACGATATGCTCGATCGTATCGTTCACAAATACTCCGACTGATCGGATACTACTGTCCATCTGACTTCGGAGTTCCTTCGCCTGTGCATCTGTTACCTTCCGTCTGGTATCTGCAAAGACAAACCCGGCATAATCCGGCTTCCAACGATTGACCACCCGAACATCCTCTGCTCTGGTCAGCCCACAGACCTTAATCCGGGAACCTCGAAGCTCATTTAACATCTGTGTCTTATCCTTTGCCCGCATGAGCGTTTCTCCGATCAAGACACCATTTACATCTGCCTCTCGCAGTCTCTGGATATCTGCACCATTCCGGATCCCACTCTCTGCTACAAAGAGGATATCGGACGGCACCTGTTTTCTTAACCGTTCGCTGTTGCCGATATCTACCGTAAAATCCTTTAGATTCCGATTATTTACTCCGATCAACCGGGCACCCGCCCGGATTGCCGTCTGAATCTCTTCTTCATTATGTGCCTCTATCAGGGCGGTCAGCCCCAGTTCATCACAGATCTGAATATAACGCTGTATCGTTTCTCCTTCCAGTACGGCACAGATTAAGAGTACCGCATCTGCACCGATCACCTTTGCCTGATAGATCTGATAGGCATCGATCACAAAGTCCTTGCGGATCACCGGGATCCCAACGACTTCCTTTATCTGTGTCAGATACTCATTACTGCCCTGAAAGAAGTCCGGCTCTGTCAGAACGGAGATACAGGCGGCACCACTTTTTTCATAGTCCTGTGCGATCTGGAGGTATGGGAATTCCTTTGCAATCAGCCCTTTTGATGGGGAAGCTTTCTTCACCTCACAGATGAAGCCGATATCCGATCCTGCCAGTGCCTGTTCAAAGGCAAACGGTGGAAGCTTGCTCACTGTCCGCTCTGCCCGCTCGATCATAACCGCTTCACTGATCGCCGCCTTTTCTCTTTGCACCCGTATTCTGGTTTTCTCTACTATCTCATCTAATATCATATTATCTATCCTTCATCCCATGTTTCCATACTTCCATGCTGATATCTTAGACCCGGTTCGTTGCCTCAATGAAACGATTCAACTGCTCCATTGCCTTTCCGCCGATGATGATTTCTCTTGCTTTTGCAACTGCCTCTTCCATCGATACATCTTCCAGCATATAGATGCAGGCCGCTGAGTTTAAGATCACCGCATCTGCCTTTGGTCCCGGCTCTCCCCGAAAGATTGATCGCATAATCTCTGCATTTTCTGCCGGATCTCCTCCGACCAGATCATCCTTTTTGCATTTTGTAAATCCATAATCCTCCGGATTCAGTACAAAGCTCTTTAGCTCGCCATCCCGGATTGAGCAGCAGGTCGTATTCGCACTTAATGATATCTCATCCAGCTTATCCTGCCCATATACTACCATACCTCTCTTCACACCCAGATTTACCAGCACCTTTGCCAGTGGCTCCACCAAGGCTTCATCATATACGCCCAGAAGCTGATAGCTGGCACCTGCCGGATTCCCCAGAGGTCCAAGAATATTGAATATTGTCCGGATTCCCAGTTCCTTTCGGACCGGTGCTACGAACCGCATCGCATTGTGATAGGTCTGTGCAAACATGAAACAAAGACCGATGTCTTTCAGAACCTGCGCACTCTCTGCCGGTGATATTGTAATCTTAACTCCCAGTGCCTCCAGTACATCAGCTGCACCACACTTGCTGGATACACTACGGTTTCCGTGCTTTGCGACCGGTATGCCATAAGCAGATACCACGATAGATGACGCTGTAGAAATATTAAATGAATTCGCCTCATCTCCACCGGTCCCCACGATCTCCAGTACATCCATATCGTGTAACAACCGAACGCAATGCTCTCTCATGCCTTCCGCACTGGCAGTAATTTCCTCTATGGTTTCACCTTTCATACGAAGTGCTGTAAGATAAGCACCCATATGGATCTGACTGGCTTCTCCACTCATGATCTCATTCATTACACCCTTTGCCATGCCATAAGACAAATCCTCATTTTCTACCAGCTTCTTGATTGCTTCCTTAATCATATCCATTCCTCCTATAATGTGTATTACTACTTGTTCAGAATGATGGAACAGAACGATTCAGGCATCTTGCTGAAAGGCTCCATGCATTAAAAAAAGCTTCTGTCCCTTAACAGGGACAAAAGCTTAAAGTCAACTTCTGCGGTACCACCCAAATTGATATATCATACCCACTCTGAACATACTTCCATATGTCTCCTTCTGATAACGGCAGGAACCCCGTCAACGCCTACTCTCATATCGGAACTACGTTCTGTCTATGATTTCAAGTTGCCCTCGCAAGTCCATTCACCAGGTTATCCACTGCCGTAATCTCACCACCTACGACTCTCTGGGTGCTTCACACCTGTCTACTCCTCTTGCTCATCGGTTTGTTCTTTATGCCTGTCAGTATACGACGGTATGCGGAGGATGTCAATGATTTTTATATCTTCCGGGCATGCTCCCGCTCTGCTGCTCAGCGTAGGGTTCCTAAATTCGTGCTTTGCACTCATTAAGGAACCACGTTCGCAGAGGTCCCGTCATAGAATCCATCCCTTCCCTTCGATCGCTGTTTACAGAAAAAAACATTATGGCACTCTCTTTGCACATTTGTTTATAACCGCTTTCTGACCTGTTCAATATCCTCCGGTTCACACTCTGCAATGGCAAGGATATCCT
>UQBG01000022.1 GCA_900539185.1 uncultured Clostridium sp.
CTTGTCTGTACGAATATTTAAATTAGTTGTTGCCATACAGAACACCTCCATTCAAATATAGTATACTCAAATATGCGCCTAATGTCAACACGTTGTCATTATACAGAATGCATAAATTCTGCTAAAATGCATCGAAATCCCTATGGGTAGCGATCTGCGAATAGCCTTTGTACTCATCATTACGGCTTTCTGCGTACATGTCATTCACCATCCCGATCGTGAGTAAGTCAAGATCCTGGATGGAGATGCCGAGCTGTACGCAGCGGAGCAGAAACAATGGCGTGGTCATCGGCCGGTCAGTTGCGTGAAGTTTTTTTAGATTCTACATCCGTCTGGACATTTAAGCCCCAGAGCTCAATGATTTTCGGAAGTACCTGGTAGATGGAGAAGGTGCTGAACTCATCAAGCCATTCCTCCGGGCTGTCCGGGATGGTGGGATCTGCATGTTTTGCCATGATGTAGGAGATGTTCTCAAACATCTCAAGAGAGAACATATCGAGGTGGGAGGAACCCTCGTCCCCGTTTCCGACAGCCTTTCCCAGCACATCGAGATCCTTATAGATATCTCGGTGGAACTTGATGCGATAAATACGCGGAATGGCGGCAGATGCCTTGAAGGGCACCTGCTTTCCGTCAATCTCAATCTTCTGAATCATACTCATAATCCAATCACTCCTTTACTGCCTTCGCAGGCTTCGTTGCAGACTGCGTTGCGACATCGCTCCCCGCCGCAGGCACATATACCGCCTTGTACCAATCAGCATAGGTGGTGGCTTCCGTGGTATTTCCGGTCTTTGCTTTCACCATACCATTAGCAAGCGGCACGGCCTTTAGAGACAGCTTCTCCGTCTGTACTTCCTTGGAATCCTCATTCGTTTTTCCTTCGATGCCAGGACGGGAAGCGGAGCAGTTATACAGCACATGACGAATGTGCTTCTGGCCTCCATCAAACTCGAACAGAAGCGCAAATGCTGCAAGCTCTACCTCCGGGTTTTCAATCAGCACACCCTTGGACTCTAATGTTTCCTTTTGCGTTTTACAGCCCAGTTTTTTGCGTATTTTCCGGTGTCCTTGGGGGCGGTTGCAGTAATCTCATCCTTGACGGTTTTTCCAGCCTTGCGGACCGATGCTTTTAGATCATCTGTTGCAAGGCTGGCATTTATTACTATTACAAACAAAGCGGCTGTGATAAAATAGAAGGGAAATCAGAAATGAGATTACGATAAAGGTTGTGGGGAGGGGAGCAAAGTATGAAAAAAATAAAAATAATCGGATGGATAACAGTGGGTTTTCTTTTGCTGCTGCAAACCGGTTGTGAGGGGACAGCATCGTCTGTTACCCAGACAACGGAGGAGCCGTTGGCGGAAATAAAAGATATAACAACGGCAGATACAACAGAACCCCCGGCACAGGCTTCGACGCAACAGGATACGGAAATAAAAGTTATAGAATTAGAGGAAGAGGATAACTTAGACACATGGTTGGGAACATACACGTTTGATGAAGTGTATGATGACCCATTTATGTTTATGGATTATGATGTGAACGTTTATAAAGAAAACGGGAGATATTATGCAGATGTGGATATTAGTGGACAGTTTACGTCCGTTCATGTAAAAACGAATGTGTATGGAAATAGCGAATGGATTAGTTTTGCATTGAGGGAGTACTATCCTGATGAGGTGCAGGTGGGAGTATTTGGCGAGGATAGTGTGTTGTTCAGTATGAGAAAATATGAAAATAGCATATATACTTATTGGGGAATACAGACGTCGTTAGGGATACAAAACAACCAATCGGGAGGTATATATTTTAAACAGACGGAAGTCTCTGATACAGAAATAACGGAAAATATAACAGAAGAAGATAATTTAAAAGCGTGGGTTGGAACATATAGCTTCACAGAGGAAACCGAAACGGATGGAGTGACACGGAAGACGAAATATGTATTGGATATCTATAACGAGGATGGACAGTACTATGGGGATATGGTAATAAGCGGCGTGGATAAGGATATGAAAGTAAAGCTAAAGATATACGGAGATGAGCAGTGGATTAGTCTGGTGTTATCGGAGGTCGAATCCGATAGTACAGAAAAACTAGAGAATATGAAGGAAATGGTGCTGTTTAGTCTGGGAGAGCAGGATGGACAAGTTTATACCTTTTGGGGCGGATTAGATATGACCATGCTGTTAGATGCGGATAGTTTTTCTTATTATGATAATAATTGCTATTTTGAAAAACAATAATAAGGGACATAGAGCATTTTTATGGATTAAGAAAAGATGATTCAAATGATGCAAATGAGATTCCGAAAAATATTGCTACGGTAAACTGGCTCATTGTTACAGATAAATTTGTTTATTACCAAAAAGATAGCTCAATATACAAATGTTCAAGAGTAAGTGGCAGGAATATCGTTATTGCTGAAGCTGTCTCAGATGGAGAAATACGATACCAAAAGGGAGTGTTACATTATATGGATGCATGGGGCAAAATGGCTAGTTATGATGAAAATGATAAATGAAAGATTTTACATTTATCAAGGAGCCTTAGACAGCGTAAAAAGAGAGGTTATTGATGCTAAAGTAAAAGGAATTGACTTGTCCATCTAAATTTCATCTTTGACTTAGTCGACAATTATATAATGAATTTTGGGGCATCAATCAGAGAAGGTTGGTGCCTTTTTTGGGTGAATGACTATCTTTTTTTGACAGTCAGTCGTTATACATATTAGAATGGAATAAACGTTTATACATTACTGAAAATGGGAAAGGAGGGCAACTTGAATGATTTTCTTTTAATCCTACAAATGAAACAGGGCAATGAGAAGGCTTTTGATAAATTTGTACGAAAATATTATGCAGAAATTTTGTTGTATTGTAGAAATCATTGTCTGGATCAGACAGAAGCAGAAGATCTGACACAGGAAACCTTCCTTCGATTTATAGAAAATATTGCATCTTATCAGCACATTGGAATGGCAAAGAATTATCTGTATGTGATAGCTAGGAATCTTTGTAAGGACTATGCAAAGAAATGGAAGGTAGAGAGTGTAGAGCAGGAAATATTGGAAAGGAAGATGGTTTCGGATGGTGGTATTCAAAGAAAAGAAAAACGAATGGATGTGGAACAGGCTCTTGGCAGGCTGGCTCCGGAGTTAAGAGAAGTGATACTGCTGATCTATTTTGGAGACTGTAAACTAAAAGAGGTAGCAGATATTTTACAGATTGGTTTGCCACTGGTTAAGTACCGCCACAAAAGGGCAAAAGAAGAATTAATAAAACTTTTGGGAGAGGAGGATTCTGATGAATTTGAAAAAGATGATGCAAAACTATAAAACGGAAATAAAAGTTATTCCAAGAGAAGAAAAGATTCTGGAAACGATTCAAAAATCGAAGGAAGTTATGATGGAAGTTCAGTCTGAACATACGATGAGCTATGGAGAGTTTTTATTTTCTCAATTTCGGCTGATCCGAAAGAGATGGTGGATGTTGCAGGCAGCATTACTGATCATGGCATTTTTTCTCATGAATTATCTGGATGATAGCGAATATTTGATGAGAACACTGGGAACTTCCTCTGTCCTTTTTATCGTTATGATCATTCCGGAATTTTGGAGAAACAAAGAAAGTGATTCCTTACAGATTGAGGCATCGTGCCTATACTCTCTCAGACAGATCTATTCTGCACGAGTATTTTTGATAGGAGTGGCGGATGTGTTTATGATAACACTATTTTTGCTTGTGTGCTGTGTGGGTATGAGAATGCAGTTTATGGATATTTTGGTGCAGTTTTTGTTCCCAATGGTTGTTGCTGCCGGAATCTGCTTTGCGATGTTAAACAGCAGAGCTTTGAATGAAGTAGCATCCATGCTCGGTTGCTTTTTGTGGAGCGGGATCTGGTGGATGGTTACAATGAATGATTTTATTTATGCTAAGATTACATTTCCTGTGTGGAGTATCTTATTTGGATTAGCAAGCTGTTTCCTGATTGGTGCTGTGTATAAGACAATACATGACTGCAATCGCTTATGTTGGACGATGGAGGGAAATCTATATGAAACTACAAATGGTTAATGTTACAAGAAAGTTTGGTGACTTTCGGGCAGTAGAGAACTTAAACCTGACAATAGAAAATGGAGTATATGGACTTTTAGGTGTGAATGGTGCAGGCAAGACAACGCTTATGCGAATGATCTGTACCCTTTTGACACCGACAAGCGGACAGATTCTGTGCGATGGAAAGGATATTTTCAAAATGGATGGAGAATATCGAAATTTGCTTGGATACTTACCTCAGGAGTTCGGATTCTATCCGGATTTCACAGTAAAAGACTATTTACTGTATATTGCCAGCTTAAAGGGTATTCGACCTATGGTTGCTGGTAAACGGGTAAAGGACTTGCTTGCACAGGTTGGACTCACAAAGTCAGCAAATAAAAAGATGAAGAAGCTGTCCGGCGGAATGAAACGTAGAGCAGGAATTGCCCAGGCAATGCTAAACAATCCCAAAATTCTTATTCTGGATGAGCCTACGGCTGGACTTGATCCAACGGAAAGGGTGCGTTTTCGGAATCTGATCAGTGAGCTGTCAGAGGATAGGATCGTTATTTTATCGACGCATATTGTTTCAGATGTGGAGTATATTGCCAATGAAATCTGGCTGATGAAGGATGGACAGATCATGCAGCAGGGAAATCTTGATCAGACACTTGCTTCTATGCAGGAAAAGGTATATGCGTGTGAAGTATCACAGGCAGATGCAACAAAGATGATGAAAGAATTTAAGGTGTCTAATATGAAATCGGAAAGTGGAATGGTGGAATTGCGTATTATTGCCAGTGAGTCACCGATTGCTGGAGCATCTGTGGTGGAGCCGACATTGGAGGATGTGTTCTTATATTATTTTGGTGAAAAGGGTGGTGAGATGGAATGATTAGATATGAGATTAAGAAAATCTTTTCTAAGAGCCTCAGTAAAGTATCATTGGTCGTGTTGTTATTTTCACTTATGATATCCTGCTATTTCGCAATCGCAAATGTCAGTTTTTTGGATGAGCAGGGCAAATCTCATACAGGAATTGAAGCGGCAAGGCGACTGCGGGAAGAAAAGCAGAGGTGGGAAGGCGTTCTAGATGAAAGAGCATTACAAGCGGTCATGGAGGAATATAAAAAGATTAGTGAAGACTATCCGATTCGCCCAGGAGATGATTCTGCTAACTTATTGCATGATTCCAAGGTACAAGGTATTTCAGAAATCAAGGACATGATCAATATGGGATTTTGCGAATTTCGAGACTTTAATTATTATCGTATTGATTCCTTATCGAAAGAAGAAGTGGGACAGATCTATGAGAACCGTGTAAAGAGTTTGGAAAAATGGTTGAACTCCGAAGATGCTGATGGTTTATTCGATGAAAACGAGAAAGCATTTTTGATAGAGCAGTACAGTGAGATGAAAGCACCTTTATACTATGAGGACTATGATGGCTGGAAATCCGCACTGAGTTACGCTCAGACGATTATTATGCTCATTATGCTTGTGTCAGCATTCTTGGTGTCCGGTATCTTTTCAGGCGAATTTAGCTGGAAATCAGATTCCATATTTTTCTCAACAAAATATGGAAGGGACAAGGGAACGAGAACAAAGATCATGGCAGGATTTATCGTGGTATCAGCTATCTACTTTATTGTAATATCGCTGTATTCACTTGTGGTATTGGGATGTCTCGGATCGCAAGGTGGAAATGTCATGATACAGACAGGCTTCTGGCATTGGAAATCTTTTTACAATATCACCTATATGCAGTTGTATTTGCTCACGGTAATTGCCGGATATATTGGAACAGTATTTTGCCTGTTTCTGTCTATGCTTGTGTCAGCAAAGACGCATACAGCAGTTGTTGCAGTGACAATACCTTTTGCAATCCTGTTTTTACCGTTGTTTGTATCAAACTTCGATTTCTTATCGGGAATATTAGGTGTGTTCCCAGACCGCTTGCTGCAGATCAATGAGATTATCAATACATTTGATTTATATCATATAGGTGGTAAGATTGTCGGCTCGATACCAATCATGCTGGTCATTTATCCAATCATAAGTGTTTTGATGGTGCCACTCATGTATCATGTTTATCATAAAACGGAGATTAAGTAGATGAAAAGGAAAAAGAGCTTTCTGAAAAAGATAACTCTGTTGTTCGTTCTTTTCTTGATTATTTATGTAGGACATACATTCGCAACTAATGATGCGGTCAGGCTACCGGAAAAGTTACAAGGTTTTGGTATTATAAAACAGGAAGAACATCCCATTGCAATTGATAAGTATGGATGGGAATTGATGTTGGTAAATCGGGATAATTATAATCTGATAATTCATCAGATGCAGTGCTACACCATGTATCTGTTGAATAAGCGGTTTCGCCCACATAAAATTTTACATCTGCGTTACCACCGGTGTTCAAGAAGCAATTTCTACCAGTAGCTAAAGGTTCTGGCCATTTAAGTATTGCCTCACCACTAGTAAGAAAAGGAGGATGGCGAGCAGGAGATTATTGATGGACAGCAGCGTATTACATCATTATTTCTTTTGCTGTGCGCTATCTATAGCCTTATGAGGGAATGCAGACAGAAAACAATCGGAACCTAGATGGTATTTATTACTATTACAAACAAAGCGGCTGTGATAAAATAGAAATTAGAAAGGAGTTTATATGGATAAATTAAGAAAGGCAAATACATATATTGAAGAGAATCGTATATCGAGAGAGGAGTTACCGGTATTCCATGTTACACCACCTTGTGGATGGATGAATGATCCAAATGGTTTTTCTGCTTATCAGGGAAAGGTGCATTTGTTTTATCAGTTTCATCCATATAGCGAAATATGGGGACCAATGCACTGGGGACACTATGAAACAGAAGATTTTATCAAATGGACAGAATTACCGGTTGTACTTGCCCCTGACCAAACTTATGATGAAGCCGGGTGTTTTTCCGGATCAGGAATCGAGACAGAGAAAGGTCATCTTCTGGTTTACACAGGGGTAATGGAAAAAGAAATAAACAAGGAGAACGTTACGTATCAGAACCAGTGCCTTGCACTGGGGGACGGAAAAGAGTATAACAAGTTGGAACAAAATCCTGTAATAACGGGGGATATGTTACCAGAACATTTTAGCAGAGAGCATTTCAGGGATCCAAAGATTTGGAAAGAGGAAGACGGATACTATATGGTAGTGGGGAATAAGACAGACAAAGGTGTTCCTCAGGTTGTGTTATTTCACTCAGAAGATGCGCTAAAATGGAATTATGTATCTGTTTTGGCAAGTGATAGAGATGGAATGCTCGGAACAATGTGGGAATGTCCGGATTTCTTTTGTTTAGATGGTGAAAATGTGCTAATTACA
Source organism: uncultured Clostridium sp. (assembly GCA_900539185.1). Lineage (GTDB taxonomy): Bacteria > Bacillota > Clostridia > Lachnospirales > Lachnospiraceae > CAG-632. Next base: position 7,411 of record UQBG01000022.1, read on the forward strand.
TCGCCGCAGGATTTATGCGCAACGGAAGAATTTCATAATGGAAATAATTCTGTGTACTATATGGGAAAATATGATAAGAAACAGCATGTATTTCATTATGAAAATGTGTATTCGCTGGATGATGGTTTGGATTTCTATGCACCTCAGACTATGCTGGCGCCGGATGGAAGACGCATCATGATTGGATGGATGCAGTCATGGGATTCTAATATACGTCCTGCGGATCAGAAGTGGTCTTGTATGATGACACTACCAAGAGAATTACGGATCAAACATGGGAAAATTCTACAGTGTCCGGTTCGGGAAATAGAGAAGTATCATAGAAATGCGGTTTGCTATCAGGATAAGGAAATTAGCGGAAACTGTCAGCTGGAGGGCATTTGTGGTCGGGTACTCGATATGACGGTAGAGATTGTTCGTGGAGATTTTCGTCAGTTTACAATTTCTTTGGCTCGGAATGAACGATATCATACAGATTTCACCATATTAAAAGACAGTAACATGGTAGAAATTGACCGTACTTATTCAGGCATGGTTCGTGATACGATTGCAATCAGAAAAGCAAAGATGAAAACGTCTACAGATAAATTGCAGCTTCGTTTCATATTAGATAAATACTCTGTAGAAATTTTTCTAAACGATGGACAACAGGTTCTCAGTTCTACCTTTTACACTCCAATAGAGGCGGACGGAATTCGTTTTGTGTGTGATGGTAAGGCAGTAGTTAATATTCAGAAATACGATATTGTAGTTGATTAGGAAACTGATGTGTTCGGACAGATGTTGATACAAGCTTTTCTTTTTATCGTAATTCCGGAGCAGACATGATGCTGCGCTGGGAGGAGATCCACGAGGATAAAGCAGCTGTTAAAGTGTGAATGGAGAATAGATATGAAACAGAACTATAAGTTTACTGTCAGCTATGACGGAAGTCGCTATCATGGATGGGAAAGTAAAAAGGATGTTGATACCATAGAGGGAAAGCTGGAATCCGTTTTTTCCAGAATGACGGGAGAGACAGTGAAGCTCAATGGTGCCGGGCGCACAGATGCCGGTGTCCATGCGCGCGGGATGGTTGCCAGTGGATGGCTGGATACACAACTGACACCCCATGAGATCAAGGCGTATGCCAATCATTATTTGCCGGATGATATCTGTATCTTAAAGGCAGAGGTTGCACCGGAACGGTTTCATGCACGCTATAATGCGACCGGAAAGATCTATCAATATACCTGTTATGTAGGAGAAGAGAAGCCGATATTTGAACGACCGTATATCTGGGTTCTTCCGGAGTGGGTGACACAGGGAAGCAGCTGGCCGGATCTGGAAGCTATGCGGGAAGCGGCTTCTGCATTGAGCGGAATGCATGATTTTAAGAGCTTTTGCGGAAACAGTAAGATCAAGAAGTCTACGGTGCGGACGATATATGATATCCGGATACAAGAGAAAGAAGGCTATCTGATCATGACATTTTGCGGAAACGGTTTCCTGCAGAATATGGTTCGAATCTTAACCGGAACGCTTTTGGAAGTCGGATATGGGAGAATAGAAAGCAATGCTATGGAGGACATCCTGACCGCACAGGACAGACAGAAGGCCGGACCAACAGCACCGCCACATGGTCTGACCTTACTGGAGGTACAGTATGCAGAGTGAAACGCTATCATTCTTAACATTTATACCGAAAGATGTTAAGAATTCTTGGTAGCAGCGAAAGCCACCGTTTACTATAATGGTTGTAAAAAATAGTAGCAAAGGTGGTAAAAATATGAGAAAATACTATTTGGATAATATTCGCTGGGGAACCATTCTTTTGGTGGTACTATATCATGTCATCTACATGTTTAACCATGTGGCAACGGCCGGAGTGATAGGGCCGGTGACGAATGTACATGGACAGGATACGATTCAGTATCTGTTATATCCCTGGTTTATGGTGATTCTGTTTATTATCAGTGGAATGTGTTCCCGTTATTATCTGGAGCGGCACAGTGACGGGGAATATTTTCGGGCACGCACCCGGAAACTTCTGGTACCGTCTACGATCGGACTGTTTGTAATGGGCTGGATACAGGGCTATCTGAACATGGCAATCAGTGGTGCCTTTGACACGATACCGGATACAGTGCCGGTTTTTATTTTATATCCGATCATGGTAGTATCCGGAACGGGTGTACTCTGGACAATTCAGGTGCTGTGGATCTGTTCCCTGGTACTGTTGTTGATTCGTAAGCTTGAAAAAGGACGTTTGTTAAAGCTGGGAGAACGGACTCCGATCTGGATTGTTTTGATGCTGGGAGTCGCTGTATGGGGCTCCGCGCAGATTCTGAACACACCGGTGATTGCGGTTTATCGGTTTGGCATTTATATCTTCAGCTTTTTACTGGGATACTATGTCTTTTCCCATGAAAGAGTGACAGATCAGTTGGTACGTTATAGCATACCATTGATGATCGTAGCAGTTTTGCTGGGAGGATTTTACACATATCGTTATTATGGCATGAATTATGCAGTAGAGCCCTATGTGAACTGCCCGCTGGCAATCGCTTATGCCTGGGTTGCATGTCTGGCGATTCTCGGCTGTATGAGGCGCTGGGGAAACCGGACGGGGAGGTTCGCGGTATTTATGACGAAGCGAAGCTTTGGCCTATATGTATTTCATTATCTGACGCTGTCTGCGACAGCCTATGTACTCACCCGTTATACACAGATAACCGGAGGCTGGTTATATATAGTGACAGCCGTCGCTGCCTACGGAGGCGGTCTGGCATTGAATGAGCTGCTCTCACGCATCCCGATTGTCCGTTGGTGTGTGCTGGGAATTAAGAAGGAGGAAAAGCGTGTTTCAAGATAATCTGATCGCATTGCGGAAAATGCATAATTTGTCTCAGGAGGAACTGGCAGAACGCCTGCGTGTGAGTCGCCAGACCATATCGAAGTACGAGACCGGAGAGTCTCTTCCCGATATTGACAAGTGTAAGCTGCTTGCTGAGATCTTTGATGTTTCACTGGATGATCTGGTGAATTATGATAAAGAAGTGACCGGTCTGGGAGTACCGCCGAAGGGAAAGCACATGTTTGGTATGGTGAAGGTAGGCGACAAGGGCCAGATTGTGATACCGGCTAAGGCCAGAAAGGTATTTCGGATTGAACCGGGTGATAATCTGATCGTTCTCGGAGATGAGAGTCAGGGACTGGCATTGATCAACGAACGGGAATTTATGAAGATGGTACGGCAGTTCCGAAACGCATAAAATACGAAAATAACAGGTATATTTTTACCGGAATCCGAAAATCCTATATTTAATATAGGAGGATACAATTATGCAGTGGAAAGTTGTAACGGACTCCGGATGCGATATACCGGAGAAGATACGAAACCGGACGGAGGTTCCATATGAGAGCGTGGCATTTTCGATTACAGAAGAGAAAACGAGCTGCCCCTCTCCGGCAGCATGGCTGGCAGCCTACGCAGGTGCAGAGCAGGTGATTGTGGTAACGATGTCCGGTGCCTTGTCCGGGAGCTGTCGGAGTGCGGCGGTTGCCAGAGAAATTTATCTGGAACAGCATCCGGAATGCTGTCTGTATGTGTTGGATTCCAGAATGGCGGGACCGGGGATCGGACTGCTGGTATATGGGATACTGGAGGATATTCATCAGGGAAAGACCTATGAGCAGGTTGTGACAGCCGCCCGCTTGCGGCGAAAGAATATTCAGATGATCTTTGCATTATCCGGCTTTGAGAATCTGGTAAGAGCAGGACGGATTCATCGACTAATGGGATATGCGGCTGATCGGTTGGGACTGACGGTGATCGGTACCGGAAACCGGGAGGGGCGAATTGAACTCATACACAGGGTGCGGGGAGTAAAAAGAGTATATGGGCAGATTGTTCGTGATATGGAGAAGCGGCAGTTTACAGGCGGCGATGTGTGGATCAGCCACTGCTATAACCGGAGGGGCGCGGCACTTCTGGCACATAGTATTCAGGAGAGATGGCCGGAGGCAAAGGTTATTGTACGGCAGACAGGTGAGATCTGCAGCTATTATGCAGAAAAGGGTGGATTGATCGTAGCATTTTCCTGTGATATCTGATATGATGATGAAGCTACTGTGAATCGAGTGGAAGATCGGACGATTTGCAGATGATACTATAGATATAAAGGGAAAACGGGTCGGTCGGGGAAACAGAAGATGGAACATAGATTGAAAAGAATAGGAAAATTCTGGAAGCAGGAAACAGTCTTGTCGATTGCAATCATAATGGCGGTCATATCAATGGTTTTAGTGCCTCCGGATCAGGAATATGTATCTTATATAGATGTTCGGACACTCAGCATTTTGTTTTGTCTGATGGTAATCGTAGCCGGGCTGAGAGGAATCGGGGTGTTTGACCATATCGCACAGACACTTTTGAACCGGGTAAAGGGAATAACGGGAATCATCCTGATTTTGGTCGGTTTATGCTTCTTTTTATCGATGCTGATTACCAATGATGTGGCGTTGATTACCTTTGTTCCGTTAACGATCATTCTTATGAAGCGTTTTCAACCGGAAGTCAGACAGAAATGGCTGTTAAAGGTCGTAGTGATGCAGACCATAGCAGCAAATCTGGGAAGCATGCTGACACCAATCGGGAATCCACAGAACCTGTATCTGTATGGAAAGGCTGGGATCTCCATTGGTGCTTTTATAATGATAATGTTACCTTATACACTAGTGGCACTGGGACTGTTGATTCTGTGGATTGTTCTGGCGTCAAGGAAGAATCGGGGGGAGAAAAAACGAATCGGAGGAGACGGGGTTGTAGAATTTAAGTTCTCAGATCAGAGACGGCTTGAGTATCTCCTGGTGTATGGCCTGTTTTTTATTCTTAGCCTGCTGTCAGTTGCGCATCTGCTGCCATATTGGATTCCGTTAGTGCTGGTATTTTTATACTCGATTATACGAAATCGTCCAGTACTGCGACAGGTAGATTATTCTTTACTTGGAACCTTTGTGGCACTTTTTATCTTTATTGGGAATCTCGGACGAATCCCGGCGTTTCATACAGCACTGCAGGCGATGGTGACCGGTAGGGAACTGCTTACGGCAGTGGTAGCCAGTCAGGTAATGAGTAATGTTCCGGCTGCGATTTTGCTGTCAGGGTTTACGGATGATATTCCGGCACTGATCGTAGGGACAAACTTGGGAGGTCTGGGAACCTTGATCGCATCGATGGCCAGTCTGATCAGCTTTAAGTATGTGGCAAAAGAAGACCGAGGGCTTCGCGGACGCTATTTTCTGGAGTTTACAGTAGCAAATATTGTGTTTCTGGCAATTTTATTGGTGATCGTTTAAAATTATACCCATTCACCTATTGACATGGTAGGTGAATGGGTATATTCTTTCTGTAGCTTATTGTAACAAGGAGGTAGGAAACATGGTTATTTCATCAAAGGGGCGGTATGCACTACGGGTAATGGTGTATCTGGCGGTGCATCATGACGGCAGTTTTATTCCATTGAAGGAGATATCCCAGGAAGAAGCCTTATCTCAGAAGTATCTGGAGAGTATTACGCGGCTGCTTTCAAAGAACCACCTCATAGAGGCAGCCAGTGGTCATGGCGGTGGATATCGTCTGACCAGAGAGCCGAAGGACTATAACGTGGGTGAAATTCTAAAGCTTACGGAGGGAACATTGGCTCCGGTGGCGTGTTTAAAGGATGATTCCATTCCATGTGACCGGTCTGAGCTATGCTATACACTCCCGATCTGGCAGGGCTTGGCAGATCTTATCAATGACTACTTTGATAATATGACGCTGGAGGATGTGGCCAAAGGAGCAGAGAGCAAACAGAAAGCCTGATGGAGAAGAACGAATTTACAGGATAGAAAAGATACAAGTAAGAAGGAGGCAGGACTATGTCAGACAAGCAGTTATTAGAAGTAAAGGACTTATATGTAGATGTGGAAGAGAAGTCGATTCTGCATGGAGTAAACCTATCGATCGGAGAAGGAGAAACGCATGTATTAATGGGACCAAACGGTACCGGAAAGTCAACACTGGGGTATGCACTGATGGGAAATCCAAAGTATCATATTCAGAATGGTGAGATTTGGTTTCAGGGTAAGAATATAACAGAGGAACCGGTAAATGAACGGGCAAAGGCAGGAATTTTCCTGTCCTTCCAGAATCCGCTGGAGGTTCCGGGGGTTACCCTAAGTTCTTTTATACGGAATGCACTGGAGCAAAAGACCGGAAAGCGTGTAAAGCTCTGGGATTATAAGAAGGAACTGGAGAAAACAATGGAGCTTCTGCAGATGGATCCGGCTTATGCGGAACGAGATTTAAATGTTGGATTTTCCGGTGGTGAGAAGAAGAAGGCAGAGATCCTTCAGCTGCTTATGCTGAAGCCGGCACTGGCGATCTTAGATGAGACGGATTCCGGTCTGGATGTCGATGCTGTGCGTACGGTATCTGCCGGTATCGAAGCCTATCAGAAGACCTGCAAGGGCAGTCTGTTGATTATTACACACAGTACCAAGATTCTGGAGTCTTTATCGGTAGACTATACGCATGTTATGGTTGAGGGTAAGATTATTCAGACCGGTGATGCTTCTTTGGTCGATGTGATCAATGAAGAAGGTTTCGGAAAGTACGAGACAGAATAAGTTGCGAAAGGAGTGTCCAATCGATATGAAAGAAAAAACATATGTCGAGGATATTGATCGAAATATATATGACTTCAAGGACGAGGAAAAGGACGCCTATAAGATAAAGGCCGGACTGACACCTGAGATCGTAGAACAGCTGTCAAAGGAAAAGCATGATCCTGCATGGATGCAGACCTTTCGTTTGGAATCGCTGCAGATCTACAACAATATGCCGATCCCGGACTGGGGACCGTCCATTGAAGGTCTGAATATGGACAACATCGTTACCTATGTACGTCCAAATACAAAGATGAAGGCGAAGTGGTCCGATGTACCGGAGGATATCAAGAATACTTTTGAACGGCTGGGTATCCCGCAGGCAGAGCGGAAGTCTCTGGCAGGAGTCGGTGCACAGTATGATTCCGAGCTGGTATATCACAATGTACGTGCAGAGGTTGCGGAAAAAGGCGTTGTATATACAGATATGGAGAGCGCCTTAAACGGTGAATATGCGGATATGGTAAAGAAGCATTTCATGAAGCTGGTCCGCCCAAATGATCATAAGTTTGCGGCCCTTCATGGAGCAGTATGGTCCGGTGGTTCCTTTGTATATGTTCCACCGGGGGTATCGGTAGAGATTCCGCTTCAGTCCTACTTCCGTCTGAATGCACCGGGAGCCGGACAGTTTGAGCATACGTTGATTATCGTAGATGAGGGTGCAGACCTTCATTTCATCGAGGGTTGTTCTGCACCGAAGTATAATGTGGCGAATCTTCATGCGGGCTGTGTGGAGCTGTATGTAGGAAAGAATGCGAAGCTGCGGTATTCTACGATAGAGAACTGGTCAAAGAATATGTATAACCTGAATACAAAGCGGGCAACGGTAGCGGAAGGCGGAACAATCGAGTGGGTATCCGGTTCCTTCGGCTCGCATGTATCGTATCTGTATCCGATGAGTATCCTAAAGGGCAGAGGCGCGAAAATGGAATTTACCGGTGTTACGTTTGCAGGAAAGGGACAGAATCTGGATACCGGAGCTAAGGTGGTTCATGCAGCACCGGATACCAGCTCTTATATGAATACCAGATCCATCTCAAAGGATGGAGGTATCAGTACCTTCCGTTCCTCTGTTGTAGTGACGAAGGAGGCGGAACAGGCAAAGTCAGCCGTTTCCTGTCAGTCATTAATGTTGGATTCAATCTCTCGTTCGGATACGATACCGGCGATGGATATCCGGACCCGCAAAGCGAATGTCGGACATGAGGCACAGATCGGAAGTATCAGCGATGATGCTGTTTTCTATCTGATGAGCCGGGGTATGAGTGAAGAGGATGCCAGAGCCTGCATCGTAAGTGGATTTGCTGATAATGTATCAAAGGAACTGCCGTTAGAGTATGCCATCGAGATGAATAATCTGATTCGTCTGGAGATGAAGGGCAGTATAGGATAAGGAGGTGCCAACTATGGAACAAAGAGATGAAATAACGATAAATGCGCTTCCATCAAAGACCTGGCACTGGCTGCGTATGAATGAGACTGCGCTTTCGTGGAAGCCGGATCTGACACTGTGTCAGACTATGATCGAGGGCGGAAAACCAACGGAGATTTTAAAGGAAACCGCACAGAAGATAGAGACAGGAGCCGGAAGCGGTGCCGATCCTCTGTTTCGGGAGTCGGAAGAAGAAGGCTATGGAATTCTGGCGGATCAGACAAACCTTGGTGAAACCGTACGTGTTATCGTCGGAAACCGGGAAGAAGGATCCGAGGGATCCCTATATATTCAGGCAGAGAAACATGCAGATATCACAGTTGTAGAGACATTTCCGGCAGGAGAAATGCCGGCAAAGCGGCTGGCATACCGGACAAGAGTCCATGCGGAAGCAGAAAGCCGGGTACGCCTGGTACAGGTATTCATGCAGGGAGAAGGAACAGAGCTGTTAAATGATATCGGCTGTGTCTGTGAGCAGGATGCACACTTTGAGATTCTGCAGATGGTGATCGGCAGGGGGGATTTCTATAATGGAATCCGGACGGATCTGGAGGGAGATGGATCGGATGTCCAGATCGCAATCGGCTATCTGGGTCAGAAGAAACAGCTTTTGGATATGAATCTGGTTGTAAACCATCTGGGGAAGAAGACCAATAGTTTTATTCAGGTAGACGGTACCTTGAAGGATGCTGCGCAGAAGATATTCCGCGGCACGATTGATTTCAAGAATGGTTCTTCCGAATCGAAGGGTGCAGAGACTGAAAATGTACTGCTTCTGGGGGATGATGTTGTAAACAAAACAATTCCGGTTATTCTGTGTGCCGAGGAGGATGTAGAAGGCTCACATGGGGCAACGATCGGAGAACTGGATGAAGATACCTTGTTTTACTTTGCATCTCGCGGCATTTGTGCAGAGGTAGCGGAGGAGATCATGACAAAAGGAAAGATGGAAGTTCTTTATCGGAAGATTCAGGATGCAGCAACAGAAACATTAGTGGAACAGCAGTTAGCGGAGGTAATGGAATATGACAGAGCATGATTACAGACAGGACTTTCCGCTGCTTCAGCAGAATCAAACCATTTATATCGATAATGCAGCAACTGCGCAGAAGCCACGGAGTGTGATCGAGGCGGAAAGCCGCTTCTATGAAGAAAGCAATGCGAATCCGTTACGAGGCTTCTATCCCTTGAGTCTGCGTGCAACGGAAATATATGAAAATGCAAGAAAAATCGTACAGAACTTTATACAGGCAGATTCCGAAAAGGAGATCATATTCACCCGGAATACGACAGAGAGCCTGAATCTGGTGGCCTATAGCTATGCCTTGAATCATTTGCATCCGGGCGATGAGATCGCGGTAACGATCATGGAGCATCATAGCAACCTGCTTCCGTGGCAGATGGCAGCACGCGTGACCGGAGCAACTCTGCGGTATCTGGAGTGTGAGCCGGACGGAACTCTGACCGATCAGACGCTGGAGGAAGGAATTAATGAGAAAACAAAGCTGTTGGCAGTCGGACATGTATCGAATGTCCTGGGATGTGTAAATCCGGTTCGAAAGATGGCAGATCGAGCACATTCCTTTGGAGCAGTGGTAGTAGTAGATGCTGCACAGAGTGCTCCGCATAGGAAGATACGTGTAAAAGAACTGGGAGCGGACTTTCTGGCATTTTCCGGACATAAACTGATGGCACCGATGGGAATCGGTGTCCTGTATGGCAGGGAAGAACTGCTTGAAGAGATGCCGCCATTCCTGACGGGCGGAGAGATGATCCAGTCTGTAACCAGAGAAGGTGCTACCTATGCAGAGCTTCCGCATAAGTTCGAGGCGGGAACCGTAAATGCAGCGGGAGCGGCAGGTCTGGCAGCGGCTATTCAGTATATAGAGACGATCGGATTTGAAACGATAGAAGCAAAGGAACTTGCATTAACCGGGCGGGCGATGGAAGGACTGTCAAAGCTTCCGCACGTGCATATCATAGGTTCCGAACGCCCGAAAAATCATACCGGAATCGTAGCGTTTACCATCGATCAGGTACATCCGCACGATGTCAGTGAGATTCTGGCAGCAGATGGAATCGATGTTCGGGCAGGCCATCACTGTGCACAGCCATTGCTTACGTATTTGAAGGTATATAATACAACGCGTGCCAGCTTTATGTTTTATAATACAGAGGAAGAGGTAGACGCATTCGTCAGAAGCGTGGCAGATGTAAGGAGAAAAATGGGATATGGAGAATAGAAGCTTTTACAATGAAATTCTGACAGAACATAACATACGGCCGGAATATAAGCATGATCTTCCGGATGCCAATATTGTGCTGGAGGGTGTGAATCCAAACTGCGGAGATGATATCTGGCTGAAGCTGAAGGTAGAAGACGGTGTCATACAGGATGGGGCCTTTATCGGAGACGGCTGTGCAATCTCACAGGCATCTGCTGATATTATGCTGGGGATGATCATTGGCAAAAAAGAAGAAGAGGCAAAGCGTTTGGGAGAACTCTTTCTGAAGATGATTCAGGGCGGTGCGACCGAGGATGAGATCGAAGAACTGGAAGAGGCATCCGCGCTGAAAGATATTTCACATATGCCGGCCAGAGTAAAGTGTGCAGTGCTGGGATGGCATACACTGGATGAGGCATTGAAGAAGCACCAATAATTTGTTCGTGACATATATTAGAGTATACCTTGAAGAATAGGAAGGGTTTCAATATATGGCACGATTTACAAATCAGGCGCAGTTACGCTATGGAGATTCTATTACGAATTCCAATATAGCGGTTGGTGAGATTCTGGAGGTGCTGTCAGCAGCAAAGACGGCAGTTCGGTCCGGTTACCGGCAAAATGATATAATAACCTATGTGGTCAGTATGGTGAATTCCGGGGCAATTGCGATCACCGGGCTTACGGTTACCGATAACTTGGGAGCATATGCATTTGATACAGCAACCTTGGTTCCGCTTACCTATGTAGCAGACAGTATCAAGTACTATGTCAATGGGGTTCTTCAGCCAACACCAACGGTGACAGCGGGAGCTTCTCTGGTAATCAGCGGAATTAGCATCCCGGCGGGCGGTGATGCGATTCTGGTATATGAGACGGAAACAAATGCATATACGCCATTGGAAGCGGCGGCAACCGTTACCAATACGGCGACAATAACAGGAGGCGGAATCACTCCGGTTACGATAGAAGAAACTGTTACTGCGGTCAGTGCACCGTTGTTGACGATCAATAAGGCTGTTAGCCCGGTTCCGGTAACGGAAAATGGCAGACTGACCTATACGTTTACGATACAGAACTTCGGAAGCCAGCCGGTAACGGCAGATACGGGAGCCGTTATTACCGATACCTTTGATCCGATTCTTTCCGATCTGGCAGTTACCTTCAATGACACAGCATGGGCAGAAACAACGAACTATACCTACGATGCGACAACCGGAGACTTCGCTACGGTGGCCGGGCAGATCACAGTTCCGGCAGCAACCTATGCACAGAATCCAACAACAGGAACCTGGGCGGTGACACCGGGTGTCAGCACACTGATTGTCACCGGAACCGTATAAAGGATAAAAGATAATAGAAAAATAAGAGAAAAAGACCTTCCGAGTGGAATCGGAAGGCCTTTTCTTATACCGACACGTTAGGACGGCTGAATGCGTGCAGACTATGCTTCTGCATCAAAGATGCTCTTGATCAGTTCCTTGCGAACAGAGTCGTAATGTGGTCCGACGATACCGAAGTCCTTTTCTTTGTAGGTCCAGACCGCGCGACCGATACCATACTTTGTAAACACAGAGTTGATATCATGGAACCAGCGAACGGTATCCTCCGGTGGAGCCTGGTCAATAACACCGTATTCCCCACAGTACAGAGGTACATTTAATCGCTCAGCGGCCTCGATTCCATCCCGGAACATCTTTTCAAAGAAGTCAGGTCCCAGAGTTGTCAGATGCAGGCTTTCATCTGCCAGTGCACCGACCATAGTTCCTGCCATCGTCTTGCTAAGGCGCATATATTCGTCAAGCTCTCCCGGATAACCGATATGGAAGTCAATCGGCATATCCTTTACCCACTGAGCAGTCTGATGGGTAAACAGCAGAGGCTCATAGCAGTGGAAGTTATATACGATATTTTCATCTGCAGGTGGCAGTAGTTTTTTAATAGAGGTAACGGCGTTATAGCTGACACCGCCGTACAGGATCTTGGCTGTCGGAGCCGCCTTACGGATCACAGCGATCCCCTTCAGAGCCAGTTCGTTCCATTCGTCTACGACATCGCATGGGACTACTTCATTTAACAGTTCAAACATCATCATATCTGCATTTTTGGCATAGCGTTCAATGATTTTTTCCCAGGTAGCCAGAAACCGCTTCTGTAGCTTCTCGCTGTGGAAGAAGTCCTTTGAGTACTCCGGATCATCGAAGATATAACCATAGGTTTTATGAAGATCCAGAACCAGATTCAGATGATACTTCCGACACCAGTAGACACAGGTATCGATATAAGAAAATCCCTCTTCTTTTGTCCGGCCGTCTTCATATTCGATATTTTCATAGTCCAGAGGCAGACGGATATGATCGGCACCCCAGGATGCGATTCTTGCGATGTCCTCCTCTTGAATAAAGGTATCGAGATGCTCTTTCTCCAGAGATCCCTGTGATAACCAACCACCCAGATTGATGCCTCTTTGATATCCTTTTACCGTTCTCATTGCATAACCCTCCTTAATATCCTTATAAATCTTGTCAATACCTTTGATATGGTTACTGTATCACAGTTTTTGAATAATAAGTAGCAATATATTGCTTATTATAGTATAATATTGTGATATAGTGGAAATAGCAGAGAGATGACAATTTTACTTTGGGAATGGAAGGAAGGAGGAATATACTTGCAGGATCAGGGTAATCGGGAACTGGTTGTTCAACGGTTCATGCAAAGTGAAGAAGGGATACAGCATCCGACGTATGATTCGGAACTACAGTTTTATGAAATGGTGAGTGACGGAAGAGTGCAGGAGCTTCAGAAAATCACGACTTACGGCGATGTCGATATGGAGTCTAGGGGAACGCTGTCCTCTCATGCATTACGGAATTTAAGATATCATATTATTGTAACAGTCGTGATGATATCCCGATTTTGTATCGAGAAAGGGATGGATGAGCGGGACAGCTATGGACTGAGTGATTACTATATCCGGCGGCTTGATGAAACGGAAACAGCAGCAGAACTGAAACGGCTGCATCGGGAGTTGATTTTTGATTATGCAGAACGTATGCGGAAGCTCTCTGTAAATGAAAATTATTCGATACACTGTGTACGGACGATGGATTATGTGCAGAATCATTTGCATGAGACGATCCGATTGTCGGATATAGCAAACTATGTGAATCTGGAACGAACCTATCTGTGTCGGCTGTTCCGCAGAGAGACCGGATGGGGTCTGAATGACTACATTCGGCGTGAGCGTGTAAAGGTAGCAAAGAATATGCTGGAGTACTCCGAGTATACCTGTACGGAGATCGCTGAGTATCTGGCATTTTCCTCCGATAGTTACTTTGGAAAGGTTTTCCGAAATGAAGTCGGGATGACGCCCAGTGAGTATCGGCGTGCCTGCTATCGGAAGCACTGGGTAAAGAAGTAGGCATCTTATCTGCATCTTAACCTTAGAATATGCTATAGTAGCAATGGGAGTATGTAATGAAAGGATGTTGGGAACGAATGAAGAAGATATGGAAAAATATTGGGCTGATGGTAGGAATTTTAATACTTACCTTTGGAATCGGTTTGTTCTTAAATGATGCGTTGCAGGGAAATGCACTGATACCAAGTGTATTTGTGCTGGGGGTTTTCCTGATTTCTGTATTTACGGACGGATTTGTATATGGTATTATAGCAGCCATCGTCAGTATGCTAGCAGTAAACTATGCATTTACCTTTCCATATTTTCGAATCAACTTCACGATCCCGGAGAATCTGGTATCCGGTGTGATTATGATAGCGATTACACTGATCACCTGCTTTTTAACCAGTCAGTTAAAACGACAGGAGCAGCTTCGCTTGGAGAGTGAACGGGAAAAAATGCGTGCAAATCTGTTGCGGGCAGTATCGCATGATCTGCGGACGCCATTGACAACCATCTATGGCTCCAGCTCTGCGATGCTGGATCAAAATCATGAATTCACCGAGGCACAGAAGAGAAAGATGCTGTTGGGCATTCAGCAGGATGCCCAATGGCTTCATCGCATGGTTGAAAATCTATTGTCTATCACTCGGTTAGATGATGAAAATGTGAAGATTATTAAGACGGAAACGGCACTGGATGAACTGATTGACTCTGTGCTGGTGAAGTTTCATAAGCGATATCAGGAGCAGGAGATTGAAGTTGAGATTCCGGATGAACTGGTCATGATTCCGATGGATGCGATATTGATCGAGCAGGTCATCATTAATCTTCTGGAAAATGCGGTACAGCATGCAGAGGGAATGAACAAGATATGGCTGCGGGTATTTATAATCTCGGATAAAGCGATTTTTGAAGTGCGGGATAATGGAAACGGAATTCCGAAGGAGCAGCTGCGGACGATATTCAGTGAAGGAATCGGACTGTCAGTATGTGCCACCATCATCAAGGCACATGGTGGGGATATTACAGCGGAAAATGCAAAGGACAGAGGAGCGATATTCCGCTTTACGTTAGATATAGAGGAGTTGGGACAAGAAGATGAATCGGTATAAGATATTAGTAATAGAGGATGAGGTGCATATCAATAATCTGTTAAAAACTCTGATGGAGGCGAACGGTTATCAGGCTATTTCAGGTTATTCCTGTGAGGAGGGGAGGATGCTGTATAGCTCTTATCGACCGGATCTGGTGATTTTGGATCTGGGACTTCCGGATAAGGATGGAATTACATTTCTTACTATGCTGCGGAAGGAGTCGGGAATACCGGTTATTGTACTGTCGGCCCGGTCGGATGAACGGGATAAGGTTGAGGCACTGAATCTGGGGGCAAATGATTATGTGACGAAGCCGTTTGGGTCTGCGGAGCTGGTGGCGAGAGTACGGTCTGCACTCCGCACGAATTCTCACCGGTCTAAGGATGGAAAGGTACCGGGGGGAAACTTTCATTCCGGAAATCTGCGAATCGACTATGATGCCCGGCAGGTATGGATCGGAGAGGCGGAGGTTCGACTTACACAGACAGAGTATAATATCGTAGCTCTGCTTTCGGAACATGCGGGAAAGATGTTGACGTATAGCTTCATTATCCGGGAAATCTGGGGGTATAATGATGCGGGAAGCACAAAGAAGCTTCAGGTAAATATGGCAAATATCCGAAAGAAGCTGGGAGCACAGCCGGGAAAAAAGAACTATATTATCAATGAATTAGGTGTTGGATATCGTATGAGTGAGGGAGAATAAAAGGAGTTAATATAAGTATGAAGCAGAGAGTACTTCGACTGATTCAGGGTGTATTGATCGGTGTAGGGGCAGTTCTGCCGGGGATATCAGGGGGTGTCCTGTGTGTGGTGTTTGGAATCTACCGACCGATCATGGAGCTTTTGTCACATCCGAGAAGGGCATGTAAGGAGTATGCCGCACTGCTGGTACCAACGGTGCTGGGGATTTGTTTTATAGTTGTTGGAGGTTTGCTTCTGGGTCTGAACCGGATCCAGATATCGATTACGCCGAGTATTGGATGGAATCTGTTCTGTGGATTTTGCGTAGCATTGAGTGTTATTGTACCCGGCCTGAGTTTTTCTACACTGCTTATGCCACTTGGCTTATATACACCATTTTTAGAGGGAATCGGACATTTTAAGCTGCAGGTGATACTTCCGGCAGGAATCGGAGCCGTACTGACAGTGCTTCTGCTGTCAAAGCTGGTTACGAGACTGATGGAACAACACTATTCTGTAATTTATCATGGAATCATAGGGGTTGTAATGGCAGCAACCATTGCAATCATCCCGTTTCAGAGCTTTGCAGAGAGTTTTCATGCGTTTATCACGAATATCTGCTGGCTGTTGATTGGTATCGCAGCGGCTCTGCTTTTGGATCGTTTTAATCGCCGGATAGAAACACCGGATCTATAATTTGATTCGAAAGTTTTAAGAAATGCTTCACAGGATGAACACAACCCGGACGTATACTATGTGTAGAATCATATAAAAGGGGACTGGGGTTACCATGAATGAACGTGAATATTATGAACTGATATCGCCCTATGAGGACGCTATGAATATGCTTCAGACCAGAATTCAGGTACTGGGGCATTCTCTTTATGCAAAAAAAGAAGATCAACTATATCATGACATCCAATATCGAATCAAAACCAAGGAAAGTCTGGAGAAGAAGCTGATAAAACGGGGATTAGAGCCTACGGTCAGTAATGCAAAGGACTGCTTACGTGACATTGCCGGTATACGGATCATCTGTTATTTTCTGGAGGATATCTATACACTGGTGGATCTGTTGACGAAGCAGTCGGATCTGATCTTTGTCCGGGAGAAGGATTATATTAAGAATCCAAAGGAAAATGGATACCGCAGCTATCATCTGGTAGTAGGAGTGCCGGTATACTGCTCGGATGCAACAGAAATCTTTCCGGTGGAGGTACAGATTCGAACGATTGAGATGGATCTGTGGGCCAGCATGGAGCATCGGATTCTTTATAAGGGAAAGAAATTGATTGATCGTGACAAGATCCGGCAGGAACTGTTAGACTGTAGTCAGACACTGCGGGGGTTGGAGGACTATTTTGAGGACTACCGGTAAAACGGGCTTGACCTGGAGTTGACTTTAGGTGATAGAATGAGAAAAAACAAGGAGGTACCTATTATGCTGGGTGATTTTACATATTGTAATCCGACTAGATTGTATTTCGGAGAACATTCCTTGGAGGCTTTGAAGCAGGAGCTTCCAAAGTACGGAGAAAATGTGGTTTTAATCTATGGTGGAGGATCGATTAAGAAGAATGGAATCTACGATTCGGTGATTGCGATTCTAAAGGAACAGGGAAAGCGAGTGGCAGAGATCGCAGGTGTTATGCCGAATCCGACACTGGCAAAGCTGCGCGAGGGTGTGGAGATTGCAAGAACGCATCAGGCAGATCTGTTACTGGCAGTTGGTGGAGGTTCTGTATGTGATTATTCCAAGGCGGTAGCGGTGTCTGTTCATTGTAAGGAGGATCCGTGGGAGAAGTATTATCAAAGGTTCGAGGAACCGGACTGTGAGATCGTTCCGGTGGGATGTGTGTTAACGATGGTGGGAACGGGTTCCGAGATGAATGCCGGTTCTGTTATCACGAATCAGGAAACGAAACAGAAGATTGGACATGTTTTTGCTGATCCGGCAGTGATGCCGCGATTCTCCATCCTGAACCCGGTATATACGATGACGCTTCCACATTACCAGATGGTATCTGGTATCTATGATATTTTCAATCATATATGTGAACAGTACTTTTCCGGTGAGGATGATAATACCAGCGATTATATCAGTGAAGGTCTGATGCGGTCGTTGTTGCATGCATCCAGAATTGCAAATCAGAAGCCACAGGACTATGAGGCACGAAGCAATATTATGTGGACAGCTACCTGGGCATTGAATACACTGGTAGCACAGGGGAAGACAACAGACTGGATGGTTCACATGCTGGGACAGGCGGTTGGCGGTTATACGAATGCAACACATGGTATGACATTGGCAGCAGTTTCTTTGCCATATTATCGTTATATACTTCCGTATGGACTACCGAAGTTCCGGCGCTTTGCGATTCAGGTATGGGGTGTAGATCCGTCCGGTAAGAGTGATCGGCAGATCGCAGAAGAAGGCTTGACAGCGATGGAGAGTTGGATGAAGGAACTGGGATTGGTTATGAAGATCTCTGAATTCGGTGTAACGGAAGCAGATTTGGAAGCGATTGCAGATGTGACGCTTACCATGCAGGGTGGTTATAAGGTGCTGACAAGAGAGGAAATCATACAGATTTATCGGGAGAGTCTGTAAGAACGAGAAGGGTAATACGATATGATACGGGAGAGGAATCTGACGACTGGAAATATCACGAAGGGTCTGTGGCTGTTTGCCTTGCCATTGATGCTTGGTAATGTGATGCAGCAGCTTTACAATCTGGTGGATACCTGGGTAGTGGGTCGCTACGTGGGGAGCAATGCTCTGGCAGCCGTGGGTTCCTCTTATACGCTTATGACATTTTTGACCTCCATCATTATCGGTCTTTGTCTGGGCAGCAGTGCCTTTCTTTCCATGGCGTATGGAAGAAGGGACAGCAAGACGATACGAAACGGAATCTATTTATCCTTTGTCTGTATTGGAAGCTTAACTGTGCTTTTAATGGTTCTCTTTTATCTTTTTCTAAATCCAATCATTCGACTGATGCGGGTACCGGTCGAAACGGTACAGGATATGCATACCTATCTCTGGTATGTGTTTTGGGGATTTTTTGCCACGTTTTTATACAATTATTATGCAAATGTTCTCCGGGGAATCGGGAATTCGTTTATCCCGCTTGTATTTCTCGGCGTTTCTGTGGTGCTGAATATTGGTTTGGATCTTTACCTGGTACTGGGGTGCTCGATGGGAATCCGGGGCGCGGCAGTAGCTACGGTGATTGCTCAGACGGTATCGGGCATCGGAGTCTGTCTTTATACGCTCATTGCCTGTCCGGAGCTTCGAATCCATCGGGAGGATATGGTATGGAATCGAAAGAATCTGAAAAATATATTGGAACTTTCGGGATTTACCTGTCTGCAGCAGTCGGTTATGAACTTTGGTATTCTTATGGTGCAGGGACTGGTGAATAGCTTTGGAGCATCCGTAATGGCAGCATTTGCTGTGGCAGTGAAGATTGATACCATTGCCTATATGCCGGTGCAGGACTTTGGAAATGCATTTTCTGTTTTTGTGGCTCAGAACTTTGGTGCCGGGAAAAAGGATCGGATACAGAAGGGAGTCCGGGCAGCAGGCGTGAGTGTAGTTCTGTTCTGTGTCGCTGTTAGTGCGATTGTATGTTTTCTGGCAAATCAACTGATGGGGATCTTTGTAGAGGCAGAGAATCCGGAGATCATCGGGATCGGTGCACAGTATCTTCGCATCGAGGGAGCCTGCTATATCGGTATCGGTATTCTGTTCCTGCTATATGGATACTATCGGGCAATCAACCGACCGTTGATGTCTGTGGTGCTGACTGTGATTTCTTTGGGAACGAGAGTCGTTCTGGCATATGTTTTATCCGGGATAACAACGATCGGGGTGATAGGTATCTGGGTAGCAATACCGATAGGCTGGCTGCTGGCAGATATAACCGGAGTGGTATGTGGGAAAAGGATGAAATGAAAGGGATGAACTTTTTTCATATAGACAAAATATCTGTTATTTAGAAGTCAATGCATCTTCTAGTGTAGATGTAAAACACTTCGGCTGATTTCAGCCGCAGGCACGTTGCAACTTTCTATTCGTCACATGCACTTGTTTGCTCATGCTCTGCGTGCAACTCGCCCTTACGGGCTCAAACATGCACCCGCATTCGCCGCTAGCATGTTCCTCATGACGAAAGTCTCGCTTATGCCTGCTTCTGATATTGGCACGAAGTGCAAAGCAGTCCTATTCTTTA
>UQBG01000023.1 GCA_900539185.1 uncultured Clostridium sp.
GTTGAAAAAAATTAAAATTTTTTAACTAAAATATTATTATAATAATGAAAAGGAGACAACTACTATGTTCGAAACAATTAAGAAAGCTATCGCTGATACCCTGAGCTGTGATGAGGATAAGATCACATTAGAGGCATCTCTGACAGATGATCTGGGTGCAGATTCTCTGGATGCAGTAGAACTGGGTATGGCTATTGAAGATAAGACCGGTGTAGCTATCGCAGATGAAGATCTTCCTAAGATGAAGACTGTTAAGGATTTAGTAGACTACGTTACTGCTCATCAGGAGTAGATAACAACTATTGGCTTAAGGACGCAGGCATATATGAATCTGTACATAATCAGGAGATTTGTGTATGCCTGTTTCTTTTAGGGCAACCAACAGAAGTGGAGTGAGATAATATGGGCTTTTTAGGTAAAACAAAGAGCGAATTGGCAAAGTACGCAACAGTATTGAAGCATTCGAACAAAGATAAAGATACAGAGGAACTGAACAGTGACGAGTTTGAACCGGTAGCAGCAAAACCGGAGAAGACAGAGAAGCAGGAAGATTCTGTAGAGATGATTACCTGTTCTTCCTGCAAGAAGGAGATTCCTTCGAATGTAATGAAGAAGAATCTGTTTGTATGTCCGGAATGTGGAGCACACAATAAGATATCAGCAGTGCGAAGAATGAGAAGTATGGTAGATCCCGGAACATTTCGGAAGCTGAAGTGTGATGTACCATTTGTGAATCCTTTGAACTACCCGGATTATGAGGAAAAGATTACGAAGCTGCAGGACAAGACCGGACTGGAAGAGGGCGTCCTGATCGGTGTCGGTGAGATATATGGACAGAAGGCAATGATCGCGATCATGGGAAGCGAATTCCTTATGGGAAGTATGGGAATTGCCGTAGGAGAGAAAGTAACGTATGCCTTTGAAGTGGCAGATAAGAATAAATTACCGGTTGTGATGTTTACGGCCAGTGGCGGTGCCAGAATGCAGGAAGGAATCCTTTCCCTGATGCAGATGGCAAAGACCAGTGCGGCAGTGCAGCGGTTCAGTGAACATGGCGGATTATATGTAGTATGTCTGACGCATCCGACAACCGGTGGTGTCAGTGCCAGCTTTGCAACACTGGGTGATATTACATTGGCAGAGCCGGGAGCCCTGATCGGTTTCGCGGGACCAAGGGTTATCGAGCAGACCATAGGGCAGAAGCTGCCGGCCGGCTTCCAGAGAGCAGAATATCTGGAAACACATGGTTTTGTAGATCAGATCGTACCGCGAGGTGAGATGCGGGATGTAGTAGGTCAGATTTTGAAGCTTCATGAAAGAAAGAGGTGGTCCTTATGATGCGTGAGATAGATGAACGACTTCGGGATATCGATCGTGAGATTGAAGAAGAGTCTGCAAAGAAGGATGATTATGCAGCAGATGTAAGAGTAAAGGAACTGAAGGCTGAGAAGAAGAAGCTGCTTCGCCAGTGTGCAGATCTGACGCCGGCTGATAAGGTATATCTGGCAAGAAGTACCAAACGACCAAAGATTGATGACTATATTGATGCGTTATTTGATGATTTCTTTATACAGAGAGGCGACTTTTTGAGTAAGGAAGATAAGAGTATCCTTGGAGGAATCGCGATGTTCCATGGTGTGCCGGTAACGGTATTGGGCCATCGGAAAGGACGGAATATCAATGAAAATATGGAGTTCAACTTCGGCATGCCGGAGCCGGAAGGGTATCGGAAGGCACTGCGTCTGATGAAGCAGGCAGAGAAGTTCGGACGTCCGATCATTACATTTATTGATACACCGGGTGCTTATCCGGGACTGGAAGCAGAGGAGCATGGACAGGCAAATGCCATCGCAAAGAACCTGGCGGAGATGAGTTCTCTGAAGGTACCGGTCATCGCTATCGTAACCGGCGAGGGCAGCAGTGGTGGTGCATTGGCAATCGGTGTTGCAAACAGTGTGTATATGCTGGAGAATGCGGTTTATTCCGTACTGTCACCGGAGGGCTTTGCATCCATTTTGTGGAAGGATTCCAACCGGAGTGCGGAAGCATGTGAGCTGATGAAGCTGACTGCACAGGATCTGAAGCACTATGGAGTCATCGATGGAATCGTGAAGGAGCCGTTGGGTGGCATTCAGCAGAATCCAAACAAGGTATATCGCGAGATTGATGCGCTCCTGACACTGGAGCTGGCACGTTATAAGAAGATGTCACCAAATGAGCTGGCTAAGAATCGATATGATAAGTTCCGTTATATGGATGCTGCGATTATCGAAGAGGCAAAGAAGGAGAAAGCATAGTATGATGTTAAATGAGATGTTAAATATCAAGTATCCGATCATTCAGGGCGGTATGGCAAATATCGCAACCGGTAAGTTCGCTGCTCAGGTATCAAATGCAGGAGCGTTAGGTCTGATCGCATCCGGCGGAATGAATGCGGAAGCACTGGAGAAGGAGATCGCCGAGTGCAGAAAGCTGACGGATAAGCCATTTGGCGTGAATCTGATGCTGATGAATCCGGATGTGGACAATATCGCACAGCTTCTGGCAGATGAGAAGATCGGAATTATTACAACCGGTGCGGGAACACCCGGAAAGTATATGGGGATGTGGAAGGATGCCGGCAGTAAGATCATACCGGTCGTTGCCAGTACAGCATTAGCACGAAAGGTAGAACAGCAGGGTGCCGATGCGGTGATTGCAGAAGGCGGAGAAAGCGGCGGCCATGTCGGAGACATGACCACGATGACATTGGTGCCACAGGTGATCGAGAAGGTATCGATTCCGGTGATAGCGGCCGGTGGTATCGCCAGTGGAAAGCAGTTTGTAGCAGCACTGGCACTGGGAGCCATCGGTGTACAGGTAGGAACCTGTCTGCTGGTGAGTGAAGAGTGTCCGGTTCATGAGAACTACAAGCTGGCACTGCTAAAGTCCAGAGATAATAGTACAACCGTTACCGGACGATCACTGGATGCTCCGGTACGTATCTTAAAGAACGATATGGCACGAGAATACATAAAGGTAGAACGGAGCGGTGGAACCAGAGAAGATCTGGAACAGTTTACACTGGGCGGACTCAGACGTGCGGTATTGGACGGAGATGTGAAGAATGGATCTGTAATGGCTGGCCAGGTATGCGGACAGCTAAAGGAAATTCAGCCTTTGGCTACGATTCTTGATAATCTGTACGAGGATGCAAAGAAAGAACTGGAAGAGCTGAAGAAGGTTAGTCTGTAGGAGGATAGATATGAAGTTAGCATTTATGTATGCCGGACAGGGCAGTCAGGCCGTGGGAATGGGTAAGGACTTTTATGAAGCATACCCGGAGTTCCGTGAGGTTATGGATCATACCGATTTGGATTTTGATGTGAAGGACTGCTGCTTTAACGGACCGGCAGAGAAGTTAAATACAACCAGATATACACAGCCGTGTATGGTGGCATTTGCGGTTGGCGTCACAAAGATCTTAAAGAATAAAGGAATTGTGCCGGATATGGCAGCAGGATTAAGTCTGGGTGAGTATTCTGCACTTCACGCAGCGGGCGTATTTGAAGATCAGCAGGTAATCTCTCTGGTGGCCTATCGCGGTCAGGCTATGGCAGAGGCGGTAGTGGATCGTCAGTGTAAGATGGCAGCCGTAATCAACCTGGATCGTGAAAAGGTACAGGCATGCTGCGCACAGGCGCATGAAGAGTTTAAGGATCAGCCGTTAAATGTCGTAGAGCCTACAAACTATAATTGTCCGGGACAGATCGTTATCTCCGGAGATGCAGCACCGGTCGATCGTGCGATTGAGCTGATGATGGAAGCAGGAGCCAGAAGATGTATTCCGTTGAATGTAAGCGGTCCATTCCATACCTCTCTTATGAAGCCGGCAGGCGATAAGCTGAAGGAACGGTTTGCAAATGAAACCTTTGGTCTGATGCAGTTCCCGGTAGTCTTTAATACACTGGGACGGACAAAGACAGAAGAGGAGACGATTCCGGCGTTGCTTGAGAAGCAGGTGCAGCATAGCATTTATATCGAGGATTCCATTCGTTTCATGGCAGAACAGGGAGTTGATACGATCGTAGAGATCGGTCCGGGAACCGCATTATCAAAGTTTGTAAAGAAGACCTGCCCGGATATCACCTGCTATAGCGTGGAAAAGGCAGAGGATATCGATGCATTGTTAGAGAAGCTGGCATAGGGATCGGAAAAGAAAGGAATCGATATGTTATTAGAGAATAAAACCGCCATTGTAACCGGGGGCAGCCGTGGAATCGGCAGAGCCATCTGTGTTGCACTGGCAAAGGAAGGCGCAAACATCGTGACCTGTTATGCAAAGGGAGCGACAGCTGCAGAAGAGACAGTAGCCATGTGCAGGGAATATGGTGTGCAGGCGGTTGCTGTGCAGGCGGATGTCGCAGTGCCGGGAGAGGTAGAAGCACTGTTTGCAGAAGCACTGAAGATAACCGGAACGATAGAAATTCTTGTAAATAATGCGGGAATCACCAGAGATGGACTGCTGCTTCGAATGTCAGACGATGACTTTAACCAGGTTATTGATACAAACCTGCGGGGTGCCTTTTACTGTATGCGGGCGGCATCAAAGCTGATGATGAAGAAGCGGTACGGAAGAATCGTAACGATCAGCAGTGTCGTTGGTGTAAGCGGAAACGCAGGACAGGTGAATTATGCAGCCAGCAAGGCGGGTGTAATCGGTATGACAAAGTCTTTGGCAAAGGAGTTGGGATCCAGAAATGTAACCGCGAATGCGGTAGCACCCGGCTTTATAACGACCGATATGACAGAGGGACTTCCGGATGCGGTCAAGGAACAGATGGCAAAAGAGATTCCGTTATCCAGAATGGGACGGCCGGAGGATGTGGCAGATGCAGTTACATTCCTGGTATCCGACAAGGCATCCTATATCACAGGACAGGTTCTGCATGTAGACGGTGGAATGGTTATGTAGTCTATCAGCAGGCATAAGCACAGAAAAGAAAGGGAGATTATCCATGAAGAGAAGAGTTGTAATTACCGGTCTGGGGACAATCAATCCACTGGGACATAATACACAGGAGACCTGGGAAAATGTAAAGAAGGGCGTATGTGGAATCGATCGGATTACGCAGATTGATACTACACAGTTTCAGGTAAAGATCGCAGGTGAAGTAAAGAACTATCAGCCGGAAGAGTATCTGGATAAAAAAGAAGCAAAGAGAATGGACAAATACACACAGTTTGCAATGATTGCAGCGAAAGAGGCATTTGCAGACAGTGGAATCGATATGGAGAAAGAAGATCCGTTGCGTTGTGGCACGATCGTTTCTGCCGGTATCGGTGGATTGAAAACGATTGAAAGTGAACATGAGAGAGGAATGAATCGTGGATTCGAGAAGATTTCCCCATTCTTTATTCCGATGTCAATCGCGAATATGGCAGCCGGACAGATCGCAATCGAGACCGGGTTTAAGGGCGTATGTACCTGCGTAGTAACCGCATGTGCATCCGGTAATAATGCGATCGGTGAGTCTTTCCATTATATTCGTGATGGATATACAGACATTATGCTTTGCGGTGGCGCTGAGGCATGTATCTGTAACATGGGAGTCGGAGGTTTTACTTCCATGAAGGCACTGAATACTACAGAGGATATCAACCGGGCATCCATCCCATTTGACAAGGAGCGTAAGGGCTTCGTTATGGGTGAGGGTGCAGCCGTTTTAATCTTGGAGGAACTGGAACACGCAAAGGCAAGAGGTGCCAGGATCTATGGTGAGATCGTGGGCTATGGTGCAAGCTGTGATGCTTATCATATTACAGCACCGGATCCGACCGGAGCAGGCGGAACGGCATGTATGAAGCTGGCAATGGAGGATGCGGGTGTCGCACCGGAAGAGGTTGGCTATATCAATGCACACGGTACTTCGACGCATCTGAACGATGCAGGTGAGACAAAGGCGATCAAGGCAGCCTTCGGTGATCATGCCTATAAGCTGATGGTCAGCTCTACGAAGTCGATGACCGGACATTTGTTAGGTGCAAGTGGTGCGGTAGAGGCAATCTTCAGTACGCTAGCATTGAGAGATGGATTCATTCCGGCAACGATTCACTATCAGGTACCGGATGAGGAATGTGATCTGGATATTGTTCCAAATGAAGGCAGAAATGTACAGGTAGAGTATGCACTGTCAAATTCACTGGGCTTTGGCGGACACAATGCCAGCCTGTTGTTTAAGCATTATACAGAAGCCTAAGAACCAACAGCAAAATACGGGAGGACAGATATGGAATTAAATTCAAATCAGATTCAGGAAATTATCCCACATCGCTATCCATTTCAGTTAGTGGATCGGATCGTGGAATGTGAGCCGGGTAAGAGCGCAAAAGGTATCAAATGTGTTTCTGTAAACGAACTGTTTTTCTGTGGACATTTTCCACAACAGCATGTGATGCCGGGAGTTCTGATCATAGAGGCACTGGCACAGGTAGGGGCCGTAGCGATTCTGTGCGAGGAAGAGAATAAGGGCAAGATCGCATTCTTCGGAGGAATCAAGAATGCACGCTTTAAGAAGCAGGTAGTACCGGGCGATGTCCTGACCCTGGAATGTGAGATCACAGATCGGAGAGGTCCGATCGGCTTTGGAAAGGCAGTAGCGAAGGTTGGCGATAAAGTGGCTGCTCAGGCAGAGCTGTCCTTTGTGATCGGTGCAGATTCTAAGGAAGATGGAAAGAACGTGTAGTCCATGATAGAAGAATCGTTTTCGGAGGTATATAGAAAGTTCAAGGTTCGTTACTATCAGAATGTATTTGCACAGGCACCGGATCGGGAGCTGAGTCTGACGACTATGGAAGCGTTCTGTGCAGAGATCATAGGTGCTCTGGGAAGTCCTACGATAAATGAATTTGCGAACTTTATTAACATCTCATCGCCAAATGCCACCTATCGGGTTAACAGCCTGATTCAAAAGGGGTATATTACGAAAGAACAATCGGAAACCGATAAGAGAGAGTATCATCTGCATGTGACCGAGAAGTACTATAAATATTATAATATCAGTCAGTCCTATGTAGACGAGGTTCTGAAACGGGTAAAGGAAACCTGTTCCGGAGAAGACGTAGAAGCATTTGACCGGGTACTCACGATCATGAACGAACAGTTGATGCCGGAAGTCAATTATGCACATACAGACGAGCCAAAAGCAGCAAAGCCGTAACAGGTTTTGCTGCTTTTGTAGGTTTGCAAGAAGTGGTTTTCTATACTAGATAATAAAAAAAGATCACAGAAAAGATAGAAACCAAGGCTATGTCATGTATAAAAAGGATACCGGAAGATATGAAAAGAGAGGATAGATAAGATGACAATACGAATACTGGGAACCGGAAGTTCCATACCGGAAAGAGAGATAACGAATAAGGATCTGGAGGCATTTCTGGATACATCAGACACATGGATCCGAGAGCGGACCGGTATCGGAAGCCGGCATGCGGTTACAACGGAGACGACGACATCTCTGGCAGCAGAGGCGTGTGAGAAAGCATTGCAAAATGCCGGAAAGAAGGCAGAAGATGTGGATCTGATTCTGGCGGCTACCGTATCTCCGGACTGTACATTTCCATGTCTGGCATGTGAGATACAGGCTGCAATCGGGGCAGAAAATGCAACGGCATATGATGTAAATGCTGCCTGTGCAGGCTTCTTGTTCGCTCTGGATTCTGCTGCTGCTTATATTCAGTGCGGGTTGTATAAAAATGCACTGATCGTAGGAGCTGAGGTGCTGACAAAGATCGTAGACTGGAATGACCGGTCTTCCTGCATCCTGTTCGGAGATGGTGCGGGAGCCGCCTATATCGAGGCCGCAGAGGATGGTCTGGTAGCTATGGTACAGGGCGCAAACGGGAAAAAGGGCATGGCACTCTATCGTTATGAGGCACCGGCCAGAACTCCGTTTACAGAGATAGTTGCGTCAAATGAAGAGGCAACAGGTACCGGGTATCTGGAGATGAATGGGCAGGAGGTCTTCCGCTTTGCGGTCAGTCAGGTTCCGGAAAGTATCCAGCAGGTACTGGATAAGGCAGGCTGGGATAAGTCAGAGGTAGATCATTATGTCTTACATCAGGCAAATGCAAGGATTATACAGTCCATCGCAAAGCGTCTGGGAGAGCCGGAGGAGAAGTTCCCGATGAATCTACATCGGTATGGAAATATGTCTTCTGCCAGCATTCCGGTACTTTTGGATGAACTGAATCAGGCCGGAAAGCTGAAGCGGGGAGAAAGGATCATCTTATCCGGATTCGGAGCCGGCCTGACCTATGGTGCTACGGCACTGATCTGGTAAGGGTACTTGCAAACTGTCCGAAAATGGTATAAACTGAATGCGTTATAGAAATGATAATGATAACGAGACAGATGAAGATCTGTGGGGCAGGAGGACAATATGTTAGATATTAAGTTTCTGAGAGAAAATCCAGACGTTGTAAAGCAGAACATTAAGAATAAATTCCAGGATAGCAAGCTTCCTCTGGTAGATGAAGTGATTGAACTGGATGCAGAGAGCCGGAAGACTCAGCAGGAGGCAGACAGCCTCCGCGCAGAGAAGAATCAGTTATCCAAGCAGATCGGTGGACTGATGGCACAGGGTAAGAAGGAAGAGGCAGAAGAGATCAAGAAGAAGGTAGCTGAGTCTTCTTCCCGTCTGGCTGAACTGGAAGTAAAGGAGCCGGAGCTGCAGGAAAAGATTAAGAAGATTATGATGACGATTCCGAATATTATTGATCCGAGTGTACCGATCGGCAAGGACGATAGTGAGAACGTAGAAGTACAGCGGTATGGGGAACCGGTTGTGCCGGATTATGAGATTCCATACCATACTGAGATTATGGAGAAGTTTAATGGTATTGATCTGGATGCAGCCAGAAGAGTAGCCGGAAATGGTTTTTATTATCTGATGGGTGATATTGCCAGACTGCATTCAGCTGTTATTGCATACGCCAGAGATTTTATGATCGATCGTGGGTTCACATACTGTGTACCTCCATTTATGATTCGGAGTGATGTTGTAACCGGTGTTATGAGCTTTGCAGAGATGGATGCCATGATGTATAAGATCGAGGGTGAGGATCTCTATCTGATCGGAACCAGCGAGCATTCCATGATCGGTAAGTTTATTGATACGATGATACCGGAAGCACAGCTTCCGCAGACACTGACCAGCTATTCTCCATGCTTCCGTAAGGAAAAGGGAGCACATGGTCTGGAGGAACGTGGCGTATACCGGATTCACCAGTTTGAGAAGCAGGAGATGATCGTCATCTGTAAGCCGGAGGACAGTAAGATGTGGTTTGATAAGCTGTGGCAGAATACCGTAGATCTGTTCCGTTCTATGGATATCCCGGTACGAACACTGGAGTGCTGTTCCGGAGATCTGGCGGATCTGAAGGTGAAGTCCGTGGATGTTGAGGCATGGTCTCCAAGACAGAAGAAGTACTTCGAGGTAGGCAGCTGTTCCAATCTGGGTGATGCACAGGCAAGAAGACTGCGTATTCGCATAAAGGCAGAAGATGGTACTAAGTATCTGGCACATACACTGAACAATACGGTTGTTGCTCCACCACGTATGCTGATCGCATTTTTGGAAAACAATCTGCAGGCAGATGGTAGTGTTCGGATCCCGGAGGCACTTCGACCATATATGGGTGGGAAAACCGAAATTAGATAATGAAATAGTTAAAAAAATGTGTTATAATGGCTCTATTAGGTAGAGCGGAATGAAAGCAGGCATATACGTGATACAGATGTGCCTGCTTTTGTATAAAGAGAGAGGATATCTGTAGGATGCGAGAGGTGAAGAATCGTGGAAGGGAATTCAAATCGGGCAGAAATTATAAATATACCCAGAATTCGTGCAGAACATATGGATACGGTGTATTTTTATAGTAATGTAAGAAGTGGTTATCACTACATCGAAGATAATGCTTTTATTCCGGAGACGATTATGAAGGGTGATCAGAACTATCTTTTGGCACTTTATAGTGGCGATCGGGTGGTGCCGGAGGATCGGGGGAAGATCATTAACCTGTATGAACGGATTCAGCAGGGAATGCGGGAGCCGATTCGTATGAGCGAGCTGTCAACGGAGCTGCGGATACGGGAACAGGAAGACGAGACGATCCTGCTATCGATTCGATGCTATCTGGATCTGGATGAAAAGGGGCTGATTCGGGCATATGTAGGAAAGGCGAAGCGTCTGCAAGAAAAGGAACTGGAAGACCGGGAGATCTTAACCAGCTTTACCAGTGACAAGAATCCGGGGATTTTTATTAATCGGATATCCAGATTTCAGGCGAAGGCGCCGGAACGTCAGTATGCGTACATACAGTTTGATATACGAAAGTTCCGGTACATCAACAGTACCTATGGAAGTGACCGGGGGGACGAGGTGCTGCAGTACATATTGGATACCTTGAAGATGATGTGTGATGATGATCATATCTACTGCCGACTATCTTCCGATCTGTTTCAGGTAGTGACATACTATAACAGTCGGGAAGAGATTCTGGAGTTCATCGAGAACCTTGATGAACGTCTGCATCGTTGCGGAAATATCCGCTTTCAGATGTCCTATGGTGTCAGTGTTGTACCCGGTACAGGGACAGAGTATCGGCGGTATGGAGATGAAGCCGGTATCGCCCGAATGTATATCAAGAACTCCGTGTTAAGAAATGTGGCATTCTATGATGAAACCTTGGATAATAGTCAGGCGGCAGCGGCACTGATCGAAGAAGCAGAGGAAGAGGCTCTGAGAAACGGAGAATTCCACGTTTATCTGCAGCCGAAGTATAGCTATGACAAGCATAAGGCAAAGATCGTTGGTGCAGAGGCACTTGTACGATGGATTGCTTCTGATAATAAAGTAAAATCACCGGCAGAGTTTATACCGGTATTTGAGAAAAATGGCTTTATTCTGAAACTGGATCAGTATATGTGGGAGAATGTCTGTATCCTTCTGCACCAGTGGTTGCAGGAAGGAAAGGAGCCGGTACCGATATCTGTAAATGTCTCCAGAACCTATCTGGGAAAGATAGATGTCGTGTCCTATCTGAAAGGGCTGGTAGAGAAGTATGAGCTTCCAATCGGCCTGTTACAGGTCGAGATTACAGAGACGGCGGAGAATGAAGCAACGATCGAATATGCAAATGCATTTAA
The DNA here is from genome assembly GCA_900539185.1 of uncultured Clostridium sp. GTDB lineage: Bacteria > Bacillota > Clostridia > Lachnospirales > Lachnospiraceae > CAG-632. The sequence goes on from UQBG01000023.1 coordinate 11,189, forward strand.
GGAAGCAGGCTTCACACTGATGATGGATGACTTTGGGTCAGGACTGTCATCTCTGAGCATGCTGAAGGATACCCCGTTCGATGTATTGAAGATGGATCGGTTGTTCTTGGATGAATGTCTGGAGAATGAACATGGAAAGACCATCGTATCTCATGTGATATCGATGTCCGGAGATCTCGGACTGGATATTATCGCGGAAGGGGTAGAGACAAAGGAACAGGCAGACTTCCTATATGATAATGGCTGCCAGACCTCACAGGGCTTTTATTTTTCAAAGCCGGTACCGATCGAGGAGTTCGAACGGTTATGGAGTGAAGATCAGCAGAGATAAGGACTGCAATGCAGTTTTTATAGATATAAGGGCGAAGAAACGTCCGGAAAAAATACGGAGGAGAAAGAAATGGATAACAACTACAATTACAATGATCCGGGTATGGGATCAGAAGAGCCAAAGAAGGGCTTTGCGATTGCAGCATTGATTCTGGGTATCGTCGGTTTACTGGCATGGTGCCTTCCAATTCTTGGATATCCGGTAGGAATCGCAGGAATCATCCTGGGTATTCTGGGTATCAAGAAGAGTGGTAAGAAGGGTATGTCTATCGCAGGTCTGATTATGTCATGCGTATGTATTCTGGCATCGGTTGCCAACTCTATTGCAGGTATAGCAATGGCAATAAACAATTTTAACTACTAAAAAGTAGAAAACGAACCCCATCCAAGTATAATGGATGGGGTTTTGACTAACGGTCAAAAAGTTATCTACCGTTGTCTATCGATTCAGGCAGTATAGAAAAAATTTTGATCTTTGATTAAGGTTGCGGGCGTAACAGTTACTGCAAAGTGATTTATTCTACAATGGCGGCGTCCGTCAGTCTGGAATAGTAAGCAGTATATTTCCGTAAAAACAGCAAAGCCGCCCGGTTTCGGACGGCAAATTGGCACAGGCTGTGTTTTATACTCCCCAAAGCAACATGCCGAGTGCGGCAGAAAAGAGTATCATTGCGATAACGCAGGGGCGGACGCCGGAGAGAAAAGCGTTGACGCCGGCATATTTCATCAGGTTTTTGAGTACCGCCGCAATTAAAAGTATAATAAAGTCCATTCTTTTCTCATTGCCGCACCGCCTGTCTTTTACGGATAATAAAAAGTATAACGATACCGAGAATAATCAGGCAGCCGGACAGCACCTGTGATACACGGATACCCGGAAGGAGAAATTCCGAAAAGATTTTCTATTGCATATCAGTTTAATTCCTTGTTCCCTCGCTTTTCTCAGTCTACCCGCAGCATACGGTAACCAACACCGATATGCGTCTGAATGTATTGCGGACTATCCTTTTGCGGCTCCAGTTTTTTGCGCAGGGTCGCCATAAACACCCGCAGAGAAGCAATATCGTTTTCCCGACTGCTGCCCCATATCTCCTGTGTGATATAGGTGTGCGTCAGAACCTTTCCGACATTATGGGAGAGCAGACACAAAAGCTTGTATTCGATCGGGGTCAGGTGCAATTCCTCACCGTTTAAATAAGCGCAGCCGGCGGCATAATCAATTTTAAGCTCGCCGTTTTGGAAAACGGGAGAATCGGTATCGCCGCTTGCTTGCAGAAGCAGCAGCCGCCTTTGCGTGACCCGAAGGCGTGCCAAAAGCTCCTCTACGGAAAAGGGCTTTGTCAGATAGTCATCCGCCCCGGCATCCAGCGCCGTAATTTTATCGCGGTCCTCACTGCGCGCACTGATCACAATAATGGGCATATTTGACCATGAGCGGATGCTTTCGATCACCTGTGTGCCGTCGATATCCGGTAGCCCCAGATCCAGCAGAACGATATCCGGATTGTGGGAGGTTGCCTCCATAATCGCACCGTGTCCGTTCTCGGCAGTCAGGTAGCGGTAATCGTGCGCCTTTAATGTTGTTACGATCAGATTGCGGATGGGACGGTCGTCCTCCACAACGAGAACAAGGGGTTTATTCATTCAGAGTCACCTCGCTGAGCGGTAAAGTAAAGGTAAATACACAGCCGTGCGGGACATTGTCGGCAAGCGTCAGCGTTCCGCCGTGCAGTTCTACGATAGATTTGCACAGGGTAAGACCGATTCCAAAGCTTCTGCGGCTGTCTGCAACGGTATTTTTTCCAGTGTAAAATATTTCAAAAATGTGCGGTTTCATATCGTCTGCAATGCCGTTTCCGTTATCGGCGACACGGATCACGGCGTACCCGCCCTGTTTTTCCGCACTTACGCAGATCTCAGAGCCTTGTTCGGTATATTTCAAGGCGTTGTCGATAAGATTGACGATGACCTGTACGATAAGCTGTGCGTCCATGCGGGCAAGGATCAGCTCGTCGCACCTTACCGTCACCTTGTGCCCGACGGATTTTTTCCTTAAATGCGAAACGGCTTCATTGATCACTTCGTCTGCAAGCTGGTCGGTAAGCTCCAGCTTCAGGCGTCCGTCATTCAGCCGTGTAACATACAGCAGATTTTCCACCACGCCGATCAGCCATTCGGAATCATCATAAATATCTTTATAGATCTGCTGCTTGGTTGCTTCGTCCAGGCAGCTTCCGTTATGCAAAAGCGTGTCTGCATTACCCGAAACCGAGCAAAGCGGTGTTCGCAGATCGTGTGAGATCGACCGCAAAAGGTCGGCGCGCAGCTGCTCGCTTTTTGCAAGATCTGCCGCCCGTTCTTTTTCAGCGGCGTTATGCGCGTTATCCATTGCAAGCGCACATTCGTTCACGACCGACAGCACGATGCTGTTCTCAAACGAATCCGGCTTTTCGGGTCTCATCGGTATCCCGATCACCGCGTAGACTCTGCCGCCTGCACAGATCGCAAGATAAAGACATTCGGATTTGCTGAACTGTGCTGTCGTTGCTCCTGCACGGCGGCCGTTTTGAAGCACCCATTCTGCGGTCTGCCGTTCCGCATCGCTTAACAGCTTTTCAGAGTGTGCGTCCTTTTTTTCGGCATACAGCCGCCCGGTCGACATTCCGTTTTCACTTTTCGTGTAGGCAACAATGCTGCGATCAAGCAGTCGTGAGAGCTGCATACAGGTCACGCTTAAAATATCATCGTTGCTTTTCGCTTTTTGCAGCAGACGGTCGGTGTCGAACAGCACCTGCACACGGAATGCGGAACGAGCCGAGAGCCTTGCATGATCCTTCAGCTTTGAGGCAAGCGTGCCGGTGAGAACGGAAGACGCCAGCATGACTGCAAAGGTAATGGGATAGCCTACGGCATAGGTCTGAAAGGACAACCTGGGTTCGGTAAGAAAAAATCCGAACAATACAACACTCAGAAGTGAGCCTGCCATACTGCAAAGGTATCCTTTGGTCAAAACGGAGATCATCAGCACACCGAGGATATATACTGTAACGATATTGGTATCGGGAAAACCGAGAAGGTCGAACAGAAACCCAATCGCCGTGCATACGGCAAGCGTCAGGGCGGTCATGGCAATATCCCGCAGTGACGGTATCTCTGCACCAAGGAACAGACGGCGTCTGTGCGGCTTTGTGTAGTTCAGTGCATCGGGAATAATATGAATGTCAACATCAGGGGCGGAGGAGATCAGCTTTTCGGTGAGAGTCGGTCTTCCGAACAGCCCTCTGCGTCTGGCGCTGCTTTGCCCGATCACGATTTTGGTGACATCGGAAAGTCTGACATATTCCGAAATCTGGAGCGGCACATCCTCTCCGTGCGTCATAACGATCTCGGCGCCGAGCCGTTGCGCAAGCTGTATGTTCTGCGAGAGCCGGGACCGATCTTCATCATTTATGGCCGTATCCGTCTGCACATAGATGGCGGTAAATCTTGCTCCCAACACCTTAGCCATTCTTGCGGCGGTATGTACGATCCTTGCGTTTGACGGCGAAGAGGACAGGCAGACAAGGATATGCTCGTCTGCACCGTTTTTTGACTGCTCGTTTTGCGTTCTCATCGGCTTCACCGTCCTTTTATTTCATTGTACATCAAAATCGTGAAATTTTCTATCGCAAACTAAAACTCATCCTTCCGACCGTCGGAAAGGATAATATCGACTGTTCCGTGCGTTTCCCGGAAACGGTGGATCTCGCTTAATATCTCACTGTCGGACAGCCCCTGCGGCAGCAGGATTTCGGAAGGCTCGCAGGATTCGTTTTCCTTTAACAGTGCCTTTCTGTTTTCTTCAAGAAATCGATCCAGCCTGCCCATAAGATAAAATCCGAAAGCAAATATGCCAAGCAGGCTGACGATCAGCAATAGCTCAGCCATCCTCATTCACCTCTGTTAAATGCGAAAACACTTTTGAAGTTCTTTGTAAGCACCGAGAACCAAAAGAGTGATATTGTCCGTAAGAACGGTTTCCGGTGAAACCGCCATATTGATTTTTCCGTTCTCCTTAGTTGCCATAATATTGATGCTGTATTTTTTGCGGATATCCAGCTCTCCGACGGTTTTTCCGATCCAACCCTCCGGAACCTCTACCTCAAAAATGGCATGAGCCTCATCGACCTCGATGTAATCCCGTATGTGATCGGCGGTATAGCGAATAGCAGCCCAATTTGCTACTTGCTTTTCAGGGTAAATTGCTTCGTCCGCTCCGTTACGCAGAAGAAATTTCTCCTGAACATCACGCTCGGCGCGTGACACAACTAATTTTGCGCCGAGTTCCTTCAGTAAAGAAGTAGTCTCCAGCGAATTTTGAAAATTTTCTCCTATGGTGACGATGCACACATCAAAGTTTCTGATGCCGAGCGACTTTAAAAATTCCGTGTTTGTGCTGTCACCGATCTGTGCGTTAGTAACGATCGGCAGAATTTCATTGACCCTTTCTTCGTTGATGTCTACCGCCATCACCTCATGCCCGAGTTTATTCAGTTGCAAAGCAATATGCCTACCGAATCTGCCGAGACCTATTAGCAATATGTTTTTCATAACAATAACTCCTTTATCCGACTGTGATCTTTTCAAGCGGCAGCTTTGCTCCGCTATGATTTTTGTTGGAAATCGCCGCGTAAATCAGGGTAAGTCCGCCGACTCTGCCGAGATACATTAAGACGATCAAAACAAGCTGAGACAAGATGCCGAGCTGCGGCGTGATTCCGAGCGTAAGCCCGACCGTTCCGACGGCGGACGCCGTTTCGTAAAGGCAGGTGTCAAGCGGCAGATCTTCTGCCGTGCTGATAACAATACCGCCGATGAAAAACAGCAGGAAATACATTACGGCAATGGTTGCGGCGCTTTTTAATGCCGAGCCGTCAATGCGCCTGCCGCAGGTTTCGATATCGTCCTTTTTGCGGCAGACGGAAAATGCGCTCAGAATCAGAACGGCAAGCGTGGTTGTTTTCATACCGCCTGCCGTAGATCCGGGCGAGCCGCCGACAAGCATCAGCAGAATCATAATCGCCTTGGAAGAACCGGTCATAGCGGGAAGAACGGCGGTGTTGAATCCTGCAGTTCTCGGTGTGACAGACTGAAAAAGTGACGCCAAGACCCGTTCACCGAGCGGCAGCCCCGTGAAATCGCAAAAGAAAAAGAATACTGCGGGAAGAATAATGAGGAGCGTCGTTGTTGCCAATATGATCTTGCTCTGCATCCGGTATTTTTTGAAATGCCACTTGTTTGTGCAAATATCGTCCCATGTCAAAAAGCCGATTCCGCCTATGATGATCAAAAGCATAACGGAAATGTTTATCGCCGGATCTCCTATGTAGTCCGTAAGCGACGGGTATTTATTTCCCACGGTGCCGAGTATATCAAAGCCGGCATTGCAAAAGGCGGAAACCGAATGAAACGCCGCCATCCAAATTCCTTTGATACCGTAGTCTCCGCAAAATGTCGGCAGCATGGCAATCATTCCGATAAGCTCGACCAAAAAAGTTCCCCGTACAATAAAGCGGGTCAGGCGGACGATCCCGCCGACCTTCGGGGCAGAGATGGCATCCTGCATGGTGCTGCGCTGCATCAGCGATATTTTTCTGCCGGACAGCATGGCAAAGGTTGCCGCAACCGTCACAACGCCGAGACCGCCTATCTGGATTAGCAGCAGTATTACCGTTTGCCCGAAAGCGGACCAATAGCTGCCCGTATCCTGTACGATAAGCCCCGTAACGCAAACAGCGGAGGTCGAAGTGAACAGCGCCTCGATAAACGGCGTGACAACTCCGGCGGTCGATGAAAACGGTAGCATCAATATCAGTGCTCCGAGCAGAATAACGCCGGCAAAGCCCAGAACGATCAGCTTAAAAGATGACAACCACTTTTTTCTATGTATAACCTTAGACATCTGTATTTCTCCTATTTCAGCTTGTTTATATGAAGTATACCACGGCGTATAAAAAATCGGTGTAATGATCCGGCGCTCTGTATTAAGATTGCATTAAGACGCTCTTGCTTTGAAAAACAGCGCAGAGTATAGCAAAAGGCTCTGTTCGAGCAAATTAAAAAAACGGATGCAGAAATTACGACCGGCATGAGCTACAAGCGTTCACAAACGGATTTCGATGTGGATAAGTTCATAGGTCTCGCTAAAAAGTATACGTGCATAACCGAGCTTACACCCGAGATCCTGCACATCTTCGTTTCGAAGATAGTCATTCACGAAAGGCGTGAGCAGTTCAAGCAAAACACCGAACAGCAGATTGATATTTATTTCCGTTATATTGGCAATACAGCCGGATTATAACGAAAAAAGCTAGCGGACAGGCAACGCATAAGTATCACCTGTCCGTTGGTTCTCCGATTAACAAAGGTGTCTTTATGGAAGCCTTGTTAATACAAGGCTTTCCGCACAAATAAAAAGAGCGCGAGACGGGACTCGAACCCGCGACCCCGACCTTGGCAAGGTCGTGCTCCACCAACTGAGCCACTCGCGCATATGTCTGACGACGGATATTAATATACCATATAGAAGGAATAGTTGTCAACCATTATTATAAAAAAATCTCGCTTTGAAATCTCGTTTGCAATCAAGGATAGTTAATGCTAGAATAGCATATATTATTAGGAAAGAGACAGAGGGAAGCGTTCGTGAAGAAAAAATACAGAATTCTAATATTGCTTGGAATCCTGGTGTTGGTATTGGGAGGAATCGTATCTGAGAGACTATTTGCGGTACAGATCCATCGGGGGAACATGATTTCCTCTACCGAGGAGCTGAGTCTCCGGATTACCGAAGAGCTGACACAGGGGAATCATACATTTTCAACCTATATCAATGGATTATCTGAGGATCAGTTAAGCAGAATCAACCATAATCTGGATGGATTTTTCGGACATGTATCCAGCTACATCATACTGCGGAAGGTAAATGCCGATGTATCGCTGGTGCGGTTTGAACTGAATCCGTCGAATAACTACTACGTATATCAGAAGGTAGTGAACGGAACAGCGATTCAGGATAATTCTGTCGCCGAGCTGCTGTCCATTAAGGTTCAGCAGATTATGGATCAGTATGAAAAAGATAATGATTATGAAACGGTAGTATCCTACCATGACTATATCGTCAGTCATGTGAAGTATGGCTTCTTAGATGGCGAGGAGGAACAGTTGTCTTATACTGCGGAAGGAGCGTTGTTAAAAGGCACTGCAGTCTGTAACGGATATGCCGAAGCGATGGAATTATTGCTGCTTTGCAGTGGCATTGATACCCGGATGGCAGTGGGGACGGCGTCCGGTGTTGATCATGCATGGAATATCGTAGATATTCAGGGACAGTGGTATCATGTGGATACAACCTGGGATGATCCGGTTCCGGATACCGGAGAGGATCCGATGCATGTATATCTGAACATAGATGATACGGTCATGGGGAAGACACATACATGGAACCGGAATGCGTATCCGGCATGCACCAGTATGGACTACAACTATTATGAACAGACCGGAACTGCCTTTGACAACTTCAATGACTTTAAGGACTATGTACTAAACGAGATGAAGGAAACGGATCGGATCGAGGTCATGGTGACCGATGCAGACAAGATCCAGTATGACTGTGCCTTTGTAGTAAAGGAAGGCGGAGCAGATACCGTATCATGGCAGTCCTATGAAGATGGGAACTACATGGTTATGATTATTACTACAAAGTAGAAGAAAGGATAGCGATATGACAAAGAGCGAATATATAAATGGACTTCAGGCAGGACTTCAGGGCGAAGTGACACAGCAGGTGCTTCGGGAGTCTGTAGACTACTATAGCAGATACATCGATGATGAGATCGCAGGCGGAAAATCAGAGCAGCAGGTTCTGGAGGAACTGGGACCGGTGCAACTGATCGTAAAGACGATTATTGAGGCAAATAAGGGAACAGGAGAAGAAGAAACACAGAGAACCCGTGCACAGGAACAAAGAAACCAGTCGACACGCCAGGGTCAGAATCAGAGCCGGAGCAAAGGATTTACACTGAACTCTTGGTATGGAAAACTAATTCTGATTCTGATAGCATTACTGATTCTGGCACTGATCATCGGTGTTGTAGTGATTATCGTCATGGCAGCCTGGTATTTGCTTCCGGTAGTAGCGGTGATTGCACTGATCGTGATTCTTCTGCGGGTATTTATAGGGAGAAAACGCTAGCCGATGAAACTTTTCGGTTGTTTTAAAAGCGGACATTGAAGCAGGAAAAGCGAACATTGAAACAGAAAAAGCGAACATTCAGGCCATGATATCGAACATTCAAGCAGTTACAAATAGCAGAACGATTTCTCATATCGCGGAACTGTATCGGGTGTGTGGAAAAGAAAAAATCTTTGGGCGAATGGTGGTTGAAGAAGTAACGGGATTAAAAGCAACGAGGGCATCTGAATTGATAAAGCTCCTGTTAGAGAATCGTGCCATAGAGGCGGTACAGGGACATGGAAAAGGAAAATATCATTTCAAATAGGTATGAACAGGCATAGAAAAACGGCTCGATTGAGCCGTTTTTTTAATGTACGTCCGATTTTCCGGCCGCATAGACATAGTCGCAGAAGGTGCGGCCAAGCTCGGACGGAAGATATCGCTGAACGATTGTCTGATAAGACTCCAGATCTCCGCGGTTGAGTCGGAGCATAGCCTGCGCCAGACGTTCGATCTGCTGATCTTCGGAACCGGAAAAGTCAAAGTAGGAGATCGCATCTCCGGCTATTTCGTGAAAGATACTTAGATCGCTGGCAAGTATCGGTTTATTATAATGCATCGCTTCTATAATAGGGATGCCAAAGCCCTCTGCACGGGAAGGAAAAAGGAATCCGGAGCAGTAGCGGAAGAGAGCCATCTTCTGCTCGTTTCCTACATAACCGAGGGCAATCAGATCCGGATAGACAGCATGGGTTTCATCATAGAGCCGTTGAATCTCGTCCTCCCGGATCTTTCCACCCAGATACAATCGTTTCGTTCCTCCCAATACGCGATAGCGGGCATATGCCTTGATCAACAGATCCGTGCCCTTTCGCTTTTCCAGATTCCCGATGTAGAGAAAGTAATCGACGCCATCGATCGGAAGCTTCTGGAAAAGAACATCCGGTGTAACAGGAGCGTCTGTGAAATCCGGTTTGTTCACAATGATATAGCTTACCAGATGAGAAATATCTGCTGCCTGCGGATATAGCCGTTGAACCTCCATCTGTGTCTCAACGGAATTATAGGTGATCATGTCTGCCTGCTTCAGTGTCTGACGCAGGCCATATCGAAAGTATCTTGGATACAAGAAACCGTGGGTTTCCGGCTGTGTGAGCGGAAACACATCATGGATGGTAACCAGTATCCTGCCGGAGAATCGACGAAGGCGAACCGGGATCAGGTTATTCGGCTCCCAGAACACATCCGGTTGATAGTAGTCTAAGGAGTCCTGAATGAACTTGAAGTAGGAGAAGACTGCTGCACTCTGCACGACAGGCTTTCCGTATGTGATAATCGGTATATTCTGTTGTGCCAGTGCACGCATTTCATCACTGGTAGCGACATCGCTTAGCAGTGTAATCTCAAATCGGGAATCCCGAATCAGTTCTTTTAAAAAATCATTTACATACATCCCGATACCACTGGGATGACTGCCCAGAGTACGGGCATCGATCAATAACTTCATGGTTTATCACCGTCCTTGTGATGATTATAGCCTAAAGAACTGGAACATACAACCGGAAAGTGGTACACTGAAAGCGGACTTACAAGAAAATGAAAGATAATCGAAAGGAAACCATATACAAAGAATCGGACAGAAGGGAGTTTCATAATGGATAACATGGAAAAGATTCAGAAGTTAAAGAAAATTGTGTCAGAGAGTGATAATGTAGTATTCTTTGGAGGAGCCGGTGTGTCGACGGAGAGCGGAATTCCGGACTTTCGTAGTGTAGATGGACTATATAATCAGAAGTATAAGTATCCACCGGAGCAGATCATCAGTCATACCTACTATAAGCACTATCCGGAAGAGTTTTTTCGATTCTATAAGGATAAGATGATATATACGGAAGCAAAACCGAATGCAGCACATATCCGGCTGGCAGAGTTGGAGAAGGAGGGACATGTACGGGCTGTTATTACACAGAATATAGACGGTCTGCATCAGATGGCGGGCAGTAAGGAGGTACTGGAGCTTCACGGCTCCATTCACCGAAACTATTGTGAGCGGTGTCATAAGTTCTATGATTTGGAATATATTGTAAAGTCTGAGGGGGTACCGCGCTGCAACTGTGGCGGTATCGTGAAGCCGGATGTGGTACTATATGAAGAGGGACTGGATAATCGGACGATGCAGAAGGCAATCCATTATATCAGCCATGCAGATGTTCTGATCATTGGTGGAACCTCTCTGGTGGTATATCCGGCAGCCGGTATGATCGACTACTTCCGTGGGGATCATCTGGTCGTGATCAATAAGTCTTCGACATCCAGAGACGAAGCAGCCGATTTGCTCATACAGGACAGCATCGGAAAGGTATTCTCGAATATATAAGCAATAAAATTACATGAATTTTACAGAAAACAGATAAATTTCATACAGTTATATCTTTAAGGTTGGAAAAATATGTGATATACTATATTTTGCTTGTGATGCATATGTAGGATACAACCATACGGATGCAGGCGGATGTTACAAGAGAAAGGACAGGAACGGATGGAGTTACCAAAGGATTCCATGATGCTGTTAAGCGTGATCAATACGAAGCTGAGAGATTTCTATCCAACACTGGATGCACTGTGTGAGGATATGAATGTAGACCGGGCGGCAGTTGAATCGCAGCTTAAGCAGATTGATTATGTATATAATGCGGAGTTAAACCGCTTTGTATAAAATTCATTCATGTAAAAGTGGAGGTAGAAAGATGGATAACATGAATAACGAAGTGTACACAAACAATGAAGAGCCAAAGACTCCTGGTAAGGCAATCGCATGTCTGATCTTAGGTATCTGCTCAATTGTATTTAGCTGCGGTGGTGTAGGTATCATCTGCGCTATTATCAGTTTAGTGCTGAATGGACAGCTGACTAAGGAATTGGGCGAAGTACCTCAGGTAGCAAAGGTAGGTAAGATCTTAAGTATTATCGGTATTATTCTGGAAGTACTTGTTATTATCGGTGTTGTTATAGCCGCTATTGTGGCTGCTGCAGGTGCTGCATCATCATACAGCTATTACTAAATCGAATCAGTATTTTAGGAGTTCAAGGAGTTGTGCCTCATGAAAATGGGTGCACAACTCTTTTTTATGTTATTATCCGGGGAACAGGAAGTAATTTTATAAAACTGTTAGCACTCTTTTGAAGTGAGTGCTAAAAAGTTGTTGACAAAGTGAAATACAGGTGTTATATTCAGACTAGAACATGAAACAAACGTGGATTCCACGTTCAGGATAGAAGGAGGTTTTCGATATGGATGCTGAGAAATTTACAAAAAAATCACTAGAAGTTATAGAGAACTGTTCCAAGCTGGCGTATGAATATAACAATCAGGAGATCGATCAGGAGCATTTACTGCTGAGTATGGTGACGACAGATGATTGCCTGATCGGAAAGCTGTTGGACAAGATGGGGATCGATCTGAAGGGATTTACCTCTGAGTGTGAACGGGCGGTAGCCTATCGGCCGAAGGTAACCGGTACCAGTGATGTCTACATGAGTCGGGAGTTTACCATGACGCTGATGGATGCGGAGAATGAATCAAAGCAGATGGGAGATGCCTATATATCGGTAGAGCATATCTTTTTAGCGATGATCAAGAAGGCAAACAAGGCGGTTCGGGAGATCTTCCAGAAGTATGGAATCACCAGAGATGGTTTCCTGAAGACGCTGGCGACAGTCCGGGGAAATCAGAAGGTAGAGACGGATAATCCAGAGGCTACCTATGATAGTCTTTCAAAGTATGGATATGATCTGGTCGAACGTGCCAGACAGCAGAAGCTGGATCCGGTCATCGGCAGAGATCAGGAGATCCGTAATATTATCCGTATTCTGTCTCGAAAGACGAAGAATAATCCGGTTCTGATCGGTGAGCCGGGTGTCGGTAAGACAGCAGCCGTAGAAGGACTGGCACAGCGAATCGTGCGCGGAGATGTACCGGATGGACTGAAGAATAAGCAGGTATATGCATTGGATATGGGCTCTCTGTTAGCCGGTGCGAAGTATCGTGGTGAGTTCGAGGAACGACTGAAGGCGGTTCTGGATGAGGTAAAGAAGAGTGATGGTAACATCATCCTGTTTATCGATGAGCTGCATACGATCGTAGGTGCCGGTAAAACCGATGGCGCGATGGATGCAGGCAATATGTTAAAGCCTATGCTGGCCAGAGGTGAGCTACACTGTATCGGTGCTACGACACTGGATGAATATCGGAAGTATATAGAGACAGATCCGGCATTGGAACGAAGATTCCAGCCGGTTATGGTAAATGAACCTACCGTAGAAGATACCATTTCGATCCTGCGAGGCTTAAAGGAACGGTATGAGGTCTTCCATGGGGTTAAGATCACAGACGGTGCTCTGGTGTCAGCGGCTACGCTGTCAAATCGGTATATCACGGATCGGTTTCTGCCGGATAAGGCGATCGATCTGGTAGATGAAGCCTGTGCGATGATTAAGACAGAGCTGGATTCCATGCCGATGGAGCTGGATGATATGTCCAGAAAGATCATGCAGTTAGAGATCGAAGAAGCAGCACTGAAGAAGGAAGAGGATCGGCTGAGTCAGGAACGGCTGGCAGAGTTGCAGAAGGAACTGGCTGAACTGAAGGATCAGTTTGCCGGAGCGAAGGCAGACTGGGAGAAAGAAAAGCAGGAGGTTGAACGAGTTACAAAGCTGCGGGAGGAGATCGAGTCTTTGAATAATGAGATCCAGATCGCACAGCGGAACTATGATCTGAATAAGGCAGCAGAGCTACAGTATGGCAAGCTGCCGCAGTTAAAGCAGGAACTGGAAAAGGAAGAAGAACGCTTAAAGACTGAGGAACACACACTGGTACATGAGAGTGTAACCGATGAGGAAATCGCAAAGATTATTTCCCGGTGGACCGGAATCCCGGTTGCAAAGCTGACGGAGAGTGAACGAAATAAGACCTTGCATCTGGACGACGAACTGCATAAGCGGGTAGTAGGTCAGGATGAAGCTGTCGAGCTGGTGAGCGAAGCCATCATCCGGTCAAAGGCCGGTATTAAGGATCCGAGCAAGCCGATCGGTTCCTTCCTGTTCTTGGGACCAACCGGTGTCGGTAAAACGGAGCTTGCTAAGACACTGGCGGCCAGCCTGTTTGATAATGAGGCAAATATGGTACGAATCGATATGAGTGAGTACATGGAGAAGCACTCTGTGGCTCGGCTGATCGGAGCCCCTCCGGGATATGTAGGCTATGATGAAGGTGGTCAGTTGACAGAGGCTGTTCGAAGAAAGCCATATTCGGTTGTCCTGTTTGATGAAGTAGAGAAAGCACATCCGGATGTATTCAACGTACTGTTACAGGTATTGGATGATGGCCGGATCACAGATTCAAAGGGCAAGACGGTAGACTTTAAGAACACCATACTGATCATGACATCCAATATCGGTTCCCAGTATTTGCTGGAAGGAATCGATGAGAATGGTGATATTAAACCGGAAGCACAGGAAATGGTTATGAATGAACTACGGGCACACTTCCGTCCGGAGTTTCTGAATCGTCTGGATGAAACGATCATGTTCAAGCCGTTAACAAAGGCGAACATCGGCGGCATCGTAGATCTGCTGATCGCAGACCTGAATAAGCGGCTGGCAGATCGGGAGATCGAGATCGCAGTTACCGAACAGGCGAAGGACTATATCATTGATCATGGATATGATCCGGTCTATGGTGCACGTCCACTGAAGCGGTATCTGCAAAAGAATGTTGAAACATTAGTTGCGAAGATGATACTGAGTGATAAGCTGGGTATGAATCAGAAGGTAACTATCGATGTAGACGGAGATCAACTGATAGCCAGATAAGGAACCGTTCGGATATTTTCATGGGGCGCAATATGCGCCCCATGGGAAATGTATGAAATATCGCAAATTAGTTTTTACAGGGACATTTGGAGTGCAAAATTGGATATGGTACTTTCTATTATTTTCTTTGTGCAGTTTGTATTTGGGATAATAGGAATTCTTATGCTTCTGCTGATGTTTAACAGTATCTCGAATTCAATAGCTATGAAATTGGATTCGAGAAAAAATATATAGCTATGCTTGTGGCAATAGGATGTACACAAAGGATATGTAAGAAAATATATTATGGATTTTTTTGGATCCGAAACGAAAGATAAAATAAAGATTATTTATTTGAATCTAAAGGCAGGCAGATCAATGGTATGCAAATTAGTAATAGGAATGTCGTTCTTAGTGGCTCTTTTGTTCTGATCGCTGTCGGTTATATATTCTTATTTCTGCTATATGAGGGAATTTGAGAAGAAATATATTGCGGATTGCTATTATTATGAAAATATAGATACATCTGAGGTGACAGGGGATTGGACAGATAATTTGCTAAGGGATGCGGAAGAAAAAAGAATGACCTATTGTGCATTGTGGAAATGTGCATAACAGGCTATGGAATCCCTCTCATACCTATCTACAAAAACACGATAAGGATTCAATACCTTAATTTGGAAATATTTGTTGGCAGAAAAAAATACTTGCGTGCGCACGCATATTGATGTATGATACGTTCTGATTGGAGGTATATATCTATGCAACTATTAAAATGGCTTTCCGTAACAGACC
>UQBG01000024.1 GCA_900539185.1 uncultured Clostridium sp.
TTAGAATGGATATCCTGAAGCACCGCATCGCGGGAGCGGATCATAGGAAAATAGGTGTTCAGTTTATTGGAAAATGAATTTGATACTTGATTGGACAAAAATAATCCTCCTTCATAGTAGAATGTAAAATGTAAAAATAATATTTATCTAAAAATCATGATACAACAGCAATATAAAAATGTCAA
Source organism: uncultured Clostridium sp. (assembly GCA_900539185.1). Taxonomy (GTDB): domain Bacteria; phylum Bacillota; class Clostridia; order Lachnospirales; family Lachnospiraceae; genus CAG-632. The sequence continues at coordinate 186 of UQBG01000024.1, forward strand.
ATAAATATTTAATAAAATACATGCTTTATCAAATTAACAAATTGACGCTTTAATGCGTTGCATTAAAAAAGTAAATGTGTTATACTACGAAAAGCAGTGCAAATGTACAAAAAGCATGCACATAAAAAGTGAAACAAAAGTGAAGGAGAGACAGTATGGCAGTAAAGATCGTATTATTGCTGGTATTCTTCGGGATTATGGTGACAGTAGGTATCTATTCCAGAAGAAAAGCAACCAATGTAAATGATTTTGTATTAGGTGGGAGAAGTGTGGGACCTTGGGTAACAGCGTTTGCCTTCGGAACCTCCTATTTTTCATCTGTTGTATTTGTAGGGTATGCAGGACAGTTTGGATGGAAATACGGACTGGCGTCTACCTGGATTGGACTGGGCAATGCATTTATCGGAAGCCTCCTTGCCTGGGTAGTGCTGGGACGGAGAACCAGAGTTATGAGTCAACAGCTGGAATCCGCTACGATGCCGGACTTTTTTGGAAAGCGATATGAGAGTAAGGCACTGAAGCTGGCAGCTTCTGCTATCGTGTTCATATTCCTGATTCCATACACCGCATCGATCTATAATGGACTTTCCCGACTGTTTGCAATGGCGTTTGATATTCCGTATGCGGTGTGTATCATTACGATGGCGGTACTGACGGGTGTTTATGTTATTCTTGGAGGCTATATGGCAACTGCTATTAATGACTTTATCCAAGGTATTATCATGCTGATCGGTATTGTTCTGGTTATCGTAGCAGTATTAAATGGACATGGCGGTTTCTATGAAGCCGTTCGGCAGCTGGCAGAACTGGAGAGCGATGTTCCGGTAACGCTGGGACAGAAGGGAGCATTTACCTCCTTCTTTGGCCCGGATGTTGTGAATTTATTTGGTGTCGTTGTCTTAACGTCATTAGGAACCTGGGGACTTCCGCAAATGGTTCACAAGTTCTATGCAATCAAGGATGAACGGGCGGTTAAAACCGGAACCGTAGTTTCCACAATATTTGCGATTATTATCTCCGGCGGATGTTATTTTCTGGGCGGGTTTGCACGCTTATATGCAGATGCAGATATCTATAAGCCGGATGGCAGCGTGATGTACGATGCCATTGTTCCACAGATGCTGTCAACACTGCCGGATATTCTGATCGGTGTTGTTATCGTTCTGGTGCTGTCAGCCTCCATGTCAACGCTGTCTTCTCTGGTGCTGACCTCCAGTTCCACACTGACGCTAGATTTTATTAAAGGAACGATCGTAAAAGATATGAAAGAGAAGAATCAGTTGATCGTTATGCGGGTGCTGATTGCATTCTTTATTATCGTGTCAGTGGTTCTGGCTCTGAATCCACCGACCTTTATTGCACAGCTTATGGGTATTTCGTGGGGCGCGTTAGCAGGCGCATTCCTGGCACCATTTATGTATGGACTGTACTCAAAGAAGGTTACAAAGGCCGCCGTATGGGCCAGCTTTATAGTGGGCGTTGGTCTTACGGTATCAAATATGTTCTTTAAGTTTATTGCTTCTCCGATCAATGCGGGAGCGATTGCTATGGTAGCCAGTCTGATTATCGTTCCGTTAGTCAGCCTTGTGACCCCGAAGATGAAACAGGAGAGTGTCGATGCAATGTTTAGCTGCTACGATCAGAAGGTAACCGTAACAGAGAAGACCTCCTTAAATGAATAATAGAATCAGTTACTGGTAAATAACAGTAAGAGAGAACGCCGTTTTCCAATACTTCAATGGTAAAAACGGCGTTTTTTCATATTCCGGCTAAAGTTCATCTGAAAACTGACGATATAATTAATGTATAGAAGAATTATTTCAAGGAGGAAGGTGGCTATTATGCGTATAGATGCTTATAACCAGATAAGTCAGTTATATGGTGTAGGAAAGACCAGAAAGACCGGTAAGATTGGATACACCGATGCTGTAAACACCATGGATCAGGTGTCTTTTTCTTCTATTGGCAAGGATATGCAGATCGCAAAGGCTGCACTGGCAAAGGTTCCGGACGTTCGTCAGGACCGTGTGGATTCTCTGAAGGCGGCAATCGAGGGCGGTACTTATACTGTCAGCAATGAAGATTTTGCAGATAAGCTGTTAGCGGCATATACAGAGCGTAACCGATAAACCGTAGGAAGGTAGGATATCAGCATGGCCAGTTTGATAGAAGAATTGATTGATGTTTTGGAGCAGGAGTGTACGATATACGAGAATCTGTATGCCGTATCCGATACGAAGACACAGACAATCGTAAAAAATGACATACAGGAGCTCCAGAAGATCACCGATCAGGAGCAAGCGGTGATAGATCAGGTTCTGGTTCTGGAGAAAAAACGGCAGACAATCGTGGATAATATCGCCGTTGTTCTGAACTATAAGGGAAAGAATATGACAGTAGCGGATATTGTCCGGGTCATGGAAGGACAACCGGATTTTCAGATTCCGCTCAGTCGGTTACACCATAGACTACGAAATGTGGTCATGCAGCTCCAACAGGTAAATACACAGAACCGAGAGCTGCTGGAGGATGCACTGGAAATGACAGAGTTCAGTATTAATATTCTGCAGACGGCCGGGCAGGCACCGGAGACAGCCAATTATGACAAGAAGTCTTACAGCGGAGACATGCTGGGAGTCAGCTATAGTCAGTTTGACAGTAAGAGCTGATAAGGATAAAGAGGAGATGAGATCATGTCGGGAACGATGGGAAGGATGTATATCGGCACTTCCGGTTTACAGGCACACCAGAATGCGATTAATACAACCGCACACAATTTAACCAATCTGAATACAGAAGGATATTCCCGGCAACAGGTACTCCTGACAGATCTGGCATATCAGAATCTGGGTTATACGAAGGTCGGTATCAAACAGACCGGTCTGGGAACTAGGGTCGAAGAGACCCGTACCACACGGGATAAGTATCTGGATCAAAAGTACCGTCTGCAGTATAGCAGACAGAACTATTATGAGGCAAAGTATGGAGTGATCGAAGAGGTACAGGAGTTCTTCGGAGAGACAGAAGGAAGCACCTTTCAGGATTATATGAAGAATCTGTGGAACTCGATACAGGATGTTCAAAGGGAACCTAACAGCTTTGTAAAGCGGACGGCACTGGTGGCAACTGCCGGTTCCTTTATTACACGGGCAAATGAAATTTATACGCAACTGGTGGATTATCAGAAGAATCTGAATAGTGAAATTGAAAAGAAAGCAGATAAGATCAACCAGCTGGCATCTACCATATATGATTTGAATCAGAAGATATTAAAGAGTGAATCCGGTGTAGAGAGTGCGAATGACTATCGGGATGCCCGAAATCAGGCACTGGATGAATTGTCCGGATTGATCTCCATTGAGATAAAAGAACAAACCAACGGAACTGTGAACGTATATGCAGAGGAACATCTGCTGGTTGCAGAGGAACAGACCTATCAGATCGGAACAAAACCGATCGCGGCCGGTTCTGATCTGCTCACAGTATATTGGAAGAGTGATGATACGGATGTGTTCAACTTCCGGAGAACATCTGTAGCCGGAGATAAGTCGGATACCGGCTCCCTGAAGGGTATGCTGTCGGCACGTGGTGATTATACACCGGATTATACCGACATTCCGCTCCGGGAGAACTATGGAACCGAAGCAGACTATCAGGCGGCCTTGAAAAATTATAATCAGACATTGAGCAATCGAGATGTGGCCAGCCTGATTTCACAGTTTGATCAGTTGATTCACGGCATGACGACGAAGATCAATGATGTTTTATGCCCAAATACACAGATTACCGATGTGAATGGTGTTACCTATACGATCCTGGATACGGAAAAAGCCGGTAAGGGATATGGAGAAGGAAATGAAGTACAGGGAACGGAGCTTTTTATCCGAAAGGGTGTAGAGCGTTATCACGAACAGACAATTACCGTACTGGATACCGATGGAAAACAGCAGACCATGACGGTAAAGGTATATAATGCAGAAGATCCGGACGATTATTATTCCTTATATACGCTGGGACAGTTAGAGATCAATGATGATCTGGTGAAGAATCCGTCTTTGCTCCCACTGACAAAGGTAAACGGTGAGGAATATCAGGACGTTGCCAATCAGCTTCTGGAGCTGTGGAACAGCGATTTTGCCACTCTGGATCCCAACACATTGGTTATGAATAATTTTAACAACTATTATGCAACCATGGTTGGAGACTATGCAAATAAGGGGTATACCTATAACAGTATCGCCACGAAGCAGGCAGGTCTGGTGAACGAGGTAAACAACCAGAGACAGGAAGTTGTCGGAGTATCCTCGGATGATGAGTTGACAAACCTGATCAAGTATCAGCATGCATACAACGCATCCTCCCGGTATATAACGGTTGTTTCCGAAATGATACAGCATATTATTGAGAAGTTAGGCTCATAAGAGAGAAACAGATAAAGGATGTGAGAATCGATGGCATCAACATTTTTAGGACTGAATACATCAAAATCCGGCTTGAATTACTATCAGGCGGCGCTGAATACAACGGCACATAATGTATCAAATGCAGAAACGGAAGGATATTCCAGACAGCAGGTGATCAGTAAGGCATCGAATGCTCTGCGGCTGGGAAATTCCGCAGGCATGCAGGGGACCGGTGTGAAAATTACCGGCATCGAACGGGTTCGAAATCCGTACTTTGATACCAAATACTGGAATGGAAACAGTCTGGGTGGTGAGTACGGAAGTAAGTATGATTATTCTTATGAAATCGAAACCTATTTTAATGAAATGAATTCTGCGACCGGATATACGTCCCTGTTGACGAATCTCCAGAATTCCATGAAGACATTGGCGGATGATCCGTCCAGTGCAACCACCAGAGTGCAGTACGTCAATGATTTTCAGAGCTATACGGAACTGTTTCATGAGATTGCAAACAATCTGCAGAATACACAAAAAAGTCTGAACGACGAGCTGGTTGTTCGGGTTGATGAGATCAATTCCATTTCAAAAGAGCTTTTTACATTAAATGACCAGATTAATAACATAGAACTGCGAAACGGAAACGCCAATGATCTGCGTGATCAGCGAACCCTGCTGATTGATAAACTTTCAGAACTGGTGAACACGTCAACAGAGGAGATTCCGATTCTGGCCGAGGATGGACATGATTCGGGCGCTACCCGCTATATCGTCCGGATCAATGGGGAAGTACTGGTGGATGATCTTCAGTGCCGGCAGTTGATGGCAGTTCCGCGGGATGAAAAGGTAAATGAAACAGACATTAATGGACTGTACGAATTAGCCTGGAGAAATACAGACGGGACAGCAGGCGATGAATTCAATATCAACAGCCCGACTCTGACGGGTAAGCTCGCAGGTATCATAGCGGTTCGGGATGGAAACAACAATCATGGATTTGTGGGAAAAACCACCGGAGCAGGCATCGATGCAACCGGAACCGGCTATGTAACGATGACGACAGATAAGGCATTTTATCTAAATGATCTGAATGTAGCGGCATCCGGTAAGATTCGGATCCATGATACAGACTACTATTACGACAGCTTCGAAGCGCAGTACGATAATGCGACCGGCGAGATCACGGGTTATACCTTTCAGAATCTGAAAGTGCTGAGCGCAGATGGCAAGTCTCAGGTAGGAGCTGATACGACGAAGATCAAGACCGGACTTACGGCACGGGTAGGAAATAATGTGAACTTCGAAGGCGTTCCGTACTATATGTCCAAGCTGAATGAATTTGTACGGACCTTCTCCAGACATATGAATGATATCTGTACCTCCGGTGTGGATGCGGATGGTAAGCAGGGACTGGATATGTTGAATACATTGGATGTGGATGGAAAGAATCTGGATCTTTCGGCAACGACCGGAGATACGTCATTTACATCAAAGGGTGTTTCGTACTACCGGCTGACGGCACTGAACTGGAGCGTGAATGAAACGGTCATGAAGGATCCGAACAAGGTCGTTGTATCGGATAAGGCGGCGATCGATCAGGGAGATGTAGAAAAATGTAATCTGTTAAAAGAGATCCAGGACAGTCTGACGAATACCGGTATTTTCAAACAGGGAAGCCCGAGCCAGTATCTGGAGTCTATCATATCTACATTAGGCGTACAGACGAAACGATGCAAGATATCGATGCAGCATCAGAACAATATCGTATACAGTATCAATCAGCAGCGGATGTCAGAGTCCAGTGTGGACTCCAATGAAGAGGCGTCGAACCTCATCATCCAGCAGAATGGCTATAATCTGGCATGTAAGGTGATGTCGGTTCTGGATGAAATCTACGATAAACTGATTAACGGAACGGGAGTATAGGAGGTCTTGATCTATGAGAGTCACAAACCAGATGATAAGTAATAATTCTCTGCGGAATCTGCAGACCAGTACGAAAAAGGTTGATACCCTGGTTCAACAGCTGACCACAGGCCAGAAGATCCAGCGTGCCAGTGAGGATCCGGTAGTAGCAGTGCGTGCACTGAAGCTCCGTAATACGGTCAGCCAGCTCGAACAGTATAAGACAAAGAATATCAAGGATGCGGATTCCTGGATGGATTTGACCGAGAACTCCATCACCAGTATCTCAAACTATATCGAGTATATGTCCGGCTACTGCACACAGGGAGCAACCGACTCCTTCAACAATGACAACCGTTCCGCGGTAGCAGAGACGATACGTGCCTACAAGGATATGATCTACTCGGAGGGAAACACAACCTATGCAGGCAGGTATGTATTCTCCGGTTATAAGACAGATACCGCATTAGGCTTCAGTGATTCAGAGGCAACAAAGTATTCCTATACGATCACGGAGCCGATGAGCAGCAGTAAGATTGACGTGAAGACCGTAACAGTGAATGCGGTTGATCCGGAGGATCTGGACAAGTATCTGGCAGGTGGTAAGACTTACGGGACAGATGCATACCCGGAGCAACAGACGGTTTATCGCCTACGGTTAGCTTACGATCAGCTGTCAGAGGGAACCACACCGACGATCAAGTATAAGGACAACACCGGAACGGAGCAGACGATAGCAGTGACAAAGACACTGACCAGTACCGAGTCCAAGGACTACTATAAGGATCTGGGGGATGATGAGGTACGCTATATTCCGGAAACGGGTGAGATCATTTTCGGGAAGAATGTATACACACAGATCCAGAATGCGGATGATATCACAGTGGGATATGCAAAGGACAGCTTCAAACAAAATGATCTGCGGCCGGAACACTACTTCAACTGCGTACAGACGAATAAAGCAACCGGCGAGCAGACAAATTTCGAGATCACAGACGATGATCAGGTCATCGAGTATGAGGTGAACTTTAATCAGATGATCCGCGTGAATACACAGGGGAGAGATCTGATCAAGCATGATATGGGACGAGCCATCGACGAACTGGCAGATAAGGTAGAGGAAGTGGCAGATGCAGAAAATCGGCTGGCACAGCTAAAGGGACTGCTGTCGAATCCGAAATACTCCGGAGACAGCAAGGCAGTAGAACAGATTAACTACATGATCTCGGATGCAGAAAATGAAGTGAAGATGAAGAATCAGGAAATGCGTAGCATGTTCAATGCACACATCAGTGTATTTCAGGACTTCCAGACGGATGTAACGGCATTACAGTCGGACTCCGGTGCCCGTACCTCGAAGCTGGATATGATCGCATCCAGAGTGGCCGAGCAGTATACAAACTTTACGGATCTGATGTCCTCCAATGAAGAGGTTGACTATGAAGATAAAGCAATCGAATTCTCCTCTTCTGCAATTGTATACAATGCAGCCCTTCAGGTAACGGGAAATGTTCTGCAGAAGTCATTGCTGGATTTTATATAAGATGGTAAAATGAAAGGAGAAATTCTATGGTAGCACAGACAAGATTATTTGGAGAAATTACAATCGAAGATGATAAGGTTCTGGAATTCCCGAATGGAATCATAGGAATCGAGGATAAGCATAAGTTTGCTATCGTATATGATGTAGAACGGGGGTCTGATACCGCTATCCGGTGGCTGCAGTCTATGGAAGATCCATATCTGGCTCTGCCGGTGATTGAACCGCTGGCTATTGTAGATGAATATAATCCGATCATTGAGGATGCTTTGCTGGAACCGATCGATAATCCGCAGGATGAGGACATCGTGGTTTTACTGACGATGATCGTATCCTCCGATGTCACAAAGGTCACTGCAAATATGAAGGCTCCGATCCTGATCAACTCCGCTACCCGGAAGGGTGAGCAGATTATAGTGGAGAATGCAGACTATGAAGCAAAGTTTAATGTGTATGATGCGGTACAGAGAAAAAAGGCAGGTGAGTGATTATGTTAGCATTATCCAGAAAGCAGAATGAGGCCATTGTAGTAGGAAATGATATCGAGATCACGATCCTGGAAATCAAGGGTGATCAGGTAAAAATCGGGATTCAGGCACCGAAATCCGTACCGGTTTACCGAAAGGAACTGTATATGCAGATCAAGGATGCCAATCAGGAGGCCATCAAGCAGGCCGGCACCTTGGAAAATCTGAAAAATCTACTGTGACCGGGTGTTAATATTTGACGGTAACCGTACGATATAATAGATAATGAAGAATCTCATGTGTGTCAAAACGGACGTTGTCATACATGGATGAAATAGAATGGTTGCATAGCAAAAGGCAGAAATGCCGGAATTCACACGGAGGTGGATGACATGGGAATAGGTGGAATAGAATCAAGTGTTAATAGTGGTGCGGTTCGCAGCGTGAATACAAAAACCGTGACACCGGTAACGCCGGAGGTGAACAGCATATCCGGTTCTCCGATGGCAGATAATTATGCAAGGGTGGTACAGCCGTCGGAACAGCAGACTGCCGGTGAGCAGACAGACGAGCAGGGAAAAGAACAGTTTTATAGTGATGAACGGCCGATTCAGGAGGTTTCAAAGGATAAGGTAGAGAGTGCCTTACGGGACATTAATGCAAAGATCCGTCCGACGCATACAGAGTGTCAGTTTACCTATCATGAAGAAACAAAGCGGATATCCATCAAGGTTATGGATCAGTCCACGGGTGAAGTGATCCGGGAAATCCCACCGGAGAAAACACTGGACATGATAGCAAAAACGTTGGAGCTGGCAGGTATTCTGGTGGATGAGAAACGATAGGAGGGATAGGTATGACGATGAGAATGACCGGCCTGATCTCAGGTCTGGATACGGAGAGTCTGATCACACAGATGATCAGCGGGCATAAGACAAAGGTAGAGAATGCCCAGAAGCAGCAGACGAAGCTGAAGTGGAAGAAGGAAGCATGGTCTTCCTTGAATACGAAGCTTTATTCCTTCTATACAGGGGCTTTAAGCAATTTCAAATCTGTAGGAACCTACAAGGCAAAGAAAGTAGAGTCCACAGATGATTCCAAGGTAAAGGTGAGCAGCAGTAACAGTGCTGTCAATGGCGTACATACATTATCAGTGAAACAGTTGGCAAGTTCCGGTTATCTGACCGGTGCCAGTCTGACCGGCAAGGCGTTCCATACAACCTCTTATGTAGCAGCCGAGAATGCTGATACAGCCCTGAGTGAGCTGAAGAATGCAAAAGGGTATGATCTTGATCTGGAAGGCAAGAGCTTCGAGATCTCGTATAAGACTGTTGGGGCAGATGGACAGGAAGAGACTGTTATGAAGACGATCACAGCACATGCAGGTGCAGACGGTACCCTGCAGAGCGTCATCGATGGGCTGAATCAGTCCCTGCAGGACGAAGGCATCGACATGACGGTAAAGTATAATACGTCAAAGGGTGCACTGGAGTTTGTAAACCAGACCGCAAAGGAAGTAAAGGCTGCAGATGGAACGGTTACCGGCTACGAGGGCGGAATCGACTATACGATGAAGGCGGCAGATGAGGATTCTGCAGTAGCCCTCGGTATCAGCAAGGATAGTGTCACTGTTAGCCAGCAGAAGAGCGATATGGGTGAGAACATCCTGACGATGAATGCAGCATTCCATGTGGAACATGTATCCGATACGGCAGCAGCCGTTACCGGCAGTACGAAGTTGACGGATATGGGAATCGCCAGTGGTACAACCTATACGATGACCGTCGGCAGCGGAGACAAGGCAAGAACCTATACCTATACGATTGATCAGGCTACGACGCTGTCAAGTCTGGCGAAGGAATTTTCTAAGATGGGCGTTACTGCCAGCTATGATGAGAAACAGGGACGGTTCTTTGTGAATTCAACAGAATCCGGTGCCGACTACGACTTCCGGCTGACAGCTGATAATGATACAGCATTGTCTACACTGGGTCTGGATGCAGCGTCTTCCAATAAGATCGATGCACAGGATGCCATCGTAGTCTACAATGGAGCAACCTTCCGGCAGTCATCGAATAACTTTAGCCTGAATGGTTTGAACTTTACGGTTAACGATGTAACAACCTCAAAGGACGAGCAGGGAAATATCAAAGATAATCCGATCCGTATGACGGTCAGCACCGATACGGATACCATATATAATGCAGTCAAGGATTTCATCAAAGAGTATAATTCTCTGATGAAGGAAATGAGCACCTTATACAATGCAGATCGGGCCAAGGATTATGAACCACTGACCAGTGACGAAAAGGAAAAAATGTCGGATAAGGAAGTGGAAGAGTGGGAGAAGAAGATCAAGGATTCTCTTCTCCGCCGGGATGATACGATCAGTTCCTTGATGTCAACGATGCGGACAACGATGAATCAGTCGGTGGAATATACCGGTTCCGATGGAAGCACGAAACGGTATTCCTTAGCCAGCTTCGGGATCAATACCGGTAAGTGGAATGAATATGGTCAGCTTCATATCAACGGGGATCCGGATGATGCGGACTATAAGGATGCCGATGATAAGCTACGGGCGGCAATCGAGAACGATCCGGATGCTCTGATCAATACGTTGAGCAGTCTGGGCAAGGATCTGTACGGCAGTTTCCAGAAGGCGATGAAGAGTTCTACCTTAAGTAGTGCTCTGACCTTCTATAATGATAAGCAGATGGATACCGAGATCAGCGACTATGATGATAAGATCAAGAAGCTGCAGGATAAGATGAATGATGTTGAGGATCGATACTACAAGCAGTTTGCAGCAATGGAGTCTGCGCTGGCAGAGTTACAGTCCAATCAGTCCAGTCTGTCCAACTTGTTTGGATCGAACTCATAGAGAAAGAGGTAGAATATGGTAAATAATGCAGCGGTGGCATACGGAGCCAGAAAGGTGGAAACAGCGTCTCCGGCAGAGCTGGTTCTGATGTTATATGAAGGAGCCATCAAGTTCTGCAATATCGCGATAGGAGCGATCGAGAAGAAGGACTACGAAAAGGCAAATACGAATATCCAGAAGGCAAGACGAATCATCGTAGAGCTACAGACGACGCTGGATCATAAGTATAAGGTGGCAGAGGACTTCGATGTGATCTATGATTACATCTTCAAAACCCTGGTACAGGCAAATATAAAGAAGGATCCGGAAATTCTGGAGGAAGCTCTGAAGCAACTACGTGATCTGCGGGATGCATGGAAGGAAATTATGCGGACGGCAAAGATGCCACGATAGAATGAGAGGATACTATGGAACATACAGCAAGCTATATGCAGGTACTGGAAGAATCGCTTGCACGAAAAAGTCAGGTGCTACAGGCTCTGTTAGAGTTATCAAAGCAACAGACGGAACTGGCAGAAGCAGATGAATTCGATATGGATGCATTCACCACACTGATGGAGCAGAAGGATGCATTACTGGAACAACTTCAGGCGCTTGACAGCGGTTTTCAGAAGATTTATGAAGGTGTAAAAGCAGAACTGACGGAGCATCGTGAACAGTATGCGGATCCGATTCGCCGGATCCAGACACAGATCCGGAAGGTAACCGATCTGGGCGTCGAACTGCAGACACTGGAGGAGCGAAACCGGGCAAAGCTGGAGCAGAAGTTCTCCAGACAACAGCAGGAGCTGCGGCAGGTAAAGACCTCGAATAAGGTAGCAAATACCTACTATAAAAATATGTCAAAGCTGCAGAATATGGATGCTTACTTTCTGGATCAAAAAAAATAAAAAAGTTTAAAAAGGGTATTAAGTATCGGAGCAATCATCCGATATATATAATACAAGGGTTGATAAACCATCAACCACTACATATTCACGGTGGATAACCACCAGTACCTGTAGCAAGGATGCTACAGTAAATTCAAGGAGGAATTATTATGATAGTACAGCACAATCTTCAGGCAAACAACACAAACAGAATGTTAGGCGGTAATGTTAAGGTCGTTAAGAAGTCATCTGAGAAGTTAGCTTCCGGTTACAAAATCAACCGTGCTGCTGATGATGCAGCAGGTCTTAGCATTTCTGAGAAGATGAGAGCTCAGATCCGTGGTCTGAATCAGGCAGTTAACAACGCTGAGGACGGTATCTCATTAATCCAGACAGCAGAAGGTAACATGAATGAAATGCATTCTATCCTTCAGAGAATGGAAGAACTGTCAGTTAAGGCTGCCAATGATGTTAATGCAACCGAGGATCGTAATACTATTAAAGATGAAATGACACAGTTGAATCAAGAGTTAAGTGCAATTGCTTCACGTGCTAAGTTCAATGGAAAGTCATTAAAGAGCTTTAGTGGTTTTCTTCAGATTGGTGCTAACAATGGCGACCATATGAAGATTACAGTTCAGGTAGCAGTAAGCGTAGCAACTATCAGTGTTGGTAGCCATTCAGCAGCTGGCAAGACTATTTCAGCTGTTCAGGCTGCAATTAAGTCTGTATCTAAGCAGCGTTCTGCTTTAGGTGCTGTTCAGAATCGTCTGGAGTATACAGTTAACAACCTGGAGAACTACTCTGAGAACCTGACAGATGCAGAGTCTCGTATCCGTGATACAGATATGGCAGCTGAGATGGTTAACTACAGCAAGGCTAACATTGTACAGCAGGCTGCACAGTCTATGTTGGCTCAGGCTAACCAGTCTAATCAGGGTGTATTATCATTACTTCAGTAATCAAGTAAGGTTATTGCAAATAGGGCTGACACGTAAGTGTCAGCTTTATTTGTATCTATAGATATTATAAAACGGAGGATGCCGGCTTGAGACTTAAAAAGATTGAAACGCAGAAAATTGAGGCAATTGCAGATTTATTCTATCAGAATCAGTTAGAAGAGGGAATCGGGCAATTACCACAATTGATACAAGTTTTGAATGAAATTTTAGAGGAAAAACGCTATACGGATGAACAACAGTATTTCAATTTGCTGAAAAATATTATGGAGTCTATCGATGACAAAAATTATATTGTATTGGCTGATCTATTGGTGTTTGAATTAATGTCAGATACTGAGATAGTAGTATAAGTAAGAGACAGGAGATGCAGGGATGACAAATTACGAAAAGAATATTGAAGCACTGAGCAGTGCACGTCCATTCATATATGATAAACTAAAAAATCATGAAAAAACAGAAGGTAACGTATTGTGTGGAGATGCACTGGATGGTGAAAAGTTTTTAGCAATGAATGAAAAAGAAAAAGTTATACCGTTAAATAGTATTTATCATCCAACTCATGAAGCAGAACGTTATGTTAAACAATTTGAAGAGCTATCAACAGAGACTATCCTGTTTTTATACGGGTTCAGCAATGGACTGGTATGCCGGAAAGTATTAGAAAATACATGTCCAATAAAGTTATGTATAGCTTATGAACCTTCAGTTGAAATATTTTTAAAAGTACTGGAAGTATATGATATTGCAGATCTGCTTCGAAACACAGATTTATTAATTTTTATAAAAGGCATTAATGATGAAGAGTTAGAAAAAACATTATATGATGTTATGGATTATCGTAATTGGAAATTATTCCGATTTTCTATAGCTTCGTGCTATGACAAGTTGTTTGAGGAGGATTGTCATAGAATTCTCAAAATGTATTCTAATGTAGTTGAAAATAAACATATGGAAATGAATACACTTGTTCAATATGCTCAATCGGGAATGCAGAATGAGATAAAAGCATTGAAATGGCTTATGGATTGCCGGATATTGGAGCAGTACAAGGGTAAGTTTCCTGCTGATATGCCTTGTATCATTGTTGCAGCAGGTCCGTCGTTAGAAAAAAATGCAGATGTGTTAAGACAGGCAAAAGGAAAGGCATTAATTATCTGTGTTGATACAGCATTGCCATTTTTGTTGAATAAGGATATCATTCCGGATCTTGCATGTACAATTGATGCGCAAAAGGGAGAAAAATATTTTACAGATCCGCGGCTTCAAGATATTCCGATTTTGGTATCTACAGATTCGGATTATCATGCATTAGAAAGAATAGGTACTGTAAAACCAATTTATATTGCGGCTATGAATGATTTTTATCAAAGGCTTTTTAAGGAAAAAGGTTGGGATGTTAATTACTTTGACGGAGGTGGATCTGTAGCAACAGTCAGCTTTCAGATAGGTATTGAACTGGGCTTTCGAACAGTGGTTCTGATTGGGCAGGATCTTGCATTTTCAGATGACAAGGCACATGCGGGAATGGGAATAGTTAACAATGAAGATCTTGATTCGAAGTTATTGATGGTAGAAGGTTATTATGGTGGAAAGATTCTAAGCAGGGTAGATTTCAAACATTATATTGATTGGTATAATCTACGGATTCCGGAGCTGACTGACCGAAAGATTATTAATGCGACAGAGGGCGGAGCGAAGTTGCATGGTGCAATTCAAATGACATTGCAGGATGTAGTGAATCAGTATTGCAATAAGTCTTATCCGGTTACAAAGATGATTGAGGAAGAACCTTGTGTATGGGAGACTATTGAAGAAAAAGAAGCACTTTATAGAGAAATTGAAAAAATGTATTGCGAGTTTAAAAAAATGAAGAAAGCTGCAGAACAGGGGATTGCAGATACAGAAAGAGCGATTGTTTTATTAAAACGAAAGAATTATTTGAAAAAAGATCTTGAACGGATCGATAAAGATTTAGATCGTGTGATCGAAATGGTTAATGCAAAAGAGGGAGCTATTCTGATAGTGCGTCGAATGATTTATACAGAGGTAACACTTGCAGATGATTTACATAAAACTGAGTCTGACCTTGAATTGGAAAGTATAAGATTATATGGAAAGATGAAAAAGTATCTGACAGATATAAAAGAAGCACTTCAGGAGTTGCTTCCATTTTGGAAGAATGTTCAAAATGAGATTAGTAATGCTTATGGATTTGAAACAAGAAAATAAGAATATTTAATAAAAAGAAATCAAAGGGGTGCACCGGTGATAAATTTGGAATCAGATTTGCGAGAGCTATATTGGGGAAATGCAGAGATTATAGATGTGATAACAATATTGATTGAAACAATACGAATCCAGAATGGCCGGATACAACGCCGGAAAATTATAGATCTGACTCGAAAAATGCAGAAGATGCTTTCACAGTTATCACTTTGCTTCGAAGTATTACAGCAGAACGGTCTGTCATGGACAATGCTGGATTTACAGGATACACTTGAAAAAATAGAAGAAACGCAGAATGCGCAGGACGATATACTTATGGCAGATTATTATGAGATTCTTTTATTGCCGGCATTAGAGGAATTGCAATGTGTAATTATTGGAATGAATATTCATCTGAAAAAGGAAGAGTGGTTCGAAAATAATCTGAACGTATTGAAGGAACATGATCGGGAGTTATATCATGCGTTAGTAAATTTTACAGCGGAGAATTTTAGAAAGAACTGTGAATATCTGGTTGAGCCAAGTTCCGGTGGATATTATACATTGGCATTGCAGGAGAAGGGGAAGAAAAAGTATTTGCATAGTAATCGGAACCCGCTTAGTGAGGCACGGGCATTTGCCAGACGTGAATATAGGGTTGAACAAGATAATTATATATTAGTAGGTATGGGTATGGGATATATAATGCATGAGATGCTTGCATTATATTCGGAAATGAAACTGGTAGTAATAGAACCGGATTTGACAATTATATACATGGCACTCCAATATGCGGATTGGACAGCAGAGTTGGAACGGATAGAGTTATGCTGGGATCCTGATTGGACACGGACTCGTGAATTGCTTATGGAAGATCTGCGCCTTGTCATTTTCAGACCGGAAATATCACATATTGAAGAGATGGCAATTCAACAGCAGTTGATTACAATTGCTGCAAGACAGGATGGAATTGATGATCAGGTATGGGAATTTTATCATAATACAAAAGAAAATATTCGATTCTGCGATCACTATATAGACGAATTGGCTGAACAAATTATGGGGAAGGATGTTGTTATAGTTGCAGGTGGTCCGTCGTTGGATAGAAATGTTACGCTACTGAAAAACCGACCAAATGATGTGAAAGTGATCGCTGTTGGAACTGTGTACAAATTGTTATTGAAATTAGACATAAAGATTGATTATGTGATAGTATCCGATTGTCAGATTTTCAGCCAAATAGAAGGAATTGAAAATGAGCAGGTGCCACTGTTGATTTTGGCAACGGCAGATCGACGGATAAGCAGGTGCTATAGGGGACCTAAATATCTGGTTTGTCAGGAAGGATATGCGATGGCGGCAGAGTATGCAAGAAGCAAAGGCCATCAGTGTTATACCGGTGGTGGTTCGGTATCAACACTTGCTTTGGATGTAGCAATACGATTGAAAGCGGCCTCGATTGCTTTTATAGGACTGGATTTGGCATTTGATGGAGAACGGTCACATGCCACCGGAACAGGAAAAGAAGTTTATGGTGGATATGAATATCAGCGAACCAGAGGCGTTCATGGAGATATGGTAAATACTTGTCTGACATTTGTTAGTTACAGAAAGTGGATGGAACAGAGAATTTGTGAACAGGATGCTTGTATGCCAGTGATTGATGCAACGGAAGGTGGAGCTATGAAAAAGGGATTTCAAATCATGAAGTTGAAAGAATATTTAGAAATCTGCGGTTCAAAGGGTGATAGATAGTATCAAAAACATAAGTTGTCCCATATATGGAAAAATGTTAAACTGAGAAAAACAGATGGAAGATAGGGAGAAGCAAATGAAGAATAAGAAATTAGTTTTTCTGACAGGAACAAGAGCAGATTATGGTAAAATAAAATCTTTGATTCAGGAAGTAGAGGACTTAGATGGATTTGAACCATATATATTTGCGACGGGTATGCATATGCTGGCTAAATACGGAAGTACTTATAAAGAGATATTGAAAGACGGATACCAGAATATATATACATATATTAATCAAAGTGGTAAAGAAAGTATGGATATTATTCTCAGCAATACAATTTTAGGCTTTGGAAATTATATTGCGGAAATTAAACCGGATGCGATAGTAGTACATGGTGACCGATTGGAGGCATTAGCCGGGGCAATTGTCGGAGCCTTTAACAATATCAAGGTGTTTCATATTGAAGGCGGGGAAGTATCGGGAACAATTGATGAGTCTATTCGTCATGCAATTACAAAATTTGCACATTACCATCTGGTATCCAATGAAAAAGCAAAACGACGAATTATGCAATTAGGAGAGGCTGAAGAAAATATTTATGTGTTTGGCTCGCCGGATATAGATGTGATGTTATCGGATATGCTGCCGGGCATAGATGAGGTTCGGCGTTATTATGAGATCCCATATGAAGAATATGGTATTTTAATGTATCATCCGGTTACTACTGAGGTTGAATTGCTTCCTGCGCATATTCATTCCGTGATAGAGGCAATCTTGAAAAGTGAACAGAATTATGTTGTCATTTACCCTAATAATGATAGCGGAACAGACATTATTCTGAATGAGTTGAAACGATTAGAAGGGAATAAGAAATTCCGGATATTGCCTTCTATGCGTTTTGAATTTTTCTTGAGTTTGCTTAAAAATGCACAATTTATTATGGGAAATTCAAGCTCCGGAATTCGGGAAGCAGGAGTATATAGCATTCCGGCGATTGATATTGGCAATCGACAGGCCGGCCGCTATTTACCGAATGAAAATAAACATATTATTCATGTGGATGAAAACATAAATGATATCCGTGAAGCGATCAAACAAGTCGGAAAGATGCATATAGAACCGAGTTTTGAATTTGGAATAGGAAATAGTACAGAGGTATTTCGGGAAATTATTACAGATGAATCTATATGGAAAAAGCAGATACAGAAGCGATTTGTTGATATCTTAAATGAGTAAGGGGTAGTAAAATGTATAAGAACAAAAGGATTGTTGCTATAATTCCGGCACGGGCGGGGAGTAAAGGCATCAAGAAAAAAAATATTCGACAATTGTGCGGAAAACCATTGATAGCATATTCTATTGAGGTGGCAAAGCAGTGTGAATATATTGATACGGTATTTGTTTCTACAGATTCTCCTGAAATTCAAATGATAGCTGAACAGTATGGAGCAGAGGTTCCGTTTTTGCGTACGAAGGATCTGGCCTCGGATGAGTCAAAAATCATTGATGCACTGCTTTACAGTCTGCATGAATTGGAGAGGCTTGGAAAAAAATACGATTATATTATATTATTACAACCAACACAGCCAATCCGGACAGTATTATTGTTAAAGGATATTATAGAAAGAGTGATTGATCAGAAACTATCATCACTTGTGACAGTCTGTCCTGTAGAAGAACATCCGATTTTAATGAGAACGATGGATGCAGATGGAAATCTAAAGCCGTTATTGCATTGCTCCAGTACAGTACGGAGACAAGATTTCCCTGCGGTATATAAAGTTAACGGCTCCGTTTATATGAATCTTATAGATGAGAATTTTAATGAAAATACAAGTCTCAATGATAATCAGTATGGTTATAAAATGGAACGAAAAGATTCCATTGATATTGATACTATGGAAGATTGGAAAAAAGCAGAACAAGCACTTGGGGTGAGGAGAATTCAGGATGAGAAGTGAGAGATTCGAACAAAACTTAAATGTATTATTATCAGAAAAACCAGAAGATGATTTGAATAGAGAATGGGAATTGATATTACAGGAGAACCCGGAGACTGGAGACTATGATATGTTGATCCTGCAAATCTGGGCTGCACTATTGAACCAGGATTGGGAAACAGGATATCAGTTGGCATCAATAGCAATGAAGCGTAATCGGTTAAGTCTGCAGGCTAATTTTTTATTTGCGGAAACGGCATTTCAGTTAGGAAAATATGAAGAAAGTTATGATATTTATAGAAATCTGTTTCAATTACAGGAATTATATAAAGAAGAAGTTCTGGATATGGATGAACTGCAATCTAAGCTTAAAGAGATTGGACGATATATGCTTCAGGATTTGTCAAAAGATATTCCGGAGAAGTGGGCATGTATTTTCGGAGATGTTATTCAGGCGGCATTGGATGATAAAGATTTAAGAAATAATATATATAGCTGTGTGCATCATATTCCTAATTATTATGGTATCCATGTATATGATAGACAAGTGTATTATCTTGGCAGATATCATAACTGGTATCAAAGTAATTTTGCTAAGAAGGATAATTGGACATCAATGTTGGGAAAAGGTGAGATTTACGAAATCCTTTACAAAGGCAGAGATTTTCACTTGGATGTAAAGGAACCGGTGATACTTCCGTATGTAACCAACCCGGATGATAGTGATACCAACTTTTTGCTGATCACAGGAGAAAAATCGGGTGCTCATGTATTAAGTGACCAAGGAAGTCGTAAATATAATTATATCCGCTTAGATGAGTCAATCTGCGTCCAGGCAGAAAAGGACTTTGTTCTTGCAAAGCCGATCCCATTGAAACACCATACAGGAAATAAACGATTGGTATTAAATATTTTTATAGATAGTCTGAATGAATCTTATTTAGAAGAATTTTCTCTGCAGGAATTAATGCCGTATACATATGAGTTTTTTAAAAAGGGTGTACGATGCACAAATTATTATACGGGCTCTGAGTTTACTTATCCAAGCATTGGTTCTTATCAGACGGGATTGCGTGCCCAGAATCATAAATTATTGAACTTGAATGTGAAATATGGGTTGCAGAAGGACAAACTTACTTTAAATGAGATATTTCATGATCAGGGCTATGTAACAGCCATAATCGGTGGAAATGATGCGGTGATACCTAAATTTGGATATAACAGAGGAACGGATCGGTTTTTATATGGATATACAACACAAGAGTTTTGGGCAGAGGATGTTGTAAATGAGACAATAGAACATATAGAGGCGTTTGGCGATTCTGATTTGTATTTATGGGCCAATATAGTTGATTTACATGATGTAGTAGGGGGATGGAGCCGCTCTTTGGCAACACAGGTTCATTATCCTTGGACAGCCAATGAGACGGACTATAGTGGTGATACTACAGTTTATAGAAGCTATAGCAATCGTTTGCGAATGATATATCGAGAGGAATTAAAGCGTATAGATTCTAAATTACAGGTGCTTTTTCAGTATATAACAGATCATTATAAGGATGAGGATATCATTGTTACACTGTTTTCGGATCATGGAACATCTATGAATGTTCCGGATGACCTTCCGATGATGTCTCCGAAGCGTGTCCAGATTCCGTTGCTAATAAGAAGTGACTGGCAAGGAGAGCATGAGTGTTGTGAAAAGATAGAAACGATTGATTTTGGACATATTTTATGTAAATTGGCTGGAATTAGAGAGGAAAGGCTGAATAAAAATGATGGACAACTGCCTGTTTTCTTTGGCGGAAAAGAAGAAAAGAACATAATATTCAGTCAAAGTTTATTCCCGGATAGATATTATGAAGCATTCATGTATGTTGATAATTATTACTTCTATCTGAAAAATTCAACACTTGTTACAAATGAATGCAGAGTTGATTTGCAGGATTGTCAAAGCTTTTTAACTGATGAAAAGGGAAATGAGTTTAAGGATGCAGAGAAAACAAAATTCTGTATGGATTTTATTAAGGCTCAGTTGAGAGATTATATAGTATAGAATATTTAAATATCGGAAGATGCGGAAGATTTTATTAGCGGAGGATATGTGTGGTATGCAGGCAATGATCTTGGCAGCAGGAATGGGAAAAAGATTAAAACACTTAACAGAAAATAATACTAAATGTATGGTGAAAGTAAACGAAACATCGATTATAGAACGTGCATTGAGAATCCTGGATAGAAAAGGTCTGTCCAAGATCGTTCTGGTGGTGGGATATAAAGGGAAAAAATTAATTGAATTTGTTGAGCAATTAGGCATTCATACACCACTGGTATATGTATGGAATTATGATTATGAAAAAACCAATAATATATATTCTTTATCATTAGCGAAGGAATACCTTTGTCGAGAAGATACATTGCTGCTGGAATCGGATTTGGTATTTGAAGAAAGCATTATAGATATGTTGCTGGAGGATAAAAGAACATCGTTGGCTTTGGTAGATAAGTTTGAAAGCTGGATGGATGGAAGCTGCATGGTAATTGATGAAGCAGATCGTATTTTGGATTTTATTCCCGGAAAGTATTTTGATTTCCGAGAAAAGGAAAATTACTATAAAACCGTAAATATTTATAAGCTGAGCAGACAATTTTCAAAAAATATTTATGTCCCGTTTTTAGAGGCATATGAAAAAGCAATGGGAGAAAATGAGTATTATGAATCGGTTATAAAACTAATTGTGATGCTGGATACCAGTGAGATCCGCGTAAAGCGCTTAAATGGTCAGAAATGGTATGAGATTGATGATGTACAGGATCTGGATATAGCTGAATCGTTATTTGAAGATGATATTGAGAAACGATATAATAATTTTATGAAACGCTATGGAGGATTTTGGCGCTATCCACATATGATCGATTATTGTTATCTGGTGAATCCATATTTTCCGAATCAACGATTGACAGAGGAGATGACGTGTAATTATTCTAGTTTACTTTCACAATACCCATCAGGAAGAGAAGTGGATTCCATTGTTACTTCAAACGTATTTGGTGTAAATAAGGACTATATTGTACTTAGTAATGGCGCAGCCGAACTTATTAAAATATTTATGGAAGAGCAATCCGGAACGGTGGGAATAATTTGTCCGTCATTTAACGAATATAAAGAGAGATGTGAAAGAGAGGTTTTGGTTTATCAACCCGAGGGAGCGGATTTACGATATACCGAGAATGATATTATTCAGTTTTTTGATGGAAAAATTCAATTGTTGGTACTTATAAATCCGGATAATCCATCCGGAAATTTTATCCCGATATCGGGCGTGATGAAGATTTTAGAGTGGGCAAAACAAGCCGGGATTAAGGTGCTGGTAGATGAGAGCTTTGTTGATTTTGCTGACTTGGCTGATGAAGAAAATATAGAGGACAATACTCTGATAAGAGAAGAGATACTGAAGGAATATAAAAATCTGTATGTTGTGAAAAGTATATCAAAGTCCTATGGAGTTCCGGGATTAAGACTGGGAGTTTTGGCATCTGCAGATGAAGAAAAAGTAAATCAAATTAAAAAGAATATGCCGATATGGAATATTAATTCATTTGCTGAATTTTTTATGCAAATTATACCGAAATATCGAAAGGACTATGCCGCTGCTTTGGTGGAGTTCCGAAAAACCCGGAAAGATTTTTTGGAAAAACTGGAGCAAATAGAGTATCTAAAAGCAGTACCAACGCAGGCTAATTATGTAATGTGCGAGGTGATAGGGAGAAGTGCCGGAGAAATATGTATTTGTTTGTTTGAAAAAGGAATATTGATCAAAAATCTGACCGAAAAGGTGAAAAATGATAGACAATATATTCGAATAGCAATCAGAACTCGGGAAGAGAACGATCAAGTGTTGAAAATATTGAATGAAATATAAATATATTAAAAAAGAGGAAAGGAGAGATTATAAGATGAAAGAATTTATGATCGATGATCGAAAAATAGGTCCGGGCTATCCGCCGCTTGTAATTGCAGAGATCGGAATTAATCATGAGGGAAGTTTGGAAGTTGCAAAGCAGATGGTGGATGCGGCGGCAAAGGCAGGAGCAGAGGTAATTAAGCATCAGACACATATTGTAGAGGATGAGATGGCAGATGAAGCAAAAAAGGTAATTCCGGGAAATGCAGATGTGTCTATCTATGAAATTATGAAACGGTGTGCGTTATCTGAAGAAGATGAAACAGAGTTGAAACGGTATGTGGAATCGAAGGGAATGATCTTTATCAGCACTCCGTTTTCAAGAGCGGCAGCAGACCGGCTGGAACGTATGGGAGTTGTGGCATATAAGATTGGTTCCGGTGAATGTAACAATTATCCGTTAATTAAGCATATTGCAGGTTTTGGTAAGCCAATGATCGTATCGACTGGTATGAATGATATTGCAAGTATTCAGAAGACTGTTGATATTATGGAGGCATATGGTGTGCCATATGCACTTTTACACTGCACGAATCTGTATCCGACCAAGCCGGAATGGATCCGGCTGGGGGCTATGACACAATTGCAACAGGCATTTCCAAACGCAGTCGTTGGTTTGTCTGACCATAGTTTGAATAATAATGCCTGCCTTGCAGCAACTGCGCTGGGTGCATGCATTTTGGAACGTCATTTTACAGACAGTAAATATCGCCCGGGTCCGGATATTATCTGTTCTATGGATGGAGCTGAGATGGCAGAGCTGATCCAGAGCAGTCGAGAAATCTTTCAGATGCGTGGCGGAGAGAAGGCTGCGTTAAAGGAAGAGCAGGTGACAATTGATTTTGCATTCGCAACCGTGGTGGCAATCGCAGATATTCATGCCGGTGAGCCGTTCACAATGGAAAATATATGGGTGAAGCGTCCGGGAACAGGGGAGATCAAGGCGGTTGATTTTGAGAGCTTATTGGGTAAAAAGGCAAACAAAAATATAAAAAATGGGGAACAGTTAAGTTGGAAGGATGTAGTAGTATAAAAATTGAAAAGGAAGCGACATACAGATAGGGAGCAGATAACATGGTGCGCAAATATATCATTGTAACAGGCAGAGTACAGGGAGTCGGATTCCGGTATCATGCAATGAATCTGGCAATGGAATATGATCTGACCGGTTGGGTACGGAATCTTTATAACGGTGGTGTTGAGATGGAAGTGCAGGGAAAACGGGAGAATGTAGAGCTGTTCATCCGGAATCTGGATGTCGGTACGCACTGGATACGGATTGACAGTAAATCAGTAGCAGATCAGCCACAGTTGAAAGTGAGAACCAGTGTGTAGTCTGATATAATAATCATGGTTTTGACCATGGTCTCAGAGTACACAACTTTCCGGGTGGGGTGCTCTAGGACCTTTTTCTTTCTGTAAACGTTTGCTTTTCGATACTGAACTTTCTTTAGAAAACATAAGTCTTTGAAGTTCAGTATCCGTCATGGATTCATCAAGAGGCCAGGAAAGATTTAATTCTCTGGCACGCGTTTGAACTTTGACTACAGTTTTCTGAGCAACATCACAGCGCGCCATGATGTTACGCTGAGAGAAGTCCAATCCGGTAAGCCGAATGATTTCTCGATATTTGGTCATAATCGTGGCCTCCTTGTAATGAATTTACACCATAGGGTGTATATCTTCATTATAAGGATTTGTAAACAAAATGATTTCCTTTTTAACGGAATCGCGATTTCCTATAAAGCGGAACTGTGATTTCCATACGCCGTACAGGTGATGGATTTCACCCCGGATTATTCACAATGAACTTCCGGACTGCCTCGTGCCCTATAAACACTACGAAGCAGGCGCAGTTGCTATTTTACTACTGTCTCGAAGTCAGTTCCGTTGTTCTGCAGAGTTTCACGGAGCCTGTAAGCTTGTGAGGTATGTATTCGGTTATTTGAAGAAGGAATCCTTTTAAAGAATCTGACAGCTGGGGTTGCGAATGGACAATGAAGTAATGTTGTAGCATATAGGAATATTCCAACTTTAAATGGTGATAAAATAAAAATAAAATATTTACACAAATACGTGCTTTTTATATAGTACCGATGTATAGTTATTGTATTGAATGCGATTGATTAGATATACAGAAAGGGAATATATGGAAAAGCACGTAAAACGCAGATCATTAGAAGAGTTGAATTTGATTGATGATTTTTTGTTTCAGGCGACGATATCGCATGGCAAATTGGGGGAAGAGATTTGCCGGATGATGTTGAGTACGATATTAGGGAGAACGATCGGACGCGTAAAGGTATCGACACAGAAGGTGATATTAGGTCCAGATACTGCGATGCGGGGGATACGAATGGATGCTTATGTAGAATCGGAAGAAGAGATACAGGTGGATACCGCTGCGGAGATCTATGACATTGAGCCGGATACAACATATGAAAAAGATACATTACCGTGGCGGACAAGACTCTATCAGGCGATGATTGATTCCCACCAGTTAGAATGCGGATGAAACTATAGGGATTTGAAGAACATATATATCATTATGATTCTGCCCTATGATCCGTTTGGAAAGAAACGGATGGTATATACTGTGAAGAATCAGTGCATAGAAGAGCCGGACATTCCCTATGAAGATGGGATTCGAAAGATATATTTATATACAAAAGGGGTAGAAGGAAGTCCTAGCCAGGAACTGTAAGATATGCTAAGATACATAGAGAACAGTATCGAAGAGAACGTGACAAATGAAACGATACATTTGATCCATAAAGGCGTTCAGGTAATCAAGCAGAACAAAGAGGTAGGTGTTCAGTATATGAAGACATGGGAACGAGAAGCGATGATCCGGGAAGAAGGAAAAGAGAAAGGAAGAACTCTTATTAATGAATTAAACCGAAGGCTGGTAGAAGCAGGACGGCTGGAAGATATGGTAAAAGCGGCTACCGACGAGGCCTTTCAGGAGCAGTTATTAAAGGAATATAATTTGCTATAGTATTTAGGTCTTTAAAAATGAAGATGTAAAAATGATAAAAACAAATTGCATAAAAATATTGACAAGCAGGAATAGATGGAATATATTAAGTATCAAGCAAGTATATTTCATCTATTTTCTTATATTCAAAGACGTTTGATGTATATTCT
>UQBG01000025.1 GCA_900539185.1 uncultured Clostridium sp.
GTATTTTCATTTTTGGAGAAGATGGCAATATGTGAAGATATAAAAATTAAGGAGGTTTTAGATTTCACAGTATTAGAACAATTAGCAGATGAAGGACATGATACGTTTGGACAATGTAAGCAATATATGAAAAAAAACACGTTGAAACATTGTGAAGAAGTAGAAAAATATATTTTGTGTAACTAAAAATCAGATTGATGTTAGAGGTCAAAATGTTTCAGATGGACTGGGAGGATAGCATATAATTTTGAAAATGGGAATGGGTGGAGAAGTGAAAATGGATAAGAACGAATTAATTTCCCGGATATTATCATATGATAATAAAATTGGAAGATGGAAACTATATATAAATGAAATATCAACTACAGATTATGCGATTGGATATGGTTATGATGATAGTACAAAATTGTGGCTGGTTTATCAGAATGGAGAAAGAGGAATAAGAACGGAGTGGAGATTTGAAAAAGAAGAACTAGCAGTAGAAAAATTATATAAAAAAGTAAAATTTCAGTATAAAATACAAAATTAAAAAATACGACGCCTCTGACAACCATCCACCTTATTAATAGCGAACTACCCATTCAAAAACAAATGAGTGGGTAGTTCGCTATTGATTTTCTGCGTGAAAATAATATATACTAATATAGTAAAGTACCAGACCGATTAACGAATTTGAGACAATTAAGTAGAGGTGTGCGAATGCTGCGTGAAAATGATATTAAAGTGGTGAGAAAGATTTTTGAGCAACATCATTATGTGATGTCGACTGCCGAAATTCTTAAAGCCAAGCTATATTATGCCGACATTAAACAGCTTTTGGACGAAGGCTATATCGAAAGAATAAGACGTGGTTATTATCATTGGATTGAAAGCTGTGAAACCAGAGAAATAGTTATCATCAACAAATTGTTTCCAGATGCTGTTCTTTGCATGGAAACAGCACTGTTTTATTACAAGTACAGTGATAGAAACCCTGCCGAATGGAGTTTTGCAATAGATAGGAATGTTTCAAAATTGCGAACTAACATAGAGTATCCATTTATTAAAGCATATCGTATTGAGCCAGAGTTGGTTACGCTTGGCGAAACAACCGGCAAAATCGATTTTACAAAAGTCCGAATTTATGACCGTGACAGGACGATATGTGATGTTCTAAAAAATATGAGTAAAATGGATAAGGAAATTTTCAATAAAGCAATACAGGGATATGTTAATGACCCGAAAAAGAATATCCCCAATCTTATGATGTATGCTAAGAAGCTGCGTGTGCAGAAAAAGGTGAAAGAACTGATAGGAGTGTGGTTGTGATGGCAGATAAAGCAGCTTCCGTTTTGGCAAAGCTCAGAAATAAGGCAAAGGCTTCGGGTATCAGTTATCAACAATGCTTGCAGCTTTTTGTTCAGGAAGAATTTCTGAGAAAGTTATCGAAATCGGGGTATGGAGATACACTGATACTCAAAGGCGGACTGTTCATTTATACCCTAACCAATTTTGAAAGCAGAGCTACTATTGATGTCGATTTTCTGCTCCGTGGATACCCTAATTCTATAGAAGATATAAAAGATTTGATTGGTAAAATTATTGATACGCCTACGGGCAATGACTATATCACGATGACGGCACAGTGCTTTGAGGAAATTTCTCCACAAAGAAAATATCACGGTATCAGTACGCAGATAGTTGCACAAATTAAGAATGTGCGTGTGCCGTTTAATATCGACATAGGTGTAGGCGATGTTGTCGTACCGATGCCAGAACACCGAAAAATCAATACGCAGCTTCCTGATTTTGAGCCGCCGATTATCAAGACATATTCTCTTGAAAGTACCATTGCAGAAAAGTTTGATGCCATACTGCAGCGGTTTGAACTTACAAGCAGAATGAAAGACTTTTATGACATTTACTATCTTTCAAGGACATTTGATTTTGATGGAGCCAAACTACAATCTGCTATATTTGAAACACTAAAGAGGCGTGGCACTCCCTACGATAGAGATAGCTTTAAGCGGGTTGTTTCACTTGCTGATGACGAGGATATGCAAAAGCGTTGGAAGTACTTTTTGAAAACAATAAAAGACGATACACTTGAGTTTCCATTTGTCATCGCTGAAATCCAGACTTTTCTTGAGCCTGTGTTTGATGCGATAGTCAATGAGAATGAATGGCAAAAACAGTGGAAAGTTGATTTGAACTGGATTCAGAATGAAAGGAGTTCCGATTTATGAGTAGCCTATTGCACATTGGAACTTA
Source organism: uncultured Clostridium sp. (assembly GCA_900539185.1). Lineage (GTDB taxonomy): Bacteria > Bacillota > Clostridia > Lachnospirales > Lachnospiraceae > CAG-632. The sequence continues at coordinate 2,251 of UQBG01000025.1, forward strand.
ACATCAACCTTATGAAAGACAAAACCACTCATCTATATGTAGACAGTCACGAAAGAACGCTGATATTACATAGCCTTGTGGAGCTGAAAAACGCTCTCATACGGCAAGGCAGATATACGGACTGCATTGACAAAGCGGCTAAATCTATGCGAAAGGAGGACGCAGCTATGTCAAATTGCAAAGTGATGCTCTGACCAACCAGAAAGGCGGTGTTGGCAAGACAACAACGGCGGTCAATCTGGGTGTGGGTCTGGCGAAGCAAGGAAAAAGGGTGCTATAGGATCGTTTATGTTTGAACAAAATCAGCGGTATTTCAAGACTCTAAAAAGTCATGAAATACCGCTGATTTATTATATCTTATATATTATATCTTATATATTATATCTTACTTTTCTGTATCTTATTTCTGCTTTTGCGAGAACAGTAGCAATATGCCTGCACAGACAATGGTAATACTGATCCATGCTATAGGGGTACTGTTGTCTCCGGTCTTCGGTGAGGATGTGTTACCGGTGAAATCACCGCCGAGGGCGTTGCTTTTTTCATAGGTCGTATAGTCACAGCGGCTACAGGTTACATAAGGCTTCCAGCCGTACTCCGTGTAAGTAGCGGCTTTTCCCTCATGGGAGACTTCATCATGACCAAGGGCAGCGATTTCCTCGTAAGTCGAATAATCGCATCGAGAACAGGCATCATAAGCATTCCAGCCCTTTTCTGTACAGGTTGCCGCTCTGGCATCATGATGCGAAATATCATGGCCGAGGGCATTGATCTTTCTATAGGTCGTGTAATCGCAACGGTTACAGGTTACATAAGCATTCCAGCCGTACTCTGTGCAGGTAGCGGCTTTTCCCTCATGGGAAACCGCGTCATGACCGAGGGCGGCGATTTCTGTGTAGGTGGTATAATTGCACCGGGAACAGGTGTTGTAAGCATTCCAACCGATTGTCGTACAGGTTGCCGCCTTGGCATCGTGATGAGAAATATCATGGCCGGATGCCTGTATTGTTTCCACATGTATTGCGGAACATACAGCGCAGGTATAGGTTTTCTGGCCGGCTGTTGTACAGGTAGGTTGTGTGGTCACTTTGCCGCTATCCCAAACGTGAGGAGATGTTGTATCGATGGCATCGCAGCGGGAGCATTTTTTCCAGTGGTGGTCGGCATCATTTTGCCATACCTCGCCGGTAAAATCATGACCGAGAGTATTGCCATACGGCAGACCGCAGGTTTCGCACCATGCTTTCTCTGTACAGGTAGCCGTGCCGCCGGTGTGCACACCTGTATTTTCTTTCCCTTTGCAGATAGAACATTCGAGCCAATGGCTGGTAGAGTCCATTTTCCAAATGGATCCCCAACTATGTACACACACAACAAGAGTGGCGGAATTCCCGCTACTGTTAAGAACTACGCTGATAGGGGTATCGTTGTTTTCATACTGAAATTTGGCAGGATCGGCATATTCTGTCCTGCCGGAAGCAATGCGAACGTAACTGGAACTATCCGGCGGTGCTTCCGTCGTTACACCGATGGGAGTAGTACCGGTCAATTCGCCTGCGATAGAAATAGTCTTGTTCTTTGGCAGGTAGATATTGTTTGCATTGGAGCCCTTTTTGTTCCCTGCGATGTTAATATTGCCGGATATTTGGAATTTTTTACTGCTACCCAGATACACGCCGCCACCATTGCCCGTCGCGGTGTTGTTTATAAGGCTACCGCCGTTAATAGTGAGGTAGCCCATGTCTATATAAATACCGCCGCCATCTCCTGCTGCGGTGTTATTGGAAATTTTTGCGGAATCAGAGAGTGTTAGGGTATTATCACCCCAACTGCCGGTACAATATACGCCACCTCCGTTCCCGGTAGTTGCCTTATTTCCGGAAATGCTGGCGTTATCGGATAGAGTGAGTGAGTTTTTTGTGTACACACCGCCGCCGTTGGCTGCAGTGTTATCGGTAATGCTGACATCATTCGATAGGGTAAGATTACTGTTCAGACATATACCACCGCCGTCTCCGGTCGCTGTGTTGCCACTGATTGTTCCTCCATATAGCTTCGCAGAGCCGCCCCATGCATTCACACCGCCGCCGTCAGCCGCTGATGAGTTGTTACTGATCTCTCCACCGTACATAATAAATCTGCCGCTGCTTTGTGCACATATACCACCGCCGCCATAGTTGCTGGCTACCTCAATATGGTTATCGGTGATTTTGCCGCCATACATGGTAAAGATGCCGTTTTGTATTTCCACACCGGCACCGTCAATCCCGGAGCCGGAGGTGCCTACATGATTGCCGCTGATCGCGCCGCCGTACATGGTGAAAACAGCATTGGAGCCTTCACCGACCCGCACGCCCTTTCCGTGCATGCCGGGTGAATGGGTGATCGCACCGGTGTTATTCTTACAGTCGCATAATACAAATTGTGCGTTATTATAGACATAGATGGCTGCATCCCAAGGTCCTGTCCCATCATGGGTACTCGTGATGCTGTGTCCGTTCAGGCAGAGATAGAGTGTTTGTCCGGCGGTGATCTTGAGCATATCGTCCCGTTCCACATTGCCAGTCAGATAGACATAGGCGGTGTTGTTAGCATCGTAGGAAATAGCAGAGCGTCCATTCCATGCCGTCCATACGACATCTGCACATTCGCCCGTATGATCGCCGATGTCTGTGTGTGTTGCACCACAGATAGGGTGCGTATGTATGCCGTCATCAGCCGATACGGTTATGGTTGTCACACACAGCACGGTGTACAGGAGCAGTGCGGCTCCTAATAGTCCTTTCCAAGTTTTCATTGTTCCTTCACTCCTTTTCCGGTGTTTTTTTGTGTTTTATTTGCCCCCTCTATAGATTTGACATTAAGGCAGAAATTCATATAATAGTAGTATACATCGTTCATCTATGAACGATACAAGGGGGGAAGACAAAAAATATGGAAAAGAATACAAAAGAACTATTTCGCATTACCGAGGCGGCTCATGCCTGTGGGATTTCCCGCAGTACACTGCTGCGTATGGAGGAAAAAGGGCTGCTCACACCCGCTTATACCGCAGCGGAGAGTGGACGGAGATGCTACGACAGCCATAATGTGGCGCGCATCCTGCAAATCGAAAAATTCAAGAGTATGGGATTCAGCACAGAGCAGATTGCAGGTTATTTTTCTCAGGGTGGTGAGATATCGGCACTGCTTGCTGTATTAGAGGATCGTTTGAATGACCTGCAACGCAGCGTAGAGGAGTTGAGACTGCGGTCAGTAGAGGGGCCGAGCATATCTGTGCAAATCATGCAGCTACCGGCTGTGACCTGCCGGATGCGGTGGTGCAAGGGGCGGACGGTCGAGGATAAGTATACCGATATGTATGATTTTTACAAGGAATGTATCCGCTGTGGCTGTGTTCTCTCGGAGGAACCCCTGTTCACGATTTCGGATCGACAGGACTATTTAGAGGGGTATATCAGCGAAGAGCCGCATGCATATGCGGTCTGTATTCCTATGCAACCGGAAAAAGCACCTGCGGATGCGGTGACATTACCGGAATGCCGCGTGTTGTCGGTGTTGTACTGCGGTGATTATTCCGGACTGGACGAGGCGTGGCTGACACTGGGGCAGGAGGTAAAGGAACGTGGCTTGACACCCGCGGGAGCTCCGCGTGTCCTTGGCATCGTTGCTCCGTACACAGGTCGTGAAATCGAAACCCGACGGTACTGTTCAAGAATTGTCCTGCCGGTGATGGCGTGAGGATTTGTATAAGGCAGACGCCATACGAAAACTGGGGAAATATGTCTGGAGGAGCAGGACAATATGTTACTCCACTTAATGGAAGTACCATGAAACGATTAGGAATTATAAATTGAGGTAATGCAGATGAATAAAAAAGAATTTATGAAAATTAAAGAAGAATTGCAATGTAAATTAGGAAAGTGGAAGTTGAAGATTGATAATGAAATTCTTGCTGATTTTACAATAGGATGTTTTTATGATACATGTGAGAGAAAATGGAAAGTGTATGTTAATAATGAACGAGGGAGACATAGAATTAGATTGATGACTGAAAACGAAGAGGAGGCTTTTGATGAATTGCTATCAATTGTAAACTTTGAGATTGAAAATAATAAAACTGAATTATTCGGGAAAATCCCAAAGTTTGTGTAAATCACCAAATAGATATAAGATAAAATTACTCAGTTTGGAGGAGTGCAATATATTGATCGGGAGTCGGTGCTGTCACTGTTGGAATGCGGTTGGTGCAGGAAAAGGAGTAGCAAAACTGCCTATCGCCCTAGTCGGTTGGCAACTGGATGTAGATTCCCATACCCTGACTTGGGGTGCTCTTTGCATAGATCGTGCCGCCATAGTAGTCGACAATGGCCTTTGCCTGTGTCAGTCCCAGACCATTTCCGCTGATACGGTTTGAACCCTGATAGTTCAGTTCAAAGATATGGTTTGTTTCATCGGAGCTTAGCCCCATGCCGTTATCCTTTAGAACGACAAAGATGTCCGAGCCGATATTGGATATCGTGATCAGAAGAATACCGGTTCGCTGCATATATTTAATTGAGTTATCGATGATGTTTCGGAATAAAATCCGGATTCTGGACGGTGCGGCCTTTACATATAGGCTGGTGCTGGCAGAGGCCAACTGAAGCTGGATGTGTGCCGCGTCAGCGGAGACCGTTAGTTCATCCATGGTATCCCGGACGATCTGTAGGATATCAACGGTAGTTTCTTCGGATTCCTGTATCGGCGGCAGGAAGTCCGCGTAACTTCCGGCAGAGGCGGATGCCTGTAAGCCGTCAGTGGTTTTCGTTTCCTCCTGAAGTTCCGTATAGGCCTCGATCTGCTCCTCCAGCTTTGCATGGGCATCCTGCAGCTCAGACTGAAGCTGCTCGATCTGGAGCCGGTGGGTAGCCACAGTATCTTTCAGCTCCCGGATCTGCTGCAAATGTTCTTCGGTTAGCTGCTTCAGATCCTCATTCTGAAAGGAGAGAGCTTCCTCCTCTGCCTGAACCGGGATCGTGCGGGCATGAAAGACATACAGAAGCAGAAAAACAGCAACGGCCTGACAGATATAGCTGATAAAGGCGTACATGCGGAGATCGGTCAGTACACATACGAAGGTAACAATGTATGTAAGGATAATAAATGTGATCAGGATGATTTCAAATGTGCGGTTGCGTCCGTGTTTCTGTTTCATAGAAATGATTCCCCTCTTTTAGTAGCGTATGATTAATTTAATATAAATATATTCTATAACAATTATTTTTGGCTTGCAACCGAAAATAAAGAAGCATTGACCGTTTGAGACACTTTTTGACCGTTTGAGACATCTCATTGACTTGAGTAAGCGGGTAGTCTAAAATAAAAACAGGTCAGGCAAAGGGGGACATCAGTTGACCGGGAACCAAAGGTATGTAAATGCAAGGGAGGAAGGATCGTGAAGGACACAACCATACTGGTGGTAGAGGATGATGCAGATCTGGCGATGTTGACGGCAAGACAGTTGCAGAGTCGGGGATATCGGGTGGTATGTGCAGAAGACGGGGAAAAAACGATGCTCCGACTTGGGGAGCAACCGGTGGATCTGATTCTCTTAGATGTTATGTTGCCGGACTGTGATGGACATGAACTCTGTGAACGCATCCGTTCAAAGTATACATATCCCATTATTTTTATGAGTTGTCTGGGAGACAGCACTACGATTGTACAGGCATTTCGTGGGGGCGGAAACGATTATTTGGTAAAACCGGTGGATATAGAGGAACTGGTAGAGCGGATCGAGGAGAATCTTCAGAGTCAAAGAGCAAAGCAATTGTTGGAATTTCGACAGTTTATACTGGATAAAGAGAACTACGCGGTATATCGGCGGGAGAAAGACGGACAGCGGGGAGAGAAGCTGGAGCTGTCTCCGACGGAATATAAGCTACTTCTGGTATTTGTACAGCGGCCGGAAGAGATTCTTTTGTATAAGGAGCTGTATCGGGCGATCTGGGAGCATGGTGAGATCGAGGATATACGGACACTGATGGTACATGTGTCGAATTTGCGGAAGAAGATTGATTATCAGCATCAGGATATGATACGCGCGGTACGGGGCGTAGGATATGTATTCTCTGATAGTTAAGAGGAGTAAGTATGCGAGGAATGATAGCGATTATAGGGGTGGGAATTCTAATTACTATTTCCACGTTGATAATATATATGTGTGTTCCGGGCAGTAGATCCGTTATGGTGATCGGCTGTCTTATTTTGATGTTTTTGTGGCTTGCACTTTTAGTGGTGACCTGTGTAAAGGGAAGACGGTGGAAACGGGATTCTGCCCTGCTGGAAGAGATTACCCGTCAGGAGATGAAGAAGCAGGAAAATGAGAAGGACAGTGAGATCCGCAGCATGAAGGAGGATGTAGCATGGCTGAAGCGGCAGATCGCACACGGTGTGCGGATGCCTCTGGCAATCATATCCGGCTATGGAGATCTCTTGCGGAGAGGCGACTGGAAGACGCCGGAGGAGCAGGATCTGTATATCGATAAGATCTGTAAGAATATTGAGTACCTGAACCGGACCTTTCAGATCGTGATTGATGATGAAGCGGGCAAAGATGTAGAGGATGATGCAACGATCGATCTGCTGCAGGTGGTCGGTGATGTGGTAGAGTATGCGGATCATATCACGAAGAGCCATGGGATACAACTGGAGCTGAATAGTAGCTGTACACAGGTATATATACAGGGCAACCGCATAGATATAATGAAGGCACTTTATAACCTGATCGAGAACTCTCTGAAGTATATGCGGCATGGAGATGCGATCTATATTACGGTGGAGGCGGTAGAAGGACAGGCATGGATCGTATATCGAGATAATGGTGAAGGTGTGACAAAGCGTGAGGCTGAACGGATAACGGAGGCTGATTACCGGGGAGAAGATGCCGGCGAACGGTTGTCCGGAATACGCGGAAGCGGTATGGGAATGTATCTGGTAGATGATATTATAAAACATCACCACGGAACGATTCAGATAAAAGGAGGGACCGGAAATGGATTTGCGGTATATATCACACTTCCGCTGGCAGAAGAGTGACGTAGAGAAATCTTTAAGGAATCTTTAGGTTCAGATATAAGGAATATGATAGGATAAATTTAGCAGATGAAGGGGAGGATGAGTAGAACGTGAAGAATACAGATGTAATACCATTTGAGAGAAATCGTTACTATGCGGGAAAGATGCTGACGTCATCGGACTTTCTGGCAGAACAGACATATAACAATAATAAGAGGAGATTCTTAAATCAGACCGTTGTAGGATCCGGAATTATATGCGGATGCGGTGTGTTTTGTCTGGATGATCTGTCTGTGCTGGTAGAGAGTGGAGCAGCGATCGACAGTATGGGTAGAGAGATCGTGATTGAGAACTCCGTAGTGAAGAAGCTCTCAGCCATTACAGGCTTTGAAGCATTACGGACGAATCAGGCGATGCTGTGTGTCCGTTATAAAGAAGATGATGTACATGCGGTTTATACCGTGAATCGTCAGGAGGGAGAGTCTGAGTACGAGTATAATCGGGTAACAGAAGGGTATGAACTGTTTCTGATGGATGAGGAGGAAGCAGAGCAGGAGATCGAGATGGATACCGAGTTCTTTGCGGGCAGTCCGATTCTGGATACACCGGATTATACGGTTTCCTTCCGGATGCCGACGACAGTGTGCTGTGACCGGTATGTGAAGCTGGAGCTGGTGATTATAAAGAAGTCGGATCGGGAGTGCCATCTGGACTATGAGGCAGTTCTGCAGATGCCGGGATTTGCAACGGAGGATCAGGCCCATGAGATGCGGATTGGGATCGATCATGCGGGGCTGAAGCAGGGGGAAACACTGGTAAAGGACTATTGGGTTCGGACAGAGGCGGATGCAGGCACAGAGACCTATATCGTGATCAAGGCAGGTACCGCACAGGGAACGGTAGATGGTGTAAAGGTAGATGTGCAGAATAATATGAATCTGCAGATTACGGTGTCCGATATCAAACCGAAGGAACTGGCACTGCGGGAAAGCGGAAAGCTGAGTCTGGAAATGCGGCGTATGGGCATGAATAAAGACTATATACCGTTAGCTGTCTTATATCTGGTTCGGACAGAGACGGCTTATATCATCGAAGGTGTGCGGGAACAGGCAGTAAAACATTACATCCCGACGCTGGCAGAGAGGAAACGGCAGGAGGAGTATCAGGCATACTTCCGGGAGGAGTATCTGACACGGAATCCGGCACAGGAGCGGACAAACACTCCGACATTAAAAGCGATGCGGGAGCATCTGGGGGCAGTTCCGGAGATCGAGACGGGAGTGCTGGAGATTCCGCTGAATGCCAATGCGAGAAAGGGAGAGATCCGCTATTCCGGAGAAATCATGCATGGACTGGGAAAAGGAAATGTATATGTAGAAGTTGGATATGAGAGACTGGAAGACAACCCGGTACATGGGGCAAATACAAAGTCTACCATATATGGCAACCCGGATCTGTTTCAGGAGGATCACTCGCCGGGAGTATGTGTAGAGACGGCAGTTAAGGTGCTGAATGACAAGGGAAGCTTTGTTGTGGCGGTTCGGTTCCTGAAGGATGTGGATTTCCTGATCTTAACCTTCCGCTGGGTGGCACTGAAGTTTCCAAATGGCGAAAGTCTGGGAACGACCGAGGATATCAGCAATAAGAGTATAACCGCAGAGACGCCGACCGTTGTGCTGGGTACGAAGGAGAGCTATTACTTTAATGTGAAGTTCAACAACATGAAGAGCTGTTCTCTGGCGTATGAACTGACCGAACCGGGAAGCGGAGAGGTAACACCGGACGGAATCTATACGGCACCGTCGAAGGAAGGCGTTTATGAGATCCGGATTTACTGTACAGACATGCCGATGATCTGTACATACGCATATGCGATCGTCAAGAAACGGGGAGCTGAGCAGTCAGAGGAAGGATAAGCGATGAGATATCAGGTGAAGGATATGTCTCTGGAGCCGATAAGGGAGATATACTCCGGCTGTGTAAATGATGTATTGATCTGTGAGGATATCAGTAGTTCCGGTCATAGCTATTATACGGTTATGATAATTAAAGATCATATGCTGGCAAAGGAGTTTCTCCATATTGTATCCGGAGAGAGCAGGCGGACAGAACCCTGCTATATAGATGTGTTTACGTGTAGTCAGGGCTTTGGCGTGGTGTTTGAGTATATCAAAGAACGCTATCTGGAGGATTTTTATATGGGAGAGCAGTTCTCCCTGACAGTTTGCGAGACGATATGTATGAATCTGATCATGGAATGTATGTCCTCTGTCTTGCCGTATCCGCTTCTGTATCTGTGTCTGCAGCAGAAGCAGATTCATATGCGGATGGATAACAGCATACAACTGGGGTGTCCGCTGGATATCACCGGGATGGATGGCACGATCGGGGAAGAAGCCTGTGTAGGACTGTGTGCATCGATTCTGAGAGATCTGCTGGTCAGTAAGGCCAGACAGAAGGCGGATAGCTACCAGCTTTTGAGCAAGCGGATCGCAAAGGGCTCCTACCAGAGCTTTAAGGATCTGTATTATGATGTGAAGATGGCGGCGGAAGAACCGCGAAAGCACAGTATCCGGGTACGGATACGCGGCTTTTTCTATCGGAACCAGCAGGTACTGTTTCGGATTCTGCTGTGGGTATCGGCGATCCTCTTTGTACTGGCAGTGATTGGACTGATATTCCAGTTAACTACGGGGGATGTGCCGTTTCTAAGATTTTTTGTGAATACCTTTAAGAAGATAGGAACCGAATCATTGAGTCGATAAGGGAGAGACGGATGATATATATAGTAGCAATTCTACTGATCTTAATATTTGCCTTTTTGTTAAGCAGCCGGTCGATGGCACTTCAACGGCTGGCAGTGATGGAACTGATCGTTTCTGTAGTCGTGTTTGTCGGCTATTTGTATGCCTGCCATGTATCGATTCGCAGTATGGAGGAGCAGTATATGACATATGCACTTCATATGGTGGAACGGGAGGACGGCGTCGTATCCGGACTGGATGATACTGCCTATGCGGATCCGTCACAGCAGGAGGAGCTGGCACAGTGGCTGGATACAGCATTACAGGAGGCACTTCCATCGGTTACAACCGAGGACGGAAGATACTATGAGAATCTTGGGATTTATACGGAGAGTACGAATGGCTACGACCGGGTATTTTTCATGGGCGAGGATGAGAGCTTTGACGAAGATGAGAAGTATCAAAAGGCGGTATATCCACTGATGAATCAGGTGATCCGCAGACATAGCAGTGGTCAGGTGGTAGTGGATCATACCTATGGTGTTATGGTATGGGCGGATCCGCAGGCATCGATCGGGAAGAATATCCTGTGCGTACAGATTCCACTGACCGGTCTTGTGGGAAATGAAGAAGCCGTTCGCGGCTGGTTTATCCGAACCGGATGGATCCTGTGGGGGGCTGCAACACTGGTAGTTGTTCTGGTGGTGGTGCTTCAGAACCGGGAGTGGCAGAAGATGATCCGCGCCATGGCAGTGATCAGCTCCGGCAAGGAGGAGTGGAAGAAGCCGAAGATCTATAGCAATGAGATGCAGACGATGTGGAACAGTCTGAGTGAGCTGGTGAAGAATGCGGCACGATCCAATTATGAAAAGTACCGGATCCTCCGGGCGTATTATCGATTTGCTCCGAAGCAGGTAGAGCGGATTCTGGGACGTGATTCTATGGCGGAGGTGTCGACCGGCGACTATGCAAATGTTCAGGGAATTGTTGTTCAGGCGTTGACCACGGGAAACGGAAACAGCTCCCGGTTACAGTACATACAGAGTCTGAACCGTAGATATGAGATTCTGACTAAGAATCAGCAGGAGCAGGATGGTATTCTGATTTCCGGAAGCAGTGATTTAAGTTCGCTGGAGGTTCTGTTTCTGGATGAAGCAGGGCGGGCGGTTGCATTTGGCGTAAATGCCGCACATGAACTGGAAACGGAACAGACCGGCGCGCAGATGCTGATGATCGCACACCGGGGAGAGTACCTATATGGCGTTGCCGGAGATGAAGAACAGGCGATGCCGTTTATCGTATCAGATGAATGGAAGGTTCTGAATACATGTCAGGAGCGGTTGCTTCAGGCAGGGATCCGCATGGTAGTAACGGATACGGTGATCGGTGATATAGCGGCGGATGTGACCAGGCGTTATCTGGGCTATGTGGGGGCTGCAAGGGAGACATTTAAGCTTTATGAGATCCTGGATGCATGTCCGGAACAGGAACGACGGAGAAAGCAGCGGGCAGATGAGAGATTCCAGCAGGGACTTCGGTTGTTTTACAAGGATGATTTTTATCTGGCAAGAAATGCATTTTCGGATGCGTTGAAGGAGTGCCCGGAGGATAAGGTGATTAAGTGGTATCTGTTTACCTGTGAACATCATCTGAATCATCCGGAAGTGGAGCAGATATCATATGGTTTGTTCCGGGAGGAGCTGGAGAACGGAGATATAGGATAGGGAGTTTATGAGTAATTTTTTTAGTGTTCTGTTAACTACATTAAAAAATAGCATCGTTTCGGTCTGGACGAAGGTTCGGTACTGGTTAAGTCCGAACTTCTGGCGGTCAAAGGTATTGACCGGACTGCGTCAGTTTTTACAGAAGATCTTTGATGTAAAACCAAAGGATAAGAATGATTATTTTACCATTCGCAACTGGATGATCAGCCGGAGATTGTGCTTCGCAGGGGTGATCGTTCTGGGGCTGGTCAGCCTGTATGTGCTGCTTACCTTTGCCAGTCCGTTTGGACTGCTGCAGGGAGCATCTGCGGGAGCCAGAGTGTATCGGTATAATTCGATTCCGTTACGGTTTGCAGAGGGGAATGTGAAGATCAAGGCACGAAGCGGATATATTGCCTATGAAGGAAATGTAAAGGGCGGATATGCGACCGGCAGCGGGAATCTGTATAATAAGGATTCCGAACTGATATACAGCGGAAACTTCGAGCATAACCAGTATAACGGAGAGGGTACCCTGTTTTACTCAACCGGACAAACACGCTATACCGGTGAGTTTGTAGATAACTGCTTTGAGGGAACCGGGACTCTGTATCGGACAGACGGAAGCATCGAGTACGAAGGACAGTTTCTGGCAGGTCAGAAGGAGGGGCAGGGCATCCTGTATGATAGCGGAGATAATGCGGTCTTTAGCGGAGCCTTTCACTGTGACCGGTTGGTATATAACCAGTTTCTGGGAAAGAAGACCTCTGAGATCGGGGAGTTGTATACCGGAGAGAGCCGGATCTATAGTGATGACAGTACTTATTTGATATATATGAAGGATATACAGGCGATATACGGAATCGACCAGAGAGAGACCAGTGTAGAGGATGAGGCGGTTGTATCGCAGATCTATGTTTTGAATTCCGCATTTCTTTACGGACAGAATACCATCAGTAGTATGGCAGAGGTTCGGGATGCACTGGGGGAACCTGAGTTTGAGGGAAATACCTATGCGACACTTCCGGAGGCAGTGGCAGTAGAACTGCTTCGGAGGCAGGATGATCGGATAACAAAGGATCCGGAGCTTAAAACAACCTCGGTTTATGATGAGGTGATATCCGTAGAGAGCTATCGGACGGATCTGGAGATTTATCTGTATGTATATCAGGTAGAGGATCTGACCTATACGTTCTTTTGTCAGGAGCGGGGCGGACCGTTTTTTATGTATCTGATCGAGCAGTAAACCGATTGGATAGGAGGGAATGAAAATATTCCATACAGTTTGGAAGGAAGGGAGGAAGTATGAAGCACGGAAAAAGAATTCTGGCAGGCTGCTTATGCCTGATAATGATTATAAATATGCTGTGGATGGATACAGACACGCAGGCGTCCGTACAACCGACCGTTCCGGTGGGAAAGACCATTACACTGGCACAGGCGAAGGCACTGGGGCTGACAAACAGTTCCGATTACACTTCCTTAAAGAGTAAGCTTGCATTAGCCGAGGTACAGTACAGCCAGTCTGTGAAGCGGCTTCAGCTAAAGCAGAAGGATCAGGCGACCTTCCGATGGACACCGCTTCTGAACTTCAAGTTCCCGGAGAGCCCGACGTTGGATGAGGCGGCAGAATATATTTATAAGCCGCTGGAGCTTCAGGCGAATATCGATGTGATCAAGCATCAGATCGTGGATAATGAATATGCGGTATATGAGTCTGTAACCCTTCAGTATGTAGAGTGCTACACCCTTCAGGAGAAGCTTCGGTTTTATCAGGAGCAGCTTCAGACTCTGGAGGACACAAAGGCAAAGAATGAGGCAAGACTGCTGATCGGTCAGGCTACACAGACAGATGTAGACCGAATCACAGCCGATGTGGAAAAGCTACAGACGCAGGTGCTGGGCGATATGCGAAGCTATGAAACGGCGAAGGAAAAGCTGACAGATCTCATTGGTCTGGATGTGCGAAGCGGATATACGTTTATGAATCCATATAGCAGTGCAGAGCTAAAGAGGGAGAATCTGGAAGATATCCTTTCCTATGCCTGTGAAAGAGATCAGGGCTATTATGAGGCACAGGTGAATACAGCCAATGCTCTTTTGGAGCTGAATACAAACAATCGTCTGATGAGAAATCAGTATGGAACGGATATGGAACTGATCAACAGTTTTGTACAGCAGGTGTTAAATGGCGAGGAAGTGGATCAGGCAGCATTCCGACTGAAGTACGATCAGTTCTTAAAGGTGATTGATCAGCCGTGGCAGGGTTCCTTCAAGATCCTGTTTATTCGGATTCCGAGGGAATGGAAAAAGGGTGAGATCGATGGTGTCCGCTATGTAGAAGAAGAACCATATGCCTTGTATGAGGCAGCCTTAAACTATCAGGATCTGTATAAGGAGGAGCAGTCGGTGAAAAAGGATCTGGAGGATCAGATCACAGACAGCTTCAATAACTATATAGCCGTAAAGACGACCTACGAGAGCCTGACGACACAGGTTGCGACAGCGAAGGAACAGCTTGAAAAGGATACGGCAAAGAACCTGATGGGACAGTTCAGCTATGAGGAGCTGGCGGATGAGCAGACAGACTATGCGAATCTACAGATAGAGGAGCTGGATGCACTGGCAGAGTATACGAAGGTTTTGGCCAGCTATGATCGTTTAACCTGTGGTGCGGTGTCTGTTTATCTGACATCTGCAGCTGACAGTGAGCGGGATGTGCTGGGAGGCGGAGCCAGCTATGTGGTAGAGGAAGAGGAGGATGGAATCTATTACTATATTCATTCTCTGGCAGCAAACAATGCATTTGAGTTTGGGTTATATGTTCCGGAGGACTTTGGAGCAGATATTACGGCTTATGAGCTGTGGGTAAATGGAACACAGATCGGAGAACGGACGGATATCTCGCGGAGTATTCAGCATCTGGCATTGACCATAGAATCCGTAGATACAGCATTTGTAAGACTGTATAGCGGTGATAAGGTGGTAGATGACTGTACGATTGATCCGTCGGTCTACAGTGGATGCTTAACCGTCACCACCGGATATCAGATCCGGACGGATGAGACAGAGGTCATCGGAACCTATACCTTACGAACCGGAGGAGCCGCCGGGATCGCAACACTGGGGATGCGGACAGAGAAGGAAGAGATCCAATATTATGATATATGGACAGCAGACGGTATCTGTCTGGCCGGACAGGAGAAGCTTTCGATACAGACAGAGTTCAAATATCTGGGACTGATCGCATCGGATCTGTCCGGATTGACGGTTCGATTTTATGACAGCAGTAAGAGTCAACTGTATGAATGTCAGATCGATACAGAGAATCAGCGGTTGATTGAGAAGAAGACAGAGTAGGAAAGGAGGGAGACCATGCAGCAGATACGAAGTAGAAGGAAAAAGAAAGCACCGATCTATATCGGACTGGGAATGGCTGTTCTGGCCACGCTTCTGGGGATCGGAATCTATGCGCTGGCGGCACCGGATGAACAGGAAAGCAGTGTGACGCCTGCATCGGTAAATGTAAAGAATGGCGATATCGGGAATGCGACTTTGGTAGTGGGCTCCCACCTGATTTATATCGGAGCACTGACAGATGATTTATACCAGATTGCGTATGATTCGGCATCGACCTTTTCACAGCCGGATATGTACTATAAGTCAGAGCTGGGTGGAGGTGTCTGGTATGAGGTTTCATCCGCCACATCGATTGCAGATATTTCGACAGCCGGAACACCGATCTCCAACAGTGTGATAGAAGGGTTATCTTTTACACATTATACGAAGGCAGATGGTATTACCTATGATCTGCTGACCGGGCAGCCGGTGAATATCTTTGATATCAACGATCCGTATGATCTGCGGAGTATGGAGGAGCTACGGCCGCTGGCAACACAGTATCAACTGCTGGAAAGCAGTGATACCGGAGAAAGCGGCGGATCCGGAGAAGGGGAAGATGCTTCCACGGAGGATAAGGATAAGACAGAGGAGCTGCGGCTGAAGGTCAAGGGATTCTTTGATACGGATATGCGGTCAGATCCGGATGTAAAACAGTGGGAAGAACAGTTACAGGCAGTGAATACCTACTATCAGCAGGTATCCTCGTCTCTGAATGAAGGAGACGAACGAGAGGTTCTGATGTCTGTTATGGGTAAGCTGGATGCAGAGAGAAGGATCAGCCTGTATACGAAGCTGTATGATCGGTTGGGAGAGCTGAGCAATCAGATCGATGCCGGGAATAACAGTGCAGTGGCGGAGGCAGTGATAGAGTCACAGGGCAATCTACAGTCCAGCATCAATCAGTATACGGCAAAAGGCTTTGCCAGCGGAACGACGGTTCTGGGGCAGGAGGAATACCGTCTGATGCAGGAACTGGTGACAGGTGCACGGGCATCGGATACCGGCGCATGCAAAGCGACGCTGACGACACTGGGATACCTTTACAATATAAAGAATAATACCGTAGATAAGGGCGATGCAGAGCTGAAATACTTGAATGAAACCCTGCTGCCGAAGGGAAAGCAGGCATACAAGGATAGTCTGGGAGCGGGTATTTCTCAGGAGAACCGGCAGGAGGCTGCGGGAAATTCCATCCTGATGGAACAGTATGCGGAGGAAACAAAGAGCAGTATAAATGCGGTGAGGACGGAATATCAGTTCCTGATCAGTGCCAAGATCATGCGGATGTCCAATGAGGCGGCGCAGGCATATATGACGACGTTGATTCAGGGTGTGGATGAGTTCCGGTCGGCTGTGAAGCAGGATGAGGCAAAGGATAAAGCGACGGAAACCGTCGAACAGCATCTGGTCTGGTTACGGCAGCAGTTGACAGATCTGGTGAATTCCAGCAGAGGCGGCAGTGATATGAGCATACTGATCGATGAAAAGAATCAGCTTTTACAGGATAAGCAGGCGGCACTGGATCAAAACCAGCTCGGTGAGGCAAACCGGATCGATGCACTGATTCAGGCAAAGGATCAGGATATTGCAAATCTGGAAAAAGAGTATTCAGATACCCTGATGTCGGCAACTGCCAGCGAGGCGGATAAGGCGTGGGCAGCCGCATGTCTGAGCAATGGAACAGCGGGTGCAACGGCAATCGCAATCGGAGAGACGACCGTAAGTGAGATCCAGAGTGGAAATCAGGACAATGTCAGCAAGGCACTGGATAGTCTGGAGGCACTGATGGGATCCAACAGCGGTGCGGTCACAGGAGTACTGAAGGATATAAAGAATGCACTGGCACTGGCGGGAGATACAGAGAGTAACACCGATGAGCAGCTTCGTTCCAGAGTGAACAGCCTGATTGAGACCGGAGAGGATATGAGCAGCCAGAATGGTCTGACGGCAAAGGAAGCAGAGAGCTATCTGGAGGAACTGATGGGCGGCCCGTTTATGAGTCTGTCGGCAGAACAGCAGCAGCAGGCGGTGCTGGCACTGGAGTGGTATGGAGAGATTAAGAACAGCCATGCGATTAAGGAACTGGCTGCATCCTATAGTGATGTAATGCTGAGAAACGGTTCCCGGTATGTGTATGCAAAGCTTGCCGGAACGGTGGAGGAATATGCGTCGACTAAGACGATCTCAGAAGCATTGGGATATCGGTATGTATATGATGATTCCAGAATGGTGGTAACGCTCCAAAAGGGAAAGGATTACTATGAGTTTACTGCCGGTAAGACCGGAATCCGGTCGAATACAGATGCGGCAGCAACCATGAACCGCAAGGCAGAATATCAGACCTATATTTATATACCGGGTGATTTTACAACTCAGAATTTCGACTGTCAGATCGAGTATATGGATAACGGCAGTGTGGGCATTTTATACACACAGTCGCAGAAGGAGCTGGCAGATGAAATATATCAGGCACTATTAACAAAAGGAGGGGATTAAATGGCAGATTATACGATTATTGCAGATGTCAGCGCATATATTGTGAAGACCTTACGGGAAAAAATGTGCCCGGAGCCGATACCATCCCCGAACAACATTGAGATCTCATCTCCGGCATCTCAGGATGTAGACTACATTGTAGGTCTGTATCTGTATGAGGTAAAGGAGGAGGGACAGGTAGCACAGCCGCCGCTGATGGCCAGAGGGGGCGTGCGATTACAGAAGCCACCTAATCCATATAGCTTATACTATATGGTTTTTATCAATGGTTCTTCCCAGATGGGGTTAAAGGCCCCGGATATCCAAAAGATCATTGGGAGGATTGCACAGATCGTAAATGATAACAGTTCTGTGCGGCCAAATCAGTTACAGCCATGGCTGGATGCCGACGAGCCTCCGATTGTACTGTCTCAGGCGAAGATAAGTCTGGAGGAAAAGGTGAGGGTATGGCAGGCGATTAATAAGCCATATCAGATCAGTCTGTTTTATAAGGCAGCACCGGTCTTTCTGTCCAGCGAGGTAGTCGTAGACACGCCAAGAGTTGTAGATGCAGCATTTGGTATCAAAGCAATGAATGAGGAAGGGAGGAATTGACACTAGGTGGAAGCATATATCGTCAGACATAGTCTGGATGCAGTCCTGCAGCTACAGGATGCAACAACAGGAAAAAGTATATTAGAGCGGAATGTGGTATTTCGGGAAAATGGTAAGATGGTCTTTTTCCATTATAAGGGCGGTGGCGTTTACATCATTATGAATACGCCGCATGTCAATACCGTTTACGAGATAGAGGCAGCCGGATATGAGACAGCCAGGATCTCCGTGGAATACGGAGAATCGAAGAAGTCCTATCCGATGCTGGAGGTTTCGCTGATTCCGAAGCTGACACTGCATGCGGAGGAGGCTTATGGAACTCTGCGTGGTACTATGGATGGTATAGAAGAGTTGGAAGCGGTTTCCTTAAATACATATACCTGTTTTCTTCAGGAGTATAGTGCAAAGAAACAGCAACTGACGTATTACGGTAAAAATGAGCTGACCGGGCAGGAGTATGCATTACTTCATCGGGATCGGAAGAGCTATCAGCGGTTTCAGGTCCGAAAGGAGCTGAGCAGAACGGCGATTCTGACACGACGGCCATTGGAACAGCCATATGCAGTCAATGATCCGATTGTAAGGATCATAAAGGGCCAGGTGGAAGAAGGCGGAGCCTATCTACTGCGATATCGCATAGAGAGCAAAACCGATTCCTATCTGGTACGGTATGTTGTCCGAGGGGAAACATACTATCAGACAGTAGACGCACAGGAACCGGAAAGGAAGTTAGGTGAGTAGGTATGGTATATGTAACGACAGGCACACAGTGCATGTGCACCTTTGGCACAGCACCCAGCGTATTGAATGTCACATCACAGACAAAGGTACTGATGGGGAATATGCCGGTGGCTACAGTTACAGACTGTGCACCCAATACGAACCTGCCTCCATTCGCCATGTGTACATCGCTTATGAATCCGGCGGTGCAGGCGGCTACCGCAGCCGCACTGGGAGTATTGACTCCGCAGCCCTGTACGCTGGTTCCGGCGGGAACATGGACGGCAGCACAGACGACGACGCTGGCAGGCGGAAAGCCCTGTCTGACAGTCGGATGTACATTGACCTGTGGGTTAGGTGGAGGGACGATATCCATTACGTCACCTGCACAGACAAAGGTATTAAACGGTTAGAAAGGAGTTAAATAATGGCAGAATATTTTTCACCGGGGGTATATGTAGAAGAATTTGACAATTCCCCACGTTCAATCGAAGGAGTAGGAACTTCAACTGCGGGCTTTATCGGTCTTGCAGAAAAAGGTGCCACAGTAGGGGCACCGGTATTAGTAACCAGTATGCAGAGCTTTACCAGACTGTTCGGAGGAGCATTAAATGAGTTCGAATATGGTGAGTATCGGTATCTGGCAAATAGCGTTGAGCAGTTCTTTGTAAACGGAGGAACCCGCTGCTATGTGACCAGAGTGATTCCGGCTGATGCAAAGAAGGCAGCAGTCAAGAAGGGAATCTTAAGTGTTACGGCAGTTAACGAAGGAAAATGGGGAAATCGGATACAGGTAACATTAACCAGCGTAGCAAAGAAAAAGATGCAGATTCTGGGAAAGAATGGTGACAGCTATGTTGCAAAGTCTGTAGACGGCTTCCGCGAAGGAGATCTGGTTACGGTAGACGGCGAATATAACCGTATCGTAAGTATTTATGATAATACGGTTGTATTTGAAAAAGCATTTAAGAAGGATATCGTAGATACCGCGATTGTACCAAAGACAGTGGTATATCTGGCGGAGACCAATATCAGTGTTCGGTATAACGAGGAAGTAGAAAACTATGTGGGTGTCAGCTTCAACACAGCAAATCCAAACTATATCGGTTACAAGATGGCAAATAGTGATCTGGTAACGATAGAGATCACGCCGGCAAAGGAACTGATGAATCCGGTAGAGCAGATTCTGGGCAAGGGAAATACCAGCGGTATGTTCCTGTTAGAAGGCGGCAGCAACGGCAGCATCGGAAAGATCAATGCAGCAACCTTTATCGGCGAGGACAATGGTCCGGGAGCCAGAACCGGTCTGGCAGCATTTGTGGAGAACACCAGTGTTAGTATGCTGGCGATTCCGGGTGTAACGATGCCGGAAGTGATCGTAGCACTGGTAGCACAGTGTGAGAATCTGAAGAATCGGATGGCAGTGATCGATATGCCAAAGGATCTGTTTAAGACAAAGGATCTGCTGGAGTATCGTGAGATGATCGATAGCAGCTATGCAGCAATGTATCATCCATGGATTCAGGTACTGGATCGTGCAAGTGGAAAGAGCGACTATATTCCACCTTCAGGAGCTGTTCTGGGTGTATATTCCAGAAATGATATGACAAGAGGTGTACATAAGGCACCGGCAAACGAGACGGTATTCTGTACCGGGCTGAAGACCAATTACACAAGTGCTGAGCAGGATATTCTGAATCCGGCCGGCGTGAACCTGATTCGTGCATTACCTGGACAGGGAATCCGTGTATGGGGAGCCAGAACCGCAAGCAGCAACAGTCAGTTTAAGTATGTAAATGTAAGACGGTTATTCATTTTCGTAGAGGAGAGCATTAAGGCAAATACCAACTGGGTTGTATTTGAACCAAACGATGTAACCCTGTGGCAGAGAGTACAGATGACCATCAGCAGCTTCTTGGATAATATGTGGAGAAGCGGTATGCTGGCAGGAGCATCCTCCAGCGAGGCATACTTTGTTGAGATTGGTACGTCGACCATGACAAAGGATGATATCGCAAACGGACGGTTAATCTGTAATATCGGTATCGCACCATCGAAGCCGGCAGAGTTTGTCATCTTCCGTGTAACACAGCACACAGCAGATGCCGGAGAAGGCGGCGAAGAGTAGAATAACGGGAAAAGGAGTAGAGAACTATGGCAGAAACAGGAACAGGAACAGCAGCAGCGACTGCATATGATAATGGTAACGGCCTGGCATATCCATTAACAAAGATGAACTTCTATGTTCAGATCGAAGGTGTGGACGGAGCTAATGCCGCATTTAGCGAAGTAACCGGAATCGAAGCATCTGTAGATGTGATCGAGTTCCGTCAGGGAAATGCACACAGCCTGTCACCGGTTAAGATTCCGGGACTGGTAAAGCATGGAAATGTAACCCTGAAGATGGGTTATACGCTGGACAATGGATTCAAGACCTGGTTGCGTGAGTGCGTGAGTGAGGTCAGAGGACCAATGCCGAGATACAACGTACAGATCGAGATGATCGATGTCAACGGTGGTGCACCACAGCAGAAGGTCGATAAGGTAAGTGGTGCAAGAGTCTGGATGCTGACCAATGCATGGGTAGCAAAGTATACAGCACCGGATCTGAATGCACTGCAAAGTGAAGTAGCAATCGAGACACTGGAGCTGGCATACGAGCAGTTGATCATACCGAACTAATCGGCAGATCGGAAGATAGAAACAGATAACAGACAGGGGATCCGGCGGTGGAAACCGCCGCCGGGCAGACCTGTTGGAAAGAAAGGATAAGGTGCATCATATGGAGATAGAGTTCGATTTTACACTGCCGAAGGGATATGTGGATAGTAATGGTGAGGTACATAGACGGGGAAAGATGAGACTGGCAACTGCCGGTGATGAGATCAGTGCAACACGGGATCCGCGGGTACTGAGCAATCCGTCTTATTTGACCATTGCCATCCTGGGAAAGGTGGTAACCGAACTGGAGGGTATGCCAATGGTATCTGCCAATATTATAGAGCGGATGTTTACCGCAGATCTGGCATTCCTACAGGATATGTATCAGAGAATCAATGATGTGGAACCGCCTGTGATCCATGCAGTTTGTCCGAAGTGTGGGGAGGCATTTGATGTACCTATAAATTTTACCGTGGAGGGATAAGGCTCTATCCGGTAGAGGATATGTATCAGGAGTTAGCATTCCTGTCATATTACTTTCACTGGGGGAATTCGGAGGTTATGCAGCTGGATCATGTCAGCCGCAGACGATGGTGCAAGGAGATCTCGGAGATTCATAAGCGGATCAATCCCTCGAAACAGGAACAACAGGAAAAAAGTATCTTAGATATGAAACCCACCAGACGATAGGAGGTGAGCGTGAAGGATGGGAGAACGGAATATAGTAGTGGAAAACACAGGAGCCAATCCGGTGATCGGATATTCGTTCATGCTTCGGGTAGAAGGAGTCTATGACCTTCCCTGCCGGGCAGTAAAGGGCTTTCAGAAAGAAAATGAATTCGAATATATTCAGGAGGGTGGTATGAATGACTATGTTCATATCAAACGAAAGCCCATCTCCAAGCCGTTTACCTTTCAGGTAGAACGCTATGTGGGAGTCGATCTGATCGATCCTTTGCCACTGGGAAGTGAGCCGATCCTTCCGATCATTCTGTTTGTGAATGCATGTGCGTTTCCGAAGCTGAAGCCGGTTCGGACGTATACGTTTACAGGCTGCACAGTCATCGCAAAGGACTATGGGAATCTGGATGCGGAAAAGAGCGGTCTGGTGGTGGAGACAACCACCATAGCATACCGGGAGATGGTATGTGTGGCAGTACCGACGCAGGCACTGGATCTGGGCGAGACCGGTATGGAGCATAAGCGGCCGCATAAGGACGGTGAGCCGGAGGAGACCGGATATGCAGAGCGTCCAAAGAATGAGAAAGATGCAAGTAATCGACGCAGTGCAATGATAGAAGCGGCAAAGGCGAATACATGGAGCAAAAAGACGCATGCCGTTGTCACAAAGACAACGGAAGCAGATTCGTTAGCAAAGAAGAAGGAAGCAGCGAAGGCAAATAGCTGGAGCAAGAAAACACATGCTGCTGTGCCGGAGACGCAGGATACAGCCTCACTGGCAGAGAAGAAGAAAGCGGCAAAGGCAAATAGCTGGAGCAAGAAGGCACACGCAGTGGTGCCAAAGACGGCAGCAGCAGATTCGTTAGCAAAGAAGAAGGAAGCAGCGAAGGCAAATAGCTGGAGCAAG
>UQBG01000026.1 GCA_900539185.1 uncultured Clostridium sp.
AGATGTTGGATGAGAATACCGTACAGTACATGATCGATGATATGCAGGATAAAATCGATGAGCAGGCTGTAACTATCGACGAACAGGCCTCCACTATCAATGAATTATTACAGAAACTGGAAGAGGAATTGCATTGCAAATAACTCCCTTATTTTCCCATTGCCTCTATTGGTTTTAATCTTGCCGCCCAACGAGCCGGGAAGAATCCGGCAGCAATGCCCAACAGGATTGCAAATATGAATGCCGCTACAGCCAGCCACCATGGTATAATCGCCAGCGTAGTTCCCTGTGGCAGATTCATTAGCTTTACTGCCAGATGATTTACCAAAAGTTCTGTTATACCATACGAGATTAATACCCCTATCAGGCCTCCCATTCCACCCAGTATTCCGGACTCCAGCAAGAACAAATACAGCAACTCCTCCGGATCTGATCCCAACACCTTTAAGATTCCGATATCCTGTACCCGGTCATACACCGCTGTTGTCATCGTATTTCCGATTCCGATTACTGCCACAACTAATGCAATCATACCAATGCCCGCCAGCACCATCTGTGCAATCTTTGTTGCCTTTTGCATATAGTCCACAAATTCCTTATTGCTTTCTGCCTGATAGCCCATATCCTGCAGGTTCTTTACCAGCTTGTCAACTGCATCAATATCCTCTGCCTCTACGATTGCCTCACTATAGATCCATTCCTGATAACTGTCTCCATTAGAATCCACCGGCTGCCCGATCACCGATCCACCGGCTGCCTGACGTTTTAGATACAACTTCAATACATTGATATCACAATAGATACTATAGGAATCCTCTTTTGACATATCTGCTATATCCATCCGGGTTTCTATTTCCGCATCTCCATCACCCAACTTCAGTTCCAGCGTTTCCCCGGATAAATCAATCGTTTTTCCCTCATAGACCTCACCATAACTGATTCCTGTTGTATTATTATACAGAAGTGCCACTGCCTGATTTCCCATGATCAGCTCCGGCTTTTGTCCGGTGCCGGCAGGATACACATCATGTAATGTGTTCATAGCCTGCAGATACTCCGTTGGCACGCCCCGAATCTGCCAATACCCCTGATACTGCTTATACATAATCTCCGCATTGACGGTCAGAACCGGATAGACAGCCGCCACGCCCTCCAGATCCATAACCTCCTGCAATCTACGATCTGTCAACATCCTATCCTTCCGTTTTCCCTCAGTGATGCCGTAGATCGATATCTGTGTAGCCCCTCCCTCACTTTCTGTCATGTGCAGAAGCTCTTTTTTTACTCCCAGTCCGATGCCCATTAATGACACAATGGATATGACACCGATCACAACTCCCAGTATGGTAAGCCAGGTCCGTATCCCTCTTTGTCTCATATTTACATAACACATATGCCATATCCATCTCATAAACTAAAATTCCTCCAGCATCTTCTGCTTTCTTTTCCGTTTTCTTATTATACCGATCGTAATCCCTGCTATCAGCAGTACACCCACTGCCACCAGTATGATTCTGGTCCAGATTTTTCCGTAATTTGGTGCTTCCTTTACTTTCTCCAGATTCTCGTAGCTTGGCTGTGCCACCAACACCGATATTTCATACGTTTCCTCCTGTTGGTTCCCCTTCTGATCTTCGTATGTAATCGTCAGTTTATTTTTGTTTCCCATTTCCGACACCGCAGTTGCCTTTGTTAATATATCAATGTTGCCCTGCTTTCCGGCATCAATATTCCCGATGTAGCTGATTGCTTCTTCTATGTTATCTCCACTCAAATGAGCAGATACATGATACAGCGTCCCGTCTCCCAGATTATTAACAGATGCTCCAACCTCTACAGTATCCCCCAGTTGAATGTCGCTCTCCGGAATAAATACATCTGTAACCGATAGTCTCTGTTTTAATGAAACCGGAAGAAAGATCTCTTCTTCGACGGTATAACCGGTCCCGTCATTTCCCTCATACTCTGTCTTCAGCTTCAACTTGTACGACTTTTCCGCTAATCCATGTATGGCTTCCAGTTTAAATGTAAATGTTTCCTCCTGCTGCCCACCGATCTTTGCTGCATAAGCCGTTCCCGCACCATCTACCGGAAGGAATTCTCCCTGTTCGGTGGAAATCGTCAGTTTAACATTTTTCACAGCCGTTGTTGCTGTATTACGAAGTACCAGCGACAGTTCAAATTCTTCTCCTGCATAGATTTCTCCCTCTGTCACAGAATATCCCCACATCATAACTCTGGGTGTTGCTGCCTGCACCGGATCCGGACAAACAAAGGTCAGCAGAAGCACCAGACAGGTGAACAGACATACACAGATTCCTCTTAATTTCGTTCGATTCATAATATTCTTTCCTCACTTTCTCATCCAATCATGCCGGTTCCTGAATCTCTCCGTCCACGATCTTAATGATACGATCAGCCTCTCTTGCCAGGTCAATATTATGGGTAATCAGAACTAATGTCTGATTTAATTGTTTTACGGAGTTTTGCAGCAATGCAATAACCTCATTTCCGTTCTTGGAGTCCAGCGCTCCTGTCGGTTCATCTGCCAGTATCAACGACGGCTGGTTTGCTAAAGCTCTGGCAATCGCGGTTCTCTGCTGCTGACCACCGGATAACTGATTCGGCAAATGCTTTCTACGATCCTGAAGTCCTAACATCTCCATGATTCGTTCTACATACTCCTTATCCGGCTTTCGATGATCCAGCAGGATCGGCATCGTAATATTCTCCTCCACTGTCAATACCGGAATCAAATGATATGCCTGGAATACAAATCCAACCTTTCTTCTCCGAAAGATTGCCATCTGTTCATCATTCAGCTTCGTAATATCCCTTCCGTCTACCACAACCTTTCCGCTGGTGGGACTGTCCACACCACCCATGATGTGAAGCAAGGTTGATTTTCCGGAACCGGACGCTCCTACGATTGACACAACCTCTCCCTGTTGAATCGTCAGACTAACATCATGCAGCCCCCACACTCTGCTGTCCCCTTCTCCGTATACCTTTGTCACATGTTCCATTGTTACAATATCCATATGCGATTCCTCCTATTATTCCGCTATTTTCGTTCATATTCGATCAATCCCCGCCACTGGTCAGATCCGAAATCATCTCTCCGGTCAGCCTGCGCATTGGTACATAGATGGAGCCTACCAGTAGTAGGAACGACCCGATCACACAAACCGCCACTGCCACATATGGGAAATGATATGGCATATCCCAGACCTGTCCTATATAGTAGTTCAACCAGATGCTGATGCCGACACCCAAGAACACGCCGCAAAGATCTGCTATGAGTGTCGTTATAATACCTTCCATTAACGTCATTTTCATAATTCGTTTCTTTGATGCGCCGATCACCTGTAGCTGTGCAAACTCCTTTCGCCGCAGATGCAGGTTACTGGCAGTTGCATTTATGAAGTTCAATGCAGACATAAGGATAATAAATATCAGAATCAATACTGCAATTAACAATGGTGTCTGCATGCTCCTTATCTCTTCCACTGTCCATAGGTATTCTGAAACGGTTACCTGTGGACTATCCCCCCCATTGACAACTGCATCCCACATTTCGCTCCAGATCTCATTTAATCTCGTAGCCTCTCTGTCACTTTCCAAATGGTACTGTATTCCGGTGGACATACTCTCATCCGTTCCGGTTATCGAATAATACTGCTCCATAGGCAGGATCAGCTTACAATCTCCTATATAATACGATTCTTCATCGATACTTGCCGCCGCATTCGGATCCTCCGATAAGATTGCTTCGATCGTATAGGTTCTATAATCGCCCTCATCCATTAACGTCTTCCAGCAGGCATAGGCAGCATCCCGCCGATTACATTCCGCCTGACTTTCTGCCAGCCACAGCTCATTATCCAGCTTATTGGCGTCCTCTGTGTCTGTATATTGCTCCCGAAGTCTTGCCTGTTCTTCATCTCTTTGTGTATCGATCTCCTGCAGTTTTGGTTCCATCATTTCCCGAAACCGTCGCATATTGACCAGAGAAATCGTATCTCCCACGCGGTAATCTGTAGTTGTAATCGTCTGATAGGTACTTCCATTCTCAGTGTCGATCCAATATGTTTTTGTAGGATTCACCAGAATGATTCCATCCTCACTGATATCCAGCGAACCTGCAATTAACGTCGACTGGCATCGTTTGATTCCTGCCGCATCATATCCATAGCAGGTCAATGGCATCAACTCATTTACACTCTGACTGCGGGCCTCCTCATCAACCTTCTGATCTTCCTGCATCATGACATAATTCTCCAACCATGTTTGTTTCCATGAAAATTGTCCCCAATATTTCTGATTATAATGACTGTAATACGCCTCCGCATCTACCAGCCAGGCTTCTGCCGCATACACTCTCCGGCTCTCTGTTACGGTCGGAAACTCCGCTACCTCTTCCAGCAGCTTTACGGAAGGAAGACTTGCCTGTACACCCTCTATTGTCTCCGTTCCATTCAGCGTATTGTTTACATATAGCTGATAGTATCCGTAGCCCTTTTTCGTCTCCGTAGCGGCCTGTACAACTGTATTCCACAAACCCGCACAGGTAATGACCATTGCCATCCCTATCGTCATAGCTCCAATGGTTCGATAGAACCGTTTCGGATTCCGCATCAGACTCTTATACGCATAGTCTCCGTCAACACCAAAGATTCTGCCCAACAGCCGGCTCTTATGAAGCCGGATCTTCTCCTTCCGAATCCGATATTCTCCCCGTATCGCACTGACCGGTGACATCCGGGTGATCAGTTTACTGTTTTCTCCCATGGTAAAGTACAGATCCCCCATAAAAAGAATCAGGATAATTGGCAGAATCAGCGGCTGAAATCCTATCGGCCACTCTAAAATACTCGTTACCACTGCACTGACCCCCATACCCAAAAGCATACCGATTCCAATTCCAATCAGCTCCAGAATCGCTCCCTGCAGATAAATCATACCTTTCAATTGGCGATTGGTTGCTCCGATGCACCGTAGATTTCCATAGTCTCTGATATTCTCCAGCGCATTTAGCTGAATTGCATTTCGCACAATTCCGACTCCAAAGATTGCCATAATATATGCAACTAACAGAATGAACAGGATTACAACCACCATCAGGTCATCTTCGCCTCCCTGAAAATAGGTGGATGCTACTGAGGAATTTAACTCTCCTTCCACACCATACTCCGAACACAGTGCCTGAAATACCCGCTCCATCGAGTATGGATGAACTACATTTACATACAGACAGTTCGGATACAAAACCTCTTCCTCAATCCCATGGATATCCCGGTAATAGTACGGTCCCAGGTACGCACTTTGCACTCTGGAATCCGCTAACAGCTGCTTCGCCGACTCCTCTGTCTGCGTAAAAAACACCATCTCATAATCACCGTCTGCCCGATAGGTTTCCCGCATATGCAACAGTCCGCAGTAGGACAAGTTTAAGAACAAAAACAACAGCGTTGTTGTTATCACAACACCCAGTATGGTTATGTTGCTTCTCCGCCTGTTCATTTTCAGATATCGAATCGCCAGCTTACTGTAATTATCCATATCATCTCTCCCAACATAAAAAAGGTATAGTCTCATTCAACTATACCTATCATAACAGTCCTATCTTGCATTTCCGTGACAAACCATCTTACGATTTTGTAAGATTCCGAAATCACCTCAAAAATGTAATAATAAACCAGGTATACTCCCCCGGTTCACTCTTTACCCGGATGGTTCCTTCCATCCCTTCCACGATCGACTTCGTCAGAGACAGACCGATTCCCACACTGTTCGGATTCACCTCCTGATGCACGCGATAAAAACGATCAAAGATATGCGGAAGCTCTTCCTCTGCGATTCCGACCCCTTCATCCTTCACATAGATACGTGTATATACATTCGTCTGCTCTGCTTCGATCCGAATGGAGTCTCCCTCTTCTGAGTAATCAGAAGCATTCTTTAGCAGATTAATGATTGCCTCTACCAGCCAGTCCCGGTCACATAGCAGTTGAATATCTTCCATGCAGTCAATCGTCAGCGTCTGATGACGGCTCGTAATCAGATACCGGACACTCTCTCCGGCCTCAGATAAAAGTGAAAGCAGTCGTGCCTCCTGTCTCTCAAACTGTATCGCCCCCGCCTCAATCCGTGCCAACTTCAGCATAGACAGCACCATCCACTCCATCCGACTTAACTGATTTTGCGATTCCCTTAAGATCTGCTTTTTCCGTTCCGGATCTTCGACCTTATCCTCCAAAAGGAGATCAACAAACACCGTCAAAGATGCCAGCGGTGTCTTTAGCTGGTGTGAAATATCCGATATAATATCCCGTAGAAACAGTTTTTCCTCCATCTCCCGGTTTTTGCTTTCTCTTAACGCATATACCATCTTATAAAAGTTGCTATATAGAATACCAACGGTTCCCTCTCGATACTCTTCTGTGGGCGGATCAATTCCTTTCTCCATCATATCTGCCATAATCTGTGACACACGCTCGACATCGGTATACGCACTATTCAGCATGTGATAGGTAATATGATACAATATCACTGCAAACAGGAACACAATTCCCAGAACTCCGAAGATCTTCCAGTTCCATGCTCCCCACACGATCCTGCACCAGATTGCCAGCACCAGCATCAGACTCCCGGTTGTTATACCATAACGGATACGAAATCGATTTCTTTCATAATTACTCTGCATAATCACTCTCTTTCCGGAACCGGTACCCAATTCCCCGAACGGTATCGATTCGATCCGCATCCACTCCCAGCTTATCTCTTAACCGCTTCATATATACAGACAATGTATTATCATCTACGAAGGACTCACCGGTATCATACAGCCGTTCCAGCAACTGATTTCGTGTCAATACCTGTCCTTCATTTCGTATCAGTTCCCGTAACAACCGCAGTTCACTCGGTGTCAGATCTACGGGCTGTTCCCCATCCATCAGGCGCAGCTTTTGTAAATAAAACCGATGTTTACCAAAGGTATAGATCTCCGCCCCACTTCCGGTCACAGTCGGATCCATGTTTCCCTGCACTCTTGCACGTCTCAGATTCGCAGCGATTCTGGACAACAGCTCTTTTACACGATAAGGCTTTGTTATATAATCATCTGCTCCCAGCTCCAGTCCCTGTACGATATTGACTTCTTCCCCGACAGCCGTTAGAAATAAAATCGGAATCCGTACATCCTTCCCCCGTACTTCCCGACAGAACTGATATCCGGTTCCGTCCGGCAGCATCACGTCCAGAAGTATCAGATCCGGCTTCTCATTGAGCATCGTTCTGGCCATCTGAAGACTACCGGCATGAAGTACCTGATACCCTTCTGCCTGCAGTGCATACTCGGTTCCCATAGCCAGTGCATAATCATCCTCAACCAGCAAGATCTTATCTGCCATATCTCCTCCGACTTTATCTACTCATCAATGGTAAATGTTCCGACAATATCACTCAGTGTCTGTGCCTTATCCAGATTCGTCGTCACCAGGTCTTCTTCATCACTTACCTTCTGAACGATCTCAGAGGTCTTCTCCGCTATAACTGAGATACCTTCTGCCGATTCCTCTGCCATTCTGCTAATGCCTTCTACCGCATCCGTAATCTCGTCAATCGCTGTACCCAGTGCCTGCACAGCCTCTCCAATCTCCATCATATTCTTCCGATAGTTGCCGGCATCCTCTGCATACTGCGCTCCAACCTGCTGGAATTCATTATAATCTGCCAATACGGTGCCTTCCAGAAACTCCGTAGAAGAATTCAGGCACTGTCCCATACTGTTCACTGCCTCATATACTTCCTTAATAATGGCATCAATATCATTTACCGTATTCTGTGTCTGACTGGCTAAATTGCCAATCTCATCCGCAACAACCGCAAATCCTCTTCCTGATTCTCCGGCCCGTGCCGCCTCGATGGATGCATTTAATGCCAATAGATTCGTCTGGGCGGATATCTCCATAATGGTATGTGTCAGCTCATTGATGCGATCAACTGCCTTAGACTTCTCGATTGCTTCTTCTGTCTCCTGCCGTACCTGCTCATACATCGCCTTTGTCCGGTTGGTTGCTTCCAGTGTTGTAGCACTCAGTGCCTCGGCACGCTCTAAGATCTTCTGTGAATCACTTTCTCCATCCTGAGATAACTGCTGGATCTCCTTTGCGTTTTTATTTACAGTCTCAATGTTCTGTGATACAGTTTCTGCCGTAGCAGATGACTCTTCCATCGCTGCTGCCAGCTCCTGTGTTGTAGCAGAATTATCACCGCACATCTCACCGATATTACCCGAACTGTTCTTTAACTGTTCTGCATTCTGCATAACAATGATTCCGGTTTCTTCCAGCTTCCGTACCATATCCATCAGTCTGGCATTCATCATCTGCATCGCCTGTGCCATCGCTCCGATCTCGTCTTTCCGATGACACAGCCGCTCCATATTTTCATCCTGACGCAGATTCAGATCAGCGGTCCGCTGGATCATTCCCGTCGCCTGTTTGATTGGCGTTACAATACCGTTACTGCTGAAGAAGCCTACCACTGCTGACACAATGATTGCAATCACACTTGCCAGTATACTCATCCAGATGATATAAGTTAACGATGCCTGAATCTCTGCTTTCGGAACCGAAAGCACCAGCTTCATTCCATTTTCTAATATCTCATAGTAACAGATCTTCTTCACGCCATTCCAGCTATAGATCAACTCTGTTCCTGCCTTGCTGTCATCTGCTATATTCGCATCCAGTTCTTTCAGTTCACCGTTTCCCATCTCTCCCAGATCGGTACCAAACTCTACGCTATCGTGATATACCACCTGATTCTCAGAGTTCAGAATACAAGCACCACCGGTCTTATACAGCTGTATTTCCCCTGCCATATTCTCGATCTTGCTGAAGTCGATATCCATACCAACCACACCTACGGATACACCATCGGCATAAATTGGAACTACATAGGATATCATATAGACATTAATATTAGAATTCAGATAAGGATCCATCCATGTAGCAGCTCCGTTTCCAACCGGTACATAATACCAACCTACATGCTCTACATCACTGGAATCATAGACACTAAAGTCCGTTGGCGTTAACTGTGTAAATGCATCATCCTCAGACTCTCTGGTTGCAAAAATACCGGAAGTCGGCTCTGTAAACTCCGGATTGTACCGGATGTAATAGGTTAATGCCCCCTCTGTATTCTCTGCAAACTGCAACGCTACCGGCCGGATCCGTTCCGTATATTCCTCTACATACTCCGGATTGGTCTGGAATTCCTCCAGATCCGTCAGGGACTGTTCCGCAAGGCTCGCCAGTGTATCTACTGACTGTTCTACCCGACTCAGTGTTGTATTGATCTCCTCAGCGTTATTTTTACACTCCATCGACATAATCTGACTGGCATCCTCATTGGATACACTCATGATCCCAACCAAACTCAATCCACCACAAATGAGCGTGGATACGATCGTACAGATTACTACCAGTGCCACAACTTTTGTTCTAATCGTCTTCATATGCTTCTCCCTTTTACCACTTCTTCTAAAATGTAAATACATAAATTTACTGTAGCACAATCAGACGATTTTTTCAATTCTTCCTAGCTGTATTGCCGAAGATATTCCAGCCATTTATCACAGTATTCTTTCTTTAAATGGATACCATCCACTGCAGCATCCTCCGGCAGTACTCCATCTGTGGACACTGCTTCCGCTACATTTATAAAGGTGACCTGTTCTTCCGTTGCCAGCCCCTGCAGAAGTTCATTATACAGTCGAATCCGGTCATTTTTTATGTAGGCACTGCTATCGGATACGGTCTGACTCACCGGCAATATAGACTGTATATAAATCTGAGCAGACGGATTCTGTATCTTAATATCTTCGATGATCCGCCGATAATCTTCGATGAATATCCCTTCATTCGGCCATCCGGTTTCATTCACACCAAACATCAGATATACCCGGTTATAGCTGGTTCCCGCCAGTGCCTCCATAACTGTCATATTGGTTCCATTTATATTAATGACCGGATCTGTATAGACGGATGCCACATTCATCCCCCGGTATGCATATGCTGTAGTATGAATATCCGTCAGATTCACAAACCCTTCTGTCCGGGAATCTCCCAGAAATACCGCATCAGAAAACGGATCCGAAATCTCTTCCGCCGGTGTCTCTGTTCCGGTCGCTTCCGGTGTCTCTGGCGGCATTTCAAATACCAGTTCTGCATCAGACGCAGCCGTTTCTTCTACCGCCCCTGCCTCAAGGTTCGGAACCGCTTTCCCTATCTGCTGCTTTGTTTCCTTTGTGTTGGAAAATGCATCCGGTCTGGTCGGTTCCGGCTCTATCCCGATACAGGAGACCGCAATGAACATAAGAACAGCAAAGATCCGCATCCCGATCCGATTCTTCTTTCTTCTATTCATTCCAACCTCCTTCTGTTCTATAAAAAATCCGCATACACAGTCATTCTCCAATGTCCTTGTGCATGCGGATACTATTACAATACTAAGCGATCTGAACCATCACTTTACTGATTCTCTAAACGAGCCTTTAACTGCTCACGCTGCTCCTCATATCCCGGCTTTCCAAGTAATGCAAACATATTCTTCTTGTAGCTTTCTACACCCGGCTGGTTGAACGGATTAACACCCAGTACATATCCACTGACACCGCATGCAAACTCGAAGAAGTAGAACAGCTCACCCAAGCAATACTCATCCATATGTGGAATCGTGATCTTCAGGTTTGGAATCTGACCATCCACATGTGCCAGAATCGTTCCGGTCATAGCCTGACGGTTGATGAAATCTACCGTTCTGCCCGCCAGATAGTTCATACCATCCAGATCATTGTCCTCCTGCTCCATGATGATCTTTCTACGAGGATTCTGTACATCCAGTACAGTCTCGATATGATTCTTGGTACCATCCTGAATAAACTGACCCAAAGAATGAAGATCGGTTGTAAAGTCACAGGCTGTAGGGAACAGACCCATTCCATCCTTACCTTCTGACTCACCGAACAGCTGCTTCCACCATTCACCGATATAATGAACAGATGGGGTATAATTTGCCAGAATCTCCATCGTCTTACCCTTCTCTAACAGGATATTACGGATAGCCGCATACTGTAATGCGTAGTTTGCTTCAAATGGCTGTGTCAGACAGAAGTCTCTGGAATATGCAGCACCTTCCATCAGCTTATCAATATCTGCTCCGGAAACAGCGATTGGAAGAAGCCCAACGGCTGTCAGAACAGAGAAACGACCACCTACATCATCCGGAACTACGAAGGTCTCATAGCCTTCTGCGTCTGCCAGATGCTTCAATGCACCCTTCTCCTTATCTGTGGTAGCATAGATTCTCTTTGCTGCTTCCTTCTCTCCGTATTTCTCGATCAGAAGACGCTTGAACAGTCGGAATGCAATCGCCGGCTCTGTTGTTGTACCGGACTTTGATATTATATTAATGGAGAAATCGCGATCTCCTACAACCTCTAACAAATGCTCCAGATAAGTGGAACTGATGTTATTTCCCGCAAAAAAGATCTGTGGAGTCTTACGCTGCTCCTTTGGAATGACATTATAGAAGCTGTGTCTTAATGCTTCGATCGCTGCTCTCGCACCGAGATAAGAACCACCAATACCGATTACAATCAGGATCTCAGAATCACTCTGAATCTTCTTTGCTGCCTTCTTGATTCTGGCAAACTCTTCCTTATCATAGTTGATAGGCAGATCCAGCCATCCCAGAAAGTCATTACCTGCTCCGGTACGACTTACCAGTACTTCCTTCGCATCTAATACCCGCTTGCTCATAGCCTTCAGATTATCATCTGAAACCATGAATCTTGCATTACTGTAATCAAAACTAATATTGTAGTCCATTACTATCTCTCCTTATCTGTATTTTTTCTCCGCGCAATACTTATATTCTTCGCACCCCTTAGTGTATCAAATGCATTCATGAAATTCAAGCACTATTCGGCGGTTTTTCCCCCTATTTCCTACATTACGACTAAAAGTGGCAAAATTCATCAATTGTACCAAAGCGATATCCGGCCTCGCGAAGATTTCGTATCAACTGTGGCAGGGCGGCTGTGTTTGCACTGGATACATTATGAAGAAGCGGCATGGCTCCCGGATGGCAGTATTTATCAAAATGCTGGATGACATACTCCGGCGTTGGCTGGTTATCCACCTCATAGTCCAGATAAGCCATGCTCCAGAATATCGTACAGTATCCGAGATCCTCACACAACTGCAGTGTCCGCTCGCTATATTCTCCCTTAGGTGGACGAATATACGGATCCATCTCATACCCGGTTGCTTCCTTCATATAGGCCGCACATCCCGTGATTTCCTGGCGTTGTTCCTCGATCGACAGGGATGGAAGACTCGGATGCGTAATCGTATGATTTCCCACCAGATGGCCTTCTTCCTTCATACGAATCACCAGCTCCGGATTATCCCGGATATAGGTCTGCGTCACAAAAAATACAGCCTTGACATTCTGTTCCTTTAGTGTATCCAGAATCTCGGCTGTATATCCGTTTTCATATCCGCAGTCAAACGTCAGGTAGATCACCATGTCTTCTGCGTCCCGATTCACATAATATGCATGATACTGGCTGATATCAAAGTCTTCCTGACAACCGGAGGGCTGGTGCTCTTCATTCCGTTTAAACCACCATGCCTCCAGTTTATTGCTGATCGCCTCATATTCCTGATCGGAACGCTCTACGATCTCTGTCGACGGTACCACTGCTGCCTCCTCCGTATCGGATGCTTCTGCAGTTTCTCCTTCCTCTGATTGATCTTTCGCAGTTTCTTCTCCTTCCCGGCTCATATCCACCACTTTGATTTCTCCACAGCCGCTCATACCAGCCAGCATTCCGATCAAAACGGCTCCTATGAGCCAGCGAACCATTCTACTTTTCACCTGATCCTTCCTTTCTGTTTTTAACTGGAGAAAAAGTTCCGTAAGACCTGAGCGACGACCTCCGCTTCCTGTCCGGCTGCTGCCTCCTGTTCAGCAATGGCGTCCTGTCTGACTGCTGCCCCCTGCTGTAACGGTGTTTTTCCCGTACTTCTGCGAACCTCATACTCTGGAATCTCTTCATAGTCTTCCGAAGTTTCCCGCTCTTTAGGGTTCTCTGTATCAGGCGCTACAGAATGGGGGCGGGCGGCTGCCCGCCCTGCTCCCACTGTCTGCATTCGATCCACCCGTACAGCTTCCGGCTGTTCCTGTATACCGTCTGCCGTTTCCTGTGTAACAGCCGTCTGCCTTGTTCCTCTGGCAGATCGCTGCACCAGCGGCCTGCCCAGCCGATTCTGCAGATTATTTTCCAGATAATCTTCGATATTCGCTTCCAGTCGGTCTATGGAATTCTCTATTCGAAATATATTCTCCATTGTCAGCAAACATGCACAGGAAACGATCGTAGCCATCAATATACTATAGATGACTTCCTCGCCATAGCCCCTATGAATCGCATTTAGGATTCCCAGCCCTCCGGTTGCCACAGACAACAGTGCCATCTCCAGCGTCATATTATCCCATAGCCGTATGGGTATTCCACAGCACCTCAGTTGCAGCAGATGTTTGTCCACAAAGGCCTGCATATTATGTATCTGAAGGTCCATATTTAAATTATTTTCATAATGATTCCGCATGGTTCTCAACTGCCGCTGCGTCGTAGATGCCATAGTTTCAGATGCCTTTAGCAGCCGATGCAGCCGTCCCTGCAGAATCAGCTTACTAAGCACTCCCCATAAGCACACTCCCGCAATTACATATACAAACAGGCTCTGGTTTTCAAATAACATCCATATTTTCTGCATAATAGATTCCCCCTGAATTATGATTTAAAACGTACACAGGAACAGATCTGCTGCGCCCAGTTCTGTTCCTGTACAGTATTGCACCGATGCTATTTTCAAATCAACTTAAGACGTTCGACAAATGAGACCATCCTTCTACGTATTTCTCTTACGATTCCTTCTTAAGCCGCTCAATATCCTGTCGAACCTCACGATATACCGCCTCCGGCGATACCCCTGTGTAAAAGGTATGATTCTCATATAAGATCTTACCGGCCACCATCGTCAGATATACATTCTCTTTTGATCCGCTATACACCAGATTTTTTAAGATCTGATGCTCCGGCTGCATATTCGGTCGCTGCAGGTCAATCACGATCAGATCCGCCTGCTTTCCGGGAGCAATGCAGTCACAATCCTTTAGTCCCATTGCTCCGGCTCCCCCGGTTGTTGCCATCATCAGCACGGTTTCTGCCGGACAGGCCGATGCATCCTTCTGCCGCAGCTTTGCCAGTGCCGTCACCAGAAACATCTCCCGAAACATATCCAGGCAGTTATTGCTGGCAGGTCCATCGGTTCCGATTGCCATAGGAATCCCCTGCTCCAGCATCGCCGTGACCGGTGCGATACCGCTTGCCAGCTTCGCATTGCTGGCGGGATTTGTCACAGCCCAGATTCCCTTCTCCTTCATGATCCGGATATCTGCCTCTGATACATGGACACAATGAAAGCCACCTCCACCATGATCCCACAGCCCCAGATCCGCCAGTGCCTCCACCGGGCTTTTCCCATAGCGTTCGATACATTCTTCCACCTCTCTTTGGGTTTCTGAAAGATGTGTATAAACCGGTGCCTGATACTGCCTTGCCAATGCAGACAGCTCCTTTAATAACACTTCTGATGTCGTATACTCAGCATGAAAACCCAACCGATAGGACACCAGCGGATGCCGGGAATTGTATTTCTTATAGAAATTCTCCAGTGCTGGCACCGAGTCCTTAAAGTCATTTAAGGTCCCACATAAAACAGTTCGAAACCCCATATCAATATTCGCCTGTGCATTTGCTTCCGGCTCTACATACATATCAAAGCTGGCTGTGATTCCACTGGTTAAATACTCTAAAACCGCCAGCCGCGTAAAGTGATAGATCATCTCCGGTGTCAGCTTCGCCTCCATCGGAAATACCCGGTTGTATAACCACTCCTGAAGTGGCAAATCATCCGCATAGGATCTGAGAAATGTCATAGGTGAGTGGGTATGTGCATCCTTAAAACCCGGCATCAACAGATTCCCCTGCAGATTTATCTCCCGTTCAAAACTCCCCTCCACCGTTCTATGCGTTTTCGCTGCTTCTGCGGAGCCCACAAATACGATATGATCCTCGTCTGTCCAAACCTCATAGTTCTCATGCAGTTCTATATCGGAATCCATCGTCAGAACCTTTCCGTTATAGAATCGTATCATCCTGCCACCCCCTGTTTTCTACCTTCTTTTCTTATTTATAAGTTCTCTCTACTCCGGATATACCAGCTGCTCTGCCGAGATACAGTACAACACCTCATCCAGATATTTCTGTGCCAGATATTTTGCCATCGGCAGATTCATATCCAGATAGTTTCCACAGTCTCTTGCTGACGCTCCCGGTACCGTTCCCTCAAACGCTGCCATATACTCATACATGCGCGTCAGTAACGACACGATATCTACAGACTCATAGTCTCCGGTCAGTAACAGGTAGAAGCCCGTCCGACATCCCATTGGTCCAAAGTATACGACCTTATCTCCATACTCCTTATCGTTTCGAAGAAATGTAGCACCCAGATGCTCGATCGTATGCACCTCTGCGGTATTCATGACCGGCTCATGATTCGGCCGCGTCATCCGGATATCAAAAGTTGTCACTACCTGGTCTCCGATATGATCCTTTCTGGATACATATACCCCCGGCAGTAATGCTAAATGATTGATTGTAAAGCTTGCGATTTTTTCCATTACTGATTCACCACCATTTCTAATATAATATGTACGGAGTTCTCAATGGCCATAGCCTCAAACGCCGGATAGTCCATATGTGCACTGTCATCCGCCTTATCCGATATCGCACGGATAATCACAAACGGAATCTGGTTCAAATGTGCTGCCTGTGCAATCGCGGCACCTTCCATTTCACAGCAATAGGCATGAAATTCATCCTCGATCATCTGCTTGCGTTCCTTCTTCGCAATAAATGCATCTCCGCTGGCCACTCTTCCTCGAAAGACTCCCAGCTCCGGAGTCACCTTATGACAACTCTTCTCCGCCAGTTCTGCCAGCTTCTCATCTGCCTGAAACGCCAGCGTATCCATCCGCGGAATCTGTCCCAACGGATATCCGAATGCAACCGCATCCATATCATGTTGAACCGCATCCGTAGATATTACAATATCACCAATATTGATTTCAGAGCGAAGGGATCCGGCTATTCCGGTGTTGATAATTCCATCTACCCGATAATCATCCACCAGTATCTGAGCACAAATACCCGCATTTACTTTACCGATCCCGGATCGAACTACAACAACCTCTTTTCCTTTTATCTTTCCCCGATAGAAGTCCATTGATGCCTTGGTTTTCACCTGAACCTGTTCCATCTGTTCCTTAATCTTCGTTACTTCTTCATCCATTGCGCCGATAATTCCCAGCATAGCAGCCTCCTGTCATATGTGTATTTTTGCTTATTATACACCTATTGTCCCTGATTGTCTCCAATTAAAAAAGATACCATACCCGTTTCCAGATATGATATCTTTACTCCCATCTCTAAGCACAAGGTGTGCAATCTGTCACTAACATTTCCCTAGCTATATCAGTAACTATGAGTACTATAGCACGATTTATTCTCAATCCTCGTGTTTTGTCCCAAATGCCGCCTTTTATGTCACAAGCGTTACCGCATCTGTTCCCAGTATCTCAACTGATACCTTGTACCGTCTGATTCCTATCTGCTCTGCTTTAATGCAGCAGGAATCTTTGGCTCATAGAAATAGCAGGGAATGCTCTTTCCTACGGACTCTTTGGCAATGCGTTCTCCCAGCTTCATTGCACTCTTCTTAACATCCAGCTTTTTCATACCTATCACCCTCCTTTTCCTTTAGTAATAATATGCTAAAGGCTTCCAAAAACATGGAAGTCAATATCATATTCAGCACCGATGGTTCACCCAGACCATAACAGATACCTCCGGCCACACTCATTGCAGCCACAACACCTATACTACCTATCTTTTTCCGTCTCCGTACTCCCTCATCTACAATGGGATTATTCTGTGTACTGCGGGGTGCATATCGCACAATAATCCATATCGTAATTCCCAACAAAATCGCCAGCATCGGAACCGGAATGCTCACATGGGCGACTATCAGCCCCAGTCCCCAGATCCCCAGCATTGAAGCGGTACAGCCCAGGCTGCCCTTACAATGGATCCCTCCGGCACAGCTTCTTAACGCCGCAAAGCTGCCGATGATGATACACGTTTCCCGAATTGTATGGGTCAGACAGGCAATGGCAATTAAAATCAGTGTCTTATACAGATTCTCCAGCAACAACGTATAGCCATATACTAATACCTCTGTCTGCTCTTCTGTTGTCTCCTCCCCACGCTGAAGGCAAGCCACAATCTTTCCGGCACATTTTTCGTTAAAATTTACCATTTTCCTTTTCTTCCCTCTATGATTATGCTAAAATAAGTAACGTGTTTTCATATGAAGTATAGCATTCACAGAGGGGGACAAACGGCATTTATCATAAATGTCAATATTTATAGCATAACTGCTAATAGATTGAAAGGATCCTCGACAGATTATGACATTTTTTGAATTTTGTTATTTTGCCTTTGGGGCATTAGACTTTTTTATCGTTATGGTTGGACCTGTAACCGAGTTGCTATCCGGAAAGAGGCAGGTATTTTTATTGATTTACCTGTTTGCCGCTACCTTTATTACACAGGCTCTTTTACCTTCCTGCTTTACATATCTGGTACTGGCATCTACTCTGGCTTTTATTTACTTCTTTACAGGGAAAAAGCTCATTGCTTTGTGTATGTCTTTGTTCCATTACTTATTATCCATTGTTTTAAGCTATTTATCACTATCGCTCTTTCATTGGATTACCGGTGTGACAGAGGCAGAAATGGTAACCGCTTACTTTATTCCGTATTACATATTTTTAACGGTATTGTTTATCTTTTCTGCGTTCTGCATTCGTCATCTATATAACCGTTTTATCGGAAACGCAGTTCGTTTATCCGCCCACACAGGCCTTTTACTGCTGTTTTACCTGACACTGTGTACGCTGCTATTCGTATATAATTATACCTATGAGGAGTCGCAGGGCTTTCCTCAGCATTATGTAACTGTAAATACGATCTTATTCCTTACATTCTTCCTGATCACTGCCATCTTCATTGTACTGCTTATGCGGATTCTAAAAAAGGATGCACGCTTACAGACACAGGTAGCACAGTATGACAGTCTTCAACAATATACCACCCAGGTAGAGGAACTCTATCAGGGAATCCGAGGCTTTAAACATGATTATATTAATATTCTGACAACAATGCAGTTCTATATCGATCAACAGGACTGGGAACATCTGAGGGACTATTATTACTCTGAAATTCTCCCATCCGGTCAGTCCTTTCAGGACTCTTCACAGACGTTGGGTGCACTAAGCAATCTCCATATTCCGGAGTTAAAGAGTCTGTTATACAATAAACTAATCAAGGCGATGGAGAAAAATATTCCGGTTCATTTGGAGATTCGGACTCCGATTGAGCATATGTCCGCAAAGTATGTGGATATCGCCAGAGTCATGGGTATCTATCTGGACAATGCCATAGAAGCCTTGACTGAGCAGTCCCCTTCTGCTGCCACAACCGATTTTTCCGATACCGGTTCCGTCGCGACTGCGGATTCCTCCGGTCTCTCGATTGCAATGACCTCCGACGATACGGCTGTCATGATCGTTATCCGCAATCGCTGCCCCGCATTTTCACTTGATATCCGGAAGCTCGGAACGATCAGCTATTCCACAAAGGGTACTAACCGTGGGCTGGGACTTCATATTGCATCCGAAACCCTTCAGTCCTACAAGAATATCCAGCATGATACCACCTATGATGATGGTTATTTCACACAGATTTTAAAGATTTATCACGAAGTCTAAGGAGGCGATTTCCATGCTATCTATATATCTATGTGATGATAATGCGGCACAGCTGAATCGTTACCAAACAATTATTGAGAATCTGATTCTGATAGAGGAATATGATATGCAGGTTCAAGCTGCTGTTACAAACCCGCAGGAGCTTCTGGAACTCCTTTCTGCCCGGCAGGCGGCAAACCAGCTATCGGCAGATTTCTATCTTTTAGATATTGATCTTCACTCCGACATAGATGGCTTTCAACTGGCACAGCAAATCCGCAAACTGGATTCCAGAGGCTTTATCGTATTTATCACCACCCATTCTGAGATGGCGATGCTAACCTTCCGGTACCAGATCGAGGCCATGGATTTCATCCTGAAGGATGAGAGCTGGAATATCGGCCCCCGCATTCACAGCTGTTTAAAAGCTGCCTTGGAACGCCATAACCACTCTGCTGATATTGCCATGCTTTCTTTTAAAATGGGATCTCATACGGTTCAGATTGAACAGGACAGCATCCTGTATATTACAGCTTCCCAGACACCGCATAAGATATTGATTGTTACCCGAAACGGCACAAAGGAATTATATGGTACTCTGTCTAAATGTATGTCTTCTCTTACGGAACAGTTTATCCGCTGTCATAAGGCATTTATCGTAAATATTCGGCACATACAAGACATTGACCGCAACACGCTGACCCTGCATCTAACCGGGGGGCAGACCTGCATTGCTTCCACCCGCGGAATCCAATCCGTGATACAGGCAATGAATACCCTCTCCTAGATCTATGGATTCATTGCAAATTCTTACGAATGTTGTTATAATCGTGTCAGTAATAATAATATGGATATACTAATAAGGAGGATATCAAAATGACATATAAAACAAAAGGTGTATGTTCTTCCCAGATCACATTTGATATCGTAGACAATAAGGTTCATAATGTACAGTTTACTGGTGGTTGCAATGGTAACACACAGGGTGTGGCTGCATTGATCGAAGGTATGGATGTGAACGAAGCTATTCAACGTATGGAAGGTATCCGTTGCGGATTCCGCCCAACTTCCTGTCCGGATCAGTTAGCACAGGCATTAAAAGCCGCTATTTCCCAGTAGTATAAGGCAGGAGGCTTTTATGAAACGAATTATTCTAACCGGCGGTGGTACCGCCGGACATGTTACTCCGAATATCGCACTGATTCCCAGACTGAAGGATGAAGGCTATGATATTCACTATATCGGTTCCTATAACGGAATTGAAAAAAAGTTAATTGAGGATATGAAGATTCCTTATCATGGTATTTCTTCCGGAAAGCTTCGTCGTTACTTTGATGTAAAGAACTTTTCTGATCCATTTCGTGTTATAAAGGGATACGGAGAGGCTACCCGTCTTATGAAGAGTCTGAAGCCGGATGTGGTCTTCAGCAAAGGGGGCTTTGTGTCGGTTCCGGTTGTTATCGCTGCCAAGAATCATCACATCCCTGCT
This sequence comes from uncultured Clostridium sp., assembly GCA_900539185.1. GTDB lineage: Bacteria > Bacillota > Clostridia > Lachnospirales > Lachnospiraceae > CAG-632. The sequence goes on from UQBG01000026.1 coordinate 20,507, forward strand.
ATTATCCATGAATCCGATATGACGCCCGGTCTGGCAAATAAGCTCTGCCTGTCCAGTGCTGTAAAGATCTGTTGTAATTTCCCTGAAGCTATGGAACATCTGCCAAAGGAAAAAGCAGTTCTTACCGGAACTCCCATCCGTCAGGAGCTGTTTCAGGGGGATCCCGTCGATGCAATCCGCTTTACCGGACTCAGTGCAAACAAACCAACCATTCTGGTTGTTGGCGGCAGTACCGGCAGTGTAAAGGTAAATGAAGCCGTTCGCAGCTGTCTGGATTCTCTTCTGGATACCTATCAGGTCATTCATCTATGCGGAAAGGACAAGGTCGATCCTGCTTATGCAGACCGCCCCGGTTATGTCCAGTATGAGTATATCAAGAAGGAACTCAGTTCCATGCTTTCTCTGGCGGATATCGTCATATCCAGAGCCGGAGCCAATGCTATCTGTGAACTGCAGGCTCTTGCAAAGCCAAATATTCTGATTCCACTTGGTTCCAATGCCAGCCGCGGAGATCAGATTCTAAATGCAGAATCATTTGAAAAACAGGGATTCAGTTATGTATTACATGAAGAAGATCTAAGCAATGAATCTCTGTTGGCTGCTGTCGAACAGGTATATACACATCGGGAAGACTATCGTAGTACAATGGCCGCCAGTCAGATGTCAAATTCGATCGACATCATTATCGACTTAATTAATCAGGCATGTAAGTGAGATTATTCATGGAATGAATAATTTCTCATACTATTATAATGAGCATTTCAAAAATCAGGGAGATATAAAAATATAGAAAGGGAGTATCTATGAAATTACGTTCACTATTAAAGAGGGTTGCTGCAGTCGGTCTTGGTCTGATCCTGCTGGCATCCGGTACCGGCTGTAATCGTTCTGCTTCTACAGTCGCTTCCGCCGATCCGGACTTTGACCAATTTTTGGAGGATCTTTTTTTAGAAGACGTCACAGATAACACGCTGAATCTTCATTTTACACTAAAAGATCCCGCCGGTTACGGAATCGAGGATATGGAACCTTCTCTCGGAGATCTGGATGACCGTGACTTTTCGAGTCTGGAGGAGGACTGGGCCGATATAGAAGGAACCTTTCAGGAACTGCAGTCCTTTGACTATGATAAGCTGGATGAAAAGCAACAGTTAACCTATGATATCTTATATCATTATATGAATCAGGAAATCTCCATGAAGGACTGCCGGTATCAGGGAACCGTATTCGGTCAGGTCACCGGTGTACAAAGCAACATGCCACTGAATATGTCTCTGTATGAGTTTTACTCTGCCGACGATATCGATGACTATCTGGCTCTGATGGAGCTTTTGGATGATTACTTCGAATACTGTATCGAATATGAACAGTTCCGTACCTCCGAAGGTTATGGTATGTCAGATGGTGCGATCGATGACGCAGTTGAACAGTGCGAAGAGTTTCTTGCTCACACCGATGATAACTACCTGATCACCACCTTTGACCATAAGATAGATGCTATGGATGAACTGTCGGATACCCAGAAGAATTCTTATAAGGATCAGAATCGCAACATCATCCTGAATACCGTGATTCCGGCATATCAGTCTATGATTGACGAACTAAATGCGTTAAAAGGCAAGAGTCAGGATCTGGGTGGAATCTGCAACTACACAGACGGGAAAAAGTACTATGAATACATCGTTGCCCACAAAACCGGATCTTCTAAAACCATTCCGGAAATGAAAAAGGTTCTGGAGGGTGTTCTGGATGACGCTACCAATATGCTATACGACGTATATACCAATGCGCCGGAGGTAGTAAATGAATACTATGGCGATGAAAACTTCATCGTACAGGGGCTATCGGAACCAGCCTCTTTTCTGGAATACTACAAAAGTCAGATGGTCGGTTCTTTCCCAACTCCACCAGAGGTACAGTATACCATCAGTGATATTGATCCGGCGATTGCAGATATCGTATCTCCTGCCTTTTGTGTAACACCATGTATTGATGACTACACGCACAATGTCATTCAGGTAAATCGCGGTGAAAACAACGGTGGTGCCGGTTCTTTATCCGCCACCTATGCCCATGAAGGATATCCCGGTCACTTATATCAGATGACCTACTTCCTTTCCACAGATCCTTATCCGATCCGGGATACGCTTAACTATCTCGGATATGACGAAGGCTGGGCAATGTATGTAGAAATGCGTTCCTATAACTGGGTTACCTATGAAAATTATGAAGACAAATATGTACGGGAAATGTATGTTGCCGGTGAATTACAAAACATTGCATTCTGTTGTCTGGCAGACATTTATGTAAACTACTATGGATATACTGTAGATGAGCTGGCTGATTATATGAATAGTATCGGCTTCAACGGAAGTATGGCTCAGGACCTTTATGACATGATGATTGAGGAGCCCGGATATTATCCACAGTACTTTGTCGGCTATCTGGAGTTTGTAGAACTTCGAGACTATGCGGTTAATAAGCTGGGTGATTCATTTGATGAAGTTGCATACCATCAGGTTATTCTGGAAACAGGACCTTGCGACTTTGATACCCTTCGCAAGCAGGTTGATGCCTATATAGAATCGGTACAATAACCGGTATTTTGATACAGTACTAATAACGGTTTACCAAACGAAGGCGGTCATTCCAAGATGGAACGACCGCCTTTTCTTACTCGTCTGCCCGATGCTTTTCTATAATCTCCTTAAATCGCAGATATGAAGCATCTGTCTCCTTATCTGACATCTGTTCAATCTCCTCCTCGATGGCCTGCTCATCCAGTTCATCGAACAGTCCGGCCAGATCTTCCTCTGAGAAAAAGTTATTATCCATGGTTCTTCCTTTCCTGCCTGTTTCTTATCCTGTACGTTCTTAACACCTATCTCTATTTTGCCACATTTATGCGGTCTTGTCATCCTTTTTATCTATCTAGTGCATCATATATCTTGCAATTATGACACTGGCTGCAATTCCGGCAAACGATGCAATCAAGCCGCCTGCCAGCGTCCATCTGGTTTTCTTTATCTTAACCGCCAGAAAATAAACAGACATAATATAAAAAACACTTTCCGTACAGCTCATTACAATCGATGCAATCAAGCCGATTTCCGAATCGGTACCATATGCCTTGAATAAATCAAACACCAGCCCATTTGCCGCAGATGTAGAGAACCCACGAACCAGAATCAAGGGAATCACTTCAGCCGGAATCCGTAATACCTGACCAACCGGCTTTAAAATCTGTGCCAGCAGATCTAACGCCCCCGATGTTCGTATCACGCCAACCGCCACCATCAGCCCTACTAATGTCGGTGCTATGGCTATCACGATACGAAATCCTTCCTGTACACCTGCAATAAATATATCATATACCTTTTCCCGATTTATGATTCCATATCCTACAATATAAAACAGCACCAGTGGTATCATAAAACTGGATATCACAGAGATCAGCCTCATTTCCGCCTCCTTCTGCTCTTCCACATACTGTAAAGGATTCCTGCCAATGTAGATATCATAGTCGCTATCAGTCCCGGCAAAATAATGATTCCCGGATGTACAGAGCCATATTGACTTCGATAGGCAATCATATTAATCGGTATCAACTGCAATGAAGAGATATTGATTACCATAAATGTACACATCTCATCACTCGCCGCATCCGGATCTTCTCCAGTCCGATTACACTGTTCTTTGTGAATCAGATCCAGTGCTTTCATTGCTTTGATCCCCGTAGGGGTAGCCGCCCAGCCCAATCCCAGCATGTTTGCAATCATATTGGAAGCGATATATCCCATTATCTGCTCTTCTTCTATGATATGCGGAAATAAAATCCGAAGGAGCGGTCGCAACAGCTTCGTTAGCTGCCGCACAAGGCCTGTTTCCTCTGCAATCTTCATTACTCCGGTCCACATGCCAACCACCCCCAGCATAACAATACAAAGCTGTATCGCTTCTCTTGCAGAATCCAGTATACCAGAGGATACTGTTTCCATCGTTCCCATACATGCACCCACAATGATTCCTGCAAGGATCATAAATGCCCATATATAATTTAACATACAGTTCCCCAGAGTAGCCTCTCTACAATATATCAAAACGGTTATACTTTTATTCATGAAATAATAATTTTGTTTTTATTTGACATTTTTACTTTATTGTTGTATCATACATTTAGATAAATATTTTTTTACACTTTGTTTGGATTTGCAGATTTATAAATCATGAGATGTTTCATCACTGTTACCCGATTACTATTAAATGCCCTATGTGATGTCAACGGTTCTGCTTGATATGCTTTGCATTTTGTACTCTGTTATGAAGGAGGATTTTCTTTGTCCAATCAATTACCAAATTTATTTCCTAATAAACTAAGTGCCCATTTTCCTATGATCCGCTCCCGCGAGGAGGTACTTTGCGATATTGGTTCAGATTCTCAGCTTGCCATGATCTTTCATT
>UQBG01000027.1 GCA_900539185.1 uncultured Clostridium sp.
CTCCCTTTTTACAAAAGTGTGTCTGATGCATACTAACTCATAATTATACGAAACACCACTCTTTTATTCATTTTTCTATTCACTTCTTACTAATGGGTATTCATTTTTACTTTAAGTTGTCGTGCAATTTATTAGAATGGAATATTGAAAGAGCCAGCACCTTGAATGGGCTGACTCTTTCAATATCTCTTGTAATTGACAAACTTGAAGTTGTTGTATTCTATACTGATACATCAATAGAATTACGAACTAGCCTATTACCATTTTTGACAAGTGTCGCTTCCACTGATTCTCTTGTGACATTATCAAGAATACTTGTATCAAATTTTTGTCCCGGTTTCCAATTTGGATTAGCTGCTTTCACTGCTACATACATAGCGGATCTATACTGTCCTTCATATTGTTCTAAAGTCCATGTACCACTTAAACGTTTATCTTTATTCACACTTAATTGATAATCTTTGAAAATATCTGAACGCTTAGTTGTATCACCATTTGAAACACCATTTTCTTGAATAAATTCTTTCTTTACATTATCAAACATTTTTTGACGATATTCCTCAGATACATTTGTGAGTTTCTGCCACGATGTACCTTTGCCAGTAACATCCATTCCTGCCACTCCATTTGCATTCAGTAAATCCCCATCGGAATCAAATTGTTTCATCAAATTATTAACAATAGTATCCCTTCCGCCAAATATTTCATATATCATTTTTTCTTCTGGAGACATCATAGCTTCGTTCTGAATTACTCCTTCTAACCAGCCTTTTTCTTTCAAAGCCTTATATTGTTTGCTATTAGTATTGACACCACTATAGGCATTACCTAATCCACTAATATTCATCGACATACAAAAACCTCCTTGTAAATAAACTAAAACTCCGTTTAAAACCAAATCATTACTATATATAGTATATCGTCATATCTCCTACAAGAATAAATAAGGCAGTTTCACAAATACCGATTTTCTCAATTCTCCAAACTGAAAGTTGTTAATTACAGTCTCAGAACAGCGATCAGTTCTTCGCCGTCCATTTCACCGGTTTCTTCGAAACCGAAAGAGCGATACATCTGACGGGCAACTGCATTATCGGGTTCATATGATAGCCAACAGTATTCCGCTTCTCCACAAGGCATAGATTTTATGAACTCTAATGCAAGGCTGACCGCTTCTTTCCCATACCCTCTGTTTTGATATGCCTTATCGATCATAAGACGCCACAGATTATAGTTTCCCTTTGCAATTTCAGGTGCATCCGTCCAATAATCATCAACATCAAAACCAATCATCAGGAAGCCTACAAGCTTATCCTCATCATATATACCAAACGGGAATGCATGACCGTTTCCCGTAATTGCAGTATACGCTTCAATGATGCTGATCTCATTGGTGGCAACGAAGTTCTTCTGCGATTCCGATACCGTCAGTTTCAGGATATCCCAGACATTATTACCATTTACTTTTTCTAAATGAAGCATATATCTTTACCTCGCTAATCCCGATTTGTATAACAGTAGTCTAACACATGTTGATAAAAAATACTACATCCGAACTAATGTCTGGATTTGTGATTTGTTTTCCATAATAGTTTCCTTTCAAAAATATTTTATATTTTCTATATCTTGGTGTTTGAAAAACAGCCTCATAGACATTGGTTAATGCTTGTACTCATTACCTTAAAATCAAAACCTCTTAAAAAGGCTTCCCAGATTATCTGAAAAGCCTCATTGGTTTGTATTTGAATTTGGACTACTTGATTTTCTAATTGCATACGCAATTCGTGAAATGTATAATTATACTATTGATACATCAGACACACAAATGTAAATAGGGACTTATTTTATTATCCATAGGTGTCCTCACTCTTCTACTTAAATATATCGTAGTTCGATATATATTATATCGAACCTCGATATAATCGTCAGGAATTTATTTTATAAAAAAAACGGCAAGCGATCTTGCCATAAGACCACCTGCCTGTCACTTATTTTGATGTATATAATTTAATGCCCATATCACCACAGAACAGCATAAAGATCCTTACATCCTCAGGAAGAAAACTTAACAGAACCGATGATATCCCTTATTTGCTCCAGACTATCTGCAAAATAGATTCCCTTTTGCCTTTCCTCTGAGGACAATCCCATGTCAATCATATGTGTAAGAAGTGCCTTCAGGCTATCATAGTAACCATTCAGGTTATATAAAATACACGGTGCATCTAACTGCTTTAGTGATACTTTTGACATAACCTCCGATATTTCTTCCAATGTACCTGTTCCCCCCGGAAATGCAATAAACGCATTGCCAAGCTCGATCATCTTACTTTTTCGTTCTGTCATATCCTTTGTAATGATCAATTCTGTTAATCCTACGTACTGAAGTTCCTTATCCATAAAAAACTGTGGTTCCACGCCTGTAACTTGTCCACCGGCCTTTAATACGCTTTCGGCAATCAGGCCCATCAAGCCGGATTTTGATCCACCATACACAAGCGAATTACCGCTTTTTCCAATCCATGTTCCCAACTCCTTGACCGCTTCCGCCAGTCTTGGATCCTTTCCTTCCAATGCTCCAAGATATACTGTAATATTCATTATTTTTTCTCCTGATTAAACCCCGATTTATACATTTCGTTTCCATTAAAAATAACATGCTAAAATCCCACACAGTAAAGGAATGCTGCAACCGGACCGATAAATCCGCCCGCATATAACCGCTTCGGAGATACTTTTCCCATAACTTCAATAATTGCGTTTATTTTCGTTTCCGAGTTGTCACCCGCCTTGTAATTAAAATCGTTTGGATCATAATAAAGCAGCATATCCCCACAAAACATAAGCAGCGCACCGATAAAACCTACAACCAGATAAATCAAACCAATCTCTCCCTTCTATGTACTTATTGCTTCCTTATAAAATAAAACGCCATTGGTTAGTGTAGACTAACCAATGGCGTTTTAACATAAATTATTCTCTTAGTAAACTGCATTTTACTCACTGCAAAGTTTGTAAAATGGTTTATTCAAAAAGTGCTGATTTGCTTACCAAACCCCTATAATCCCATAGTTTTATAACCTTTTCTCCCATTGTTCCTTTGTCATCACATTCGTGTGTCCCACTCTTACCTCATTCAGAAGCGGCATCGGCACTTCCTCACAGGTATGATGAAAGACAAATCCTAACTTTTCCTGTACTCTTTTTGACTTCTGGTTTCCATCATAATATCCACACCAAACTGTTGTCATACCCAGATCTTCAAATGCCCGTCTTAAAAGCTCGGCTGCTGCCTCCGGTACATATCCTCTTCCCCAAAACGGCTGTCCGATCCAATATCCTAATTCACATTCATCATCGCGTTCTGTCATATCGGTATGCCCGTTTAGCATTAATTCTATCGCTCCGATCGCAGTATTATTCCCTTTTTCGCAGATAGCATAGCATTCTGCCCCATTAAACACGGTCCGTATGACCTCTTTGCTCTCTTCTATACTCTTATGCGGCGGCCATCCCGCAATCGGACCAATCGCCGGATTCTTTGCGTATTCAAACAGGCTGGCTGCATCCGCCTCTGTCCATCTTCTTAATATCAATCTTTCTGTTTCCATCCTATTTCCTCCGTCAACTTTCCATACATTCCTTATAGCCTCATCAATTCAGAACGCTTGTTTTTTGCAATCGATATGTAGTTCATATAGCATTTTCCTTTTTAATTTCGAATTAACTGTAAAGTATTTTAATTGTAACTTCACAAACTGGAATTTTACTTTCTCTTTGGAATCCAAGGAATACAGCGATTCACATTTTTACAATATTCTTCATATTCTTGTCCATATAATTCACTCAACCATTTTTCTTCTGTTTTTATTAAGAACACTGTCATATATGCATAGTAAACAACAGGAAGAACAAATAAAATAATATTTGCCTCTATTAAAAGCGCGCCGATACACACGAGAAAAAATGCGTTGTATATTGGATTTCGCACTATTGCATACACGCCGGTTGTAGCCAAATTATTTTCTTTAATGCAGGCATCTATCTTGACTTTGAAATTTGAGCTAAACCACAGCCATGCTCCCAATAAAATCAGCATAATTCCAATGATGATAAAGGAAATTTTCAATTCTTTTATTTGCAGTGAATATATTATCCCCATTTCCGACAGAATGATTGCTAATATGGTAACAACCAACTGGGGTATTACGATAAGCGGTCCCACGCCTATCACAGGCAAATGCTTCTGTTTGTTTTCGGTTTCTTTCAAACTTCAATTCTTCCTTACAATTTCGAGTTTTCGCTCAGTTCCAATCTCACTGAAAGATTGGAATTGCACAACTACAACATATTTATAATCAATGCAATAAAAAATGCTGCTGCTGTAAATAGCACTAGTTTGATGACCTGACTTTTTGTATTATACCCCATTTTTTCATAACTCTTACATCCTATTGTCTCTGGATATAGTCTCTGATATATACCTGACTTTGTAATAAGCCACCAATCCAGACAAATCATATCAAATAGTTTATATCCATCAAGCAGAAGAACATATCGAAGAAAGATTTGCATCATTTCCATATTTTTAGTTTTCGCATCAATGCCCGCCCAAATATAAAGAGAAATTAAACATATAAATAATAAGATAGCAAAAATATATCCAACAATCGTTATCCCCCTCGGATCATTTGGCCGTGCAAGTATAGCCTCCTTAATATCCTCCGGCATATTTTTTGCCATAATCTTACTTAAGAATTTCATAAACACAGCAACCATTGCAATTACAATAATAATTTCTGCACCCAATAATATAATCGATAACAGCATCCATTCTCCTCCTTAAATTCCGATTTGTTAATTTGTTTTATTATAGCACATATCACCCCTTCACAATAAAAAAGAGCAACCGAATTTTCTCGATTACTCTCTGTCCATTACTTCCAAGATAATAATGATATTTCTTATTTTTCCTCAACCACCTGAAAAATATAGAACTTCAAATAATAACTCTCCGGTACATTCGCCGAATTTGCCCACAGGATCGGATGATCCGGTGCCTAGGTGCGGAACTCTACCTGACGGAGCCGCTTGTGCGTTGCCTTTGCTGCCTCCTTGACCGTCTTTGCAAGAATCAGAAATAAATATTTCTGACTGTATCATTTGAAAAATAGTAGAAATATTTCAACCAACCGTTACTTTTCCAATGCCTGCAACGCGGATAGCAGCCTCTCCGCATTCACCATTTTATCAGACCATTCAAATTTTATATGTTTATTTCTGGTGTAGTAACAAACATAATGTTCGACATCGACACCGTCATATGTATATTCATTTACAAATGGATGTACCATCATGTACTCTAGGCATTTCACAGAAGCAATGATTCTGCTATTCTTTCTTTTTATTGAGTATACTCTGGATATAAGATACATTTTGGAAAATGGTACGTCTACTTCCTGTCCCTTGTTCCAGTCATAAAATCTGTTCGTCATCTGGAAAAATCGTGCAAATGATTTATAGACTACTGCTATATTTCCATTTTTCAACAACATGGTTCTTCTTCTCCGTTCATCACGAATGCTTATATCATTACCTGCATAATGGGATTCCATCCACGCCCCGGCTACAGCACAAAAAATAGCAAGTCCAAACGCACCTACTGCCAAAAGTATGCTGACAAAACCAAGATTACGTAGCACAATGGAGTTTCCGGTTTTATCCATACGTAATAATATAACAATGGTACTTATAACCATTATTCCGGTCAGTACCAACAATATTTTTATGATACGGATAATATAACGGTATTTTTTAGTATTCTTTAATATATCTTTATTATTGTCAGGTTTATAGCTATATTCTTCATCACTTTCTATTGTGTAATATGCCTGCTTTATTATCCATTGATAATCGTCCATCGGTGTATGGTCAGAAATTAAATGTTTCATGTAGTAATCTCCTTTGTCTCTAAAGCAGGAACGCCACAAAAAAAATCCCTATGGTAATTATATTTCCGAACAATATAACATGATACCACCTTATAATTTCCTTTTTTTTCATAATCAAGTCTGTCTATACAGACATTTTCCTTTGGATTTTCCCTGTTATAGTTAATTGTAACACAATCACCTATCCGAAAGACTTCCGAATCCTGAATATAAAACATACCCGAATAAGCTTCTCCATTATCTGCCAGAAAAGTATAAACAGCATAATCTATCTTAACATCTATTCCTGTCGATCCGATTTCACTTACCGTTCCCATGACCTGCAGAGTACCGGTAGTCTTACTCAACTTATCTGCTTTCTTTAGTATTGCTTTCGGATATGCAACTTCACGCAAACAGACTCCATTTACCATCGCTAAAATAAATATACACATTATAGAGAATATGATTGCTGCATTCAACTTTTGTACCTTCCATTCCTATTTTCTGTAATTCTAATACAGAATGTAAAAAGCAACTATCATATTGATGTATACCACTCGTAAAGTCCTTGTAAAAGCTTTTGATACTGCATGTGTTCATGATGTCAAACCTCATAAATTCCGATTGAGATTTCACCTGTTTTATTAAGAAATTTTATAATAACTGTTATATTTTATTATCAAATATCTCTCAAGCCTTTGAAAACACTAAGTTTATCGCAGGTGAGCTTTTCCTTATTGTTTCCCTTGTATTATATTGTTCCATGAGTGTTTACGAACTCTGATAAGGGCAAAAACATGTATATATCATAATCCTGTCATTCCTCTCAAAAAAACAGCGGGAGAATAAAAGCTGGAATTTTCTTCTTCAAGCTTTCTTTACTATTTCACCATCACGTCCAATTCTTTATGAAGAAATGGTACGAAAGCCATTCTTTTGTCGATAAGCTTTCCGGCAATATCAACACCTTTCCCCATTGTAAATGCTGCCACAACCACTCCTATTCCAAGTCCCAATATCCTTATTAATATTCTTTTACTGTCAGATATGCAACCAGCCTTTGATGTCCCGGTCTTGCTTCCTTTACAAACGGCATCACCGCATATGTATGATACATGCCCTCTGCAATCTCCAGCGTTACTTTTGCTCCATAGCTTCTTAACCGTTGTGCCGTTGATTGTGCTGCTGCCGAAAAGACTTCATCTCCACCATAGGAAAGATAAACATCCTTTACACCATCATAAATACCTTTTGAAGTATACAGTAATTCTTCCGGAAGTTCTTTCCCACCTGCCATTCCTTTGAAAATATTGTCAAGCGCAGTGGTACTCATGATCAAATCGGTCCTGTTAAGTTCTTCTGCCCTTTTTCTTTCCCCTGCTGTCAAAGCGGATCCGGGAGAACTGAGTGCTATCTTCCCCGGCATCGGAATGCCTTCTCCACACTTATTGATCCATGACATCAGCCAAAGAACCATAGCTGCTCCGGATGAACCTCCTAAAAATGCGATGTTCTCTGCCGGATAATGCTCTAACGCCATTTTATAAGTTGCATATAACATATTCAGTGCATCGATCAGATCACGCTCCGGTGCAAGCGGAAAATACGGCAGCAGTATATTCCTTCCGGTTTCTTTTGCCAATGGTATCAGTTCTTTCGCCTGAGATGGTTTGGGGTATTTCAACATTCCTCCACCGGCTACGTAAATGCACACATAATCGGTTTTCTTTTTATGTGAAATCTCCAATACCGGAGAGTCTTCTATCCTATGTGTTTGAAATGTTAATTCCGGATCCTTTAACGGAGGAATGGAGGGTTTTGCCTCTGCTGTATGAAACGTTTTCATAAGTTCATCATACGGCTTTGCCATTATTTTCTGCATTGGTATGATATGAAATATGGTTTTTATGATGGTATATTTTACTGACATTATTCCCGATCTCCTTCCTCATTTTCTTCCGGGATATCTATCTGCAGCATAAGCCTTGTTATCTCCCGGATTTCCTGCTTCATGACTTCTGTATCCACCTCCGGCGTCTCTGCCAGCCCAAACATCGCAAATATGTAACTGTATGCCCGTATATGCGGATCGCGGATATTCCATACACCTTCTTCATTTCCACGGATTAATATCTTCTCCAGCATTTCTGCTTCATTTCTGAATATCGGCAGCCGGAACACATCGAAATTCTGACGAAACTCTTCATTTCTTAATTTATCTCTATATATATGAATGACCTCGGTAAACTGCGCCTCGGTAACCATCAGCAGCTTTCTGATAAGTTCTGTTACAGGAACCCTTTTATCCTCGCAGTATTCTCCTAAAATTGTTCCGGCGTGATTTCCTCCGCCAAAAAGAATCTCATCATAGAGTTCTTTTTTACTGTGAAAGTATCGTAATATCGTTCCCCGGACAACCCCGCATGCTTCCGCAATCTCATCAATTCCAACTCCGGCATATCCTTTCTCCAAAAACAGTGCGGATGCCTTTTCCAGTATTTGCTTTTTTCTCAATTCTGTATCATTGATTCTTTTCTGCATTAATAATCTTCGCCTTCCTTAATGACTTTTTGTCATTATAGCAGTTAGTTGTTCCTAAGTCAAGTTTGATTCACACAAATCCCGGTATACTTTCCGAAATACACAACGCCCCCCAGCCCGTCTGTGGATTCGGCGTTTCCCTGTATCCGGGCAGTTGTCTGGCACCGCGCAGTAGATATGCCTTCAGCTTTTCTCCATATAGAAACGGATCTTTTCCATCTATGATCCCCCACTGCATTAACAGTGTCACGCCTCCGGTCACAAACGGCGTTGCCATAGAGGTTCCGCTTCTGGTATCATATCCCCCTCCCGGTGCGGCTGCTGTAATCCCTACTCCCGGTGCAACCAGATCCGGCTTCTGCTCTGCGCCCCCGCCTCTGCCGGAAAAAGCAGCATAACTATCTGTCCGGGAATCATACGCTCCCACTGTGATAGCACGTCTGGCAGTTGCCGGGATCGTCACGGTCAGATCCGGGCTCGGCTGTAGAAATCCGGTTCCGGTAATCTGCCCACCGGTCGCCGGAAGCCATAGCTGGTATTCTCCATTCCGGATCACCTCCGGATATAGCAGGATCGCCCAGTTACCGGGATCGATATAATCCCCCACGGGAATCAATGCAATATAGATATCCTGCTGTGTACTATACGGGGTAGGTTCGCCATAATACAGTGCAACCTGTGTTCCGCCTGTACGGATCAACTGTCTGCGATTTTCTTCACCAAAAGGTCCTAATATCCGACCGGAAGGTGTACGGATCCCAACCCGTACTGCATCCGCATATTCCTTCCATAGCTGAATATTCAGTCCTGCTTCATAGCTTTGTACCACAAATTCTATTTCTCGCTCCCAGGTCTGCCGCTCATAAAAGCTACGCACTCCGGGTGCCAGTGCCCCACCTGTATGCTGACCGGTATTCCCCTCATTTCCTGCACCTACGACGAGATTCATCCGCCCCAGATTCCCCACATCATCCATATACTGCTCCAGCAGGCTGGTACCCTCATGATTTCCATAGTTATTTCCGAAGCTGATATTGACTGCCAATGGGAGCTGACGTTCCAGACAATAGCGTACCGCCCAGTCAATCCCCTGAAGAAGCTGTGTGGTGCATGGAAACCCTCTACGCTCCTGGGCTGCCAGCTTTACGATCAGAAGTTCCGCATCCGGAGCAACTCCTACATATCGGCCATCGGAAGCCCGGCCATTCCCTGCCGCTATACCCGCTACATGGGTTCCATGCCCGGACAGGTCAACCTCCGGAAGGATTTCCAGCTGTCTCTGTGGGGTCTGTGCCTGCAGGGCACGCTCAATATCTGACTGTTCATATATTGTTCCTATATTATAGGGTGCTGGTGGATTCCCCACCGCACTCTGATCCCATATCGCCAGTATCCGGCTGCTGCCGTCTGCATTTCGAAAGTCCGGGTGTGTATAGTCGATTCCGGAATCAATCACCGCGATAACCACACCCTTGCCTGTCAATAAAAAAGGAGGAATCCGAACCGTGGTAATACACGATGCCCGGATTCCTTCCATTTCTTCTAACACTAAGGATTTGGGTTTTTCGATATATTCTATCTGTGAATATTCGGATAATCGGGCGATATACCGCTCCTGTATTCGAATAATCGCATACTCATTTAATAACGGAGTCACCACTATGGGAAATTCCTCTGCTATAGCCGTCAGATCTCCGCTGTACTTCACGATCAGTTCCCATTCCTGCAAATAGGAATCATATCCTACATCCAGATCCAGACTTCTTGATCGTTCCTCCTGACTAAGTTCCAGAGATAATTGAAGCTCTGTATCGACCTTCCGGTTATCCATTTCCTGCACCTCATATACGTTCTGTCTGTATGAAAGTATATTCCCGCAGGCAAATGGCTATTCCTGATAACTGCCAAGCGTAATGGTAACCTCCTGTTCACTATAGGTGCCACGCTCATCCGAACGAGAGATGGTGACTGTCATCGTATCCCCCGGATTCTTCTTTGCCAATGCTGCTTTGATCTCATTCATAGAACTGATCTGGCTGCCATCAAGGGCTGTGATAATATCACCGGACTGCAGACCTGCCTGTGCTGCCGGGCCCCCATCAACAACTGCCAGAAGGTAAACACCCTGTGGCATATTAAAGGAGGATGCATCATATGCACTCAGATCTCGTCCCTGAATACCCATGTAGGCGCTACCGGCTGTCGCAGTCTGCTGGGTTCCGTCTATGATACTCTGGATGATTGGAACTGCATCCG
The DNA here is from genome assembly GCA_900539185.1 of uncultured Clostridium sp. Lineage (GTDB taxonomy): Bacteria > Bacillota > Clostridia > Lachnospirales > Lachnospiraceae > CAG-632. Next base: position 10,731 of record UQBG01000027.1, read on the forward strand.
AAATCGGGATTGCATATCCCATACCTTCTACATTATTATTGGAATTTGTTGCCTTGGCAGAATTAATACCAATCAACTGCCCACTCATATTGAACAATGCACCACCACTATTTCCTTCATTGATAGCAGCATCTGTCTGCAGCATATTAATGGATGTATTATTGATTGTAACCGGCTTATCCAGTGCACTTACATATCCTACTGTTACAGACTGACCATAGCCCAGTGCATTTCCGATCGCTACCACCGGTTCTCCGACTCTCGTTGTGTCAGAATCCCCTAACTCTGCCAGCTTTACCGTATTTTTTGTATCCTCTGACAGATCCGACTTCTTCACTGCTACTACCGCCAGATCATTGCCTGCATCGGTACCGACGATCGTAGCGGTTGCATCTGTGCCGTCCGAGAATCCTACCGTTAATGCCTCGGTCCCTTCTACTACATGATTGTTCGTTGCGATCAACAGTCTCTCGTCATCCTCACCCACGATGACACCCGAACCGCATCCGGTTACTTCCTTCTCAGCAGATCCACCATAGAAGTAGTAATACGGATTCTGATAAATCGTAGTGCTGGTAATCGATACGATAGACGGCATAACCTCTTCTGCAAGATCCGCCACATTATAGATCTGACTATCTTCATTCACAGATACATTTACGGACTGACTGCTGCCCAGTTGAACCTTCGTGGTCCCCGATGTACCGTCGGTACTATTCGTATCGCCCTTTTTCGTTGCTGTACTCTGACCACCAAAATGCTCTGCCACACTTTCTGTTACATATTCCACACCGGACTTCACGCCCGTAAAGGATGCTCCTGCCAATACTCCGAATACTAATCCGCTGGCTGCGATGATTCCCAGTCTTTGAAAAAACTTCTTCATAGTATCATTCCTTCTTTCCGTCTTATATTTCTTTTATTCTGGTTCCTTTCTGAACTGTGATTAGCATAAAAAATAAATGTGATGGAATTGTGTTGAAATTATTATACATTTGTGATTTCTTTCAACACATTTGCATTGTTTTTACCCGCGAAATCTGGTATGCTCTCTGTAACATAAGAAAAGAGGTCACACTATGTTCCGAGTATGGGGAAGAATCATAAAAGAAAATCATCTGGTTCAGGATCATGTCGCCTGTATTGACGATCCCACAATGCGCCGCACACAGAAGGTATATGCCGCTCTGGATGAATTATGCTATACCTTTGATCTCTCTAAACCGGTCTGGTTGAAATCAAATCAGGAGGATTTCATCCGTCATGCCAGAACCCGCTTTACCCGTGACAACTTCATTGATTCTATCGATTTTGATTATCTGGATTTCTATGTCATCGAAGAAGATCATGCATAAAATAAGGTATAACCATCTTTCTTAATAGCACTTGCTTGCGGAGGTATCCTTATGCAACCCATGCTGGAATTATGCAATGTCGGTTACACCTATCACACCACCGCCGGAGAAACAGTTGCCTTAAAGGACATATCTTTCCATGTTGATTCAGGAGAATTTATATCCATTGTTGGCCCTAGCGGTTGTGGGAAATCCACACTCTTAAATATAATTGCCGGTCTGCTTCCCCTCACACAGGGAGAACTTCATATCAATGGCAAACCGAGGAATGACTATACGGAACCGATTGGTTATATGCTTCAGAAGGATCACCTTCTGGAGTGGAGAAGCATCTACCGAAACATTACCCTTGGTCTGGAAATACAAAAGAAGCAAACAGCGGAAGCCAGACAGCGGATCGATACCATGCTCAAGGACTACGGCTTATATGAGTTCCGGGATTCCTATCCCCGCCATCTGTCCGGAGGTATGCGGCAGCGGGCAGCATTGATTCGAACACTGGCACTTTCTCCTTCTTTACTGCTGCTGGATGAACCCTTTAGTGCCTTGGACTATCAAACCCGGCTGAATGTCGCAGATGATATCGGAGGCATCATCAAACGGGAAGGAATCAGCACCATTCTGGTCACACATGATCTGTCAGAGGCGATCAGTATGGGCGACCGGGTTTTGGTTCTATCCTCCCGTCCCGGCACGATTCAGGCAGAATATACCATTCAGCTAAGTATTGATTCCCGTACTCCCCGTACCTCAAGAGATGCACCGGAATTTCGAAATTATTTTAATGCTATCTGGAAGGAGGTCGACGGAACCCATGTCTGACTCTGCATCCCAAACAACGATATCAGCCGCTCAGGCCGATTACCTAAGAAAACAGAGGAATACGCGTATCCAGATCCGGCTGATCCAGATCCTGATCTTTATCGGCTTTCTGATCCTGTGGGAGATCAGTGCTGACTGTCACTGGATCAACTCCTTTATCTTCTGCAGTCCTTCCATCATCGCCAAATGCTTCTGGGAAATGCTTCGGGATGGAATCCTGCTAAAACATATCGGAATCACTCTGGTAGAAACGCTGGCCAGCTTCTGCATTGTGATCGTCAGCAGTATTCTGATTGCGATTCTGCTATGGTGGAATCCAAAGCTGTCCAAGATCGTAGAACCTTATATGGTTGTTTTAAACAGCCTCCCGAAATCTGCTCTTGCCCCGATCCTGATCGTATGGTTGGGAGCTAATTATAAAACCATTATCGTATGTGCCATATCCGTAGCGGTCTTTGGCAGCATTTTAAATATCTACACCGGGTTTGCCACCGTAGAACCGGATAAACACAAACTGATCCGGACGCTGGGCGGCACACGACTGGACTGTCTGCGGCTGGTGGTGATCCCCTCCAGTCTGGAAAACATCTTAAGCATCATGAAAGTCAATATCGGCCTGTGTCTGGTCGGCGTCATCATCGGTGAATTTCTGGCCGCCAGAGCCGGACTGGGATATTTAATCATTTACGGAAGTCAGGTATTCAAAATGGACTGGGTTCTGCTGGGCATTATCCTTCTTTGTATCATAGCCATGGGCTTATACAGTCTTTTGCAGTATCTGGAAAAAAAGTGGCACTTTTAAAAGAAAGCGACCGATATGGAATCCATACCGGCCGCTTTTCCTTGTTTTTATCTTCTTCTATGCCTCTTTATTTTCATAACTATAATACGTGTACGCAAACTGTTCGAGTCCCTTATAATCTGCAACCGCTGCCAGCTCTCTGGATGAATGCATCGCTAACATCGGGATTCCGATATCGGCTCCCAGAATCGGCAGATAGGAGGATGCAATCGGTCCCAACGTCTGACCACCCGGCATGCCGGAGCGATTCACCTGTTGCTGCCATGCTATTTCCGCCTGACCGCAAAGCTCCTTAACGACCGCTGATGCCTCACTGTCCGACAGATACCGCTGGCTGGCGCTGGTCTTTATGACGATTCCCTGTCCCGGATATACCTGATTGGTCGGATCACTCTTATCCGGATAGTTTGGATGATGCCCCTGTGCTCCATCCATAGACAGCAGAAAGCCCCGACTTAGTCGGTCCTGCCATGCTAACGATTCATATCCCAGTCCGACTCCAAGCTTGTTCAAGATCTGCACCAGCAGTACAGAGTCTGCACCTTGCTTTGACCGGCTTCCGATCTCCTCATTATCAAACATAGCCGCCACTGCAATTCCCGCATCCGCATTCTTCGCCAACTGCTCCATAGCGGAAAGCAGAGCTGCCACAGACGCCAGATTATCGATCCGGGGTGCACTGATCAGTTCTCGATTCGCACCGATTTCCTCCGGCTGATCCATATTATAAAGATACAGATCATAGTCCAATATATGCGCCTCCTCGATCCCATTCGGACGCCACAGGATATCCCGCAGAAGGTCCTCCGCTTCTCCCAGACCTATGATCGGTATCAGTTCCTGCTGAACATTGATCTCACCCGTTTCACTACCTCTGGCAAGATGCGGGGCAAGGGAAGGAATCACCGCTACTGCTGCTTCTGACCGGACGAGCCTGCTTTCCGGATGAAAAGCATCTTTGCCTCGCAGTATGACTTTTCCCGCTACTCCCAGCGGACGGTCAAACCAGGTCGTTTTTAAAAGTCCTCCATACGGTTCCACATTTGCCCGTACATAATACTTTCCCGGCATATTAGGATTTGCTTTTACCTTAAAGCATGGCGAATCCGTATGTGCCATGGCGATCCGGACTCCTTCCTGCTGTTCATCTGCTCCGATATGAAATGCGATCAGCATAGACGGATAGGGAACGGTATAATAGTCACCTGCCTTTAAGTGTGACCAGTCTGTTCCATACTCCAGTTCCTGATACCCCGCCTGCTTTAATCGTTTTTTTCCATGTTCCACCACATGAAATGCTGTGATTCCCTGCTGAATCACTTCTTTAAATGCTTCCATTTCTTCACCATCCTGTCTAATTCTGATAATAACATCATAACCTGTCTGCATTCATCCTCTGTCAATCCATCTCTGCTATAACCGGCACGTTCCATCGGATCGATCAAAGCTTCCCATTTCGTATCTGTCAGATACGCCCGGATATATTCCAACTGTCTGCGATAGGTTGGCTGTCTGTTATATTCGGCATCCTTCTTTCTCAGTCTTCCACTTATAAGCTGATAGTATGCCAGTACATTTTCATTCGGATCCTCTGTATGCCAGGTCTGATATTCCTTCCTTTTGGCATAGATCCGTCTGCCCAAGGCGATCCCGGCTAATAATGCCAGCACTATGATCAATGCGATCCAGACTCCGCTCACATCATCCAGATTCCAGTCCAAAAGCTGAAGCTGGAAGCCGTTGTTGTCACCATCCTGTGTACCGGTTCCGTTTTCAGATCCGAATACCTCCCAGAAGCTGTCCAGCGTCTCATCCGGATCAATCGCCGCTACGGTTACTTCTTCCGGCTTCCACCCGAAATCAGGATCAAACACCTCCACCCAGGCATGTGCTCTGGCATCAGTAATTTCAACCGTAACCACACCTGTTTTTCCCAGTGAAGATTCCCCTTGGTAAAAGTCCTCATAGGTTTCATCTTCATTTAATTCGCCACCCATGACATCCTCATAGGTCATTACATAGCCTTCGATATATCTGGCGGGAATTCCATTATACCGGTAGATCATCGTTGCAGCGGAAGCAAAATGCGCACAATATCCTTTTTTCTTATCCAGGAACCAGCTGATATAGTCCGTATCCTTCGGCGTCTTTCCCGGTCTGGTGGTATACAGGAATTCTGTTTCAAAGTAAGTCTTTACCTTCTCTATGATCTCCTCCTGCGTATCCGTTTCTGTAATACCGGCTTCCTGACTGGCCTTTGCCACTGCCTCCCGACACTCCTCCGGCACTTGCATATACATTGCCTGTGCCTGCTTCCCTACATCCTCTTCCACGGTCTGACTGCTGCCATCCGGGGTTCCTTCTTTTCCAGTCATTTCTGCATTCAGATCCGGATAATACTGATATTCTGCCGTCGTCCCTCTCGGAATCGTACCGCGCAGTATATATCCGTCCTGAATACGCAGACTCTGATTATTCCTTGTCTGTTCATTGTCTTCCTGTGCTCCGGTCGAAGAATTCGTCTGCTCCGGCTTCTGCACATCTGTATAATACGGCACATACGGATAGTTTGCATCTGCATCCAGATTCTGTATCAGCATCTTTGCTTCTGCCCCGCTGCCACTCTCTTCCCAGCGATTCTTTAGCAGCGCCGCATCCGTATCAGGCTGTGCCGAACTCTGATCCTCAACTACCGTACTCACTGTCTGCCACTGATCGGTGTTTTTCCATCTGGATTCTGCAGATACATAGTCAACTCCTGTATAAGCCTTCAGATAAACAGGTTCATAGCTATACGGGGCAAAGGTTACGACCAGATCCGTCTGATAATCCGGGCTGACACTTCCGACTCCACCCAGTTGTCCGCTGCTGATACCACCTGTAGCCTGATACCGGTCAAAGATGGAAAAGCCTCTGGTGGACATCATCTGCACCATATCCTCCGTCTCTTCCTTATACGGATTCTGACGATACCGATCCTGAAAGGTATCCCGATCTCCTACCAGTGCCGTAACTCCGTATAAGAGCAGTACAACCACCAGCATGAGCCCCATCGTTTCCAGCATCGTGGCTGCATCCTGTACATATTTTACCCGAAGCGGCTTTCCTTTTCGATCCTTCCAGCGATAACTCCGGTACTTTCGTTCCATACCATAGGCACCACTGCTTCTTATCGACCATACCGCCAGATAACCGGCGATCAGCAAAATCACATAGACAGCAGCCGATTCCAATCGGAAGTACATCGGGATAATCCATAAAAATCCCGTCATAAACAACAGAAACCAGACATTCATGGTACGGGATATGATTACATTAGCCACGATCATCATAACTGTTCCTATAAACACAACAATCATAGAAGCAGCCAACGGCTCATTGATGTTACCCACTTCATAATACTGCATACCGGGAAGGTCAAAGTAGTTCTCAACTGTTTCCAGAATCTTATTTATAATCAGGTAATAGCCACCATTGATCAACGGCTGAAACCCTCGAACCAGAAAGAAAAATATCATCGCAAATATGATATACACTACATCCATGATCCAACCACGGTAATAGATCGTCGTAAACAGCAGTGCCATCGCAAATAAAATAACCGCTACCGGAAGTACATAATACTCGATACCAAATGCACTTAGGAAGCATCCCAGACTACCAAATATCACACCAAATACCAACAAACTCTTCACCATACAGTTTCGCAGCCAGGAACTGGTCTCCATCTGCAACGGTTGCTTCATAACCACGCCCTCAGATAGAATAACCTCTGTATTTACTTGTTTTTTACGCCTGAACCCCATAATATGCTCCTGTCCATGCTCCGTATTCCATCAAAGGTTCCCCGATACCGGATGCCCGGTCGCCAACCCAAAGGAACTGTGCCTCCTCGCCGTTCAGTATCCGCATCTGATCACGTCCCAGCGTCGGATCCTCATACATTTTCTCATAATAAATCATGCGGAACCCTTCCTGTAACTGCTCTTCCTGTTCCACCTTCCACAGCACCAGTTCATCACTCTGCGTACTCCACCATACCAGGGTAACCGGAATCTGACTCTCCAGCATCAGATGCAGGATGCCATATGTACAGTCAAAGATTTCCTCCATCAGTCCTTGTTCATTATCATGTAGCTCCGGCAGCAGAAACAGCTGTCTGGAGGACATGCTGACCCGTTCCTTTACCATAAGAATATCTTTCTTTACAGACAGCTTCCAGTGTATATTCTGAAGCTTGTCACCGGGCTGATATTCCCGTACATCCTGTACCTCGGAAAAATCACTGCCTCTGGAACTGCTCTCCTCTACCTCCTGCATGCCCAGCGTGTAACCATCCAGACTGGTTTCTATCTCTGCCTTCTGCTTTGGCAAAACAACCACCTCATACGGATCTGCGACCGGACTCCGAAATGCCACGATTCCCAGGAAATCCTCTAGCTGTACCTGTCGGATACGGAACTCGATCCTTCCACACTGCTGTACCGTAATCGGATACGAGACCGTCTGTCCCCTCCTTGCCCGAACCGGCACCGATAGTTCATGCTCACGACCGGTCTGATAATATAGATTTCCTACCGATATCCGTACCTTGCAATGCATCACACCCAGCCATGTCGGATTCTTCAGGTGCAGCTTCATCAGGAATTCTTCTCCTTTGTTCATACTCTCATACGGTCCTTCCCACTCTGCCTGTAACCGATCGGCTACAAACCGGGTGCCCAGAATACTAACCACCGGCAGAAATACCATCACAACCAGGACTGCCAGATTCAAAAAGTTATGAAAATACCAAAGAAGTCCTATATTGCCCAGAAATAACAGAAGATATCCTATGATTCGAATACTTCTCTTTATCATTCTTCTACCTCATTCTTATGTTCTCGGTGACTCCACACCGTCAAATATCATCTTCAGTACCGCTTTTGTATCCAGACCCGCCGCCTTTGCCTTCGTACTCAATTTTATTCTGTGCGCGAGTGCATCCGCGAAAATATACTCCACATCCTCTGGCGAGACATAGTCCCGATCCGCCATAAACGCTACTGCCTTTGACATCCGAAGCAGAGCGATACTGCCTCTCGGACTCGCCCCCAGTGTAATATACTCGCTGGTTCGTGTTTTCTCTACCAGTGTCGTGATATAATCATAAATAGTATCCTGTACATACAGCTCATTTACCTGTCTCTGCAGCTTTGCAAATTCCTCTCTGGTGATGACTGCCTTCACATGAGACAGTGGCTTCGACGCGTTCCCTTTTAAAATCTCTACTGCATTCTCATGGGATGGATACCCCATCGACAGACACACCATGAATCGATCCAACTGAGACTCCGGCAGAAGCTGTGTACCGGCTGATCCGACCGGATTCTCTGTTGCTATTACCGTAAACGGTGTCGGAAGCTCTCTTGTTACACCATCGACCGTTACATTTCCTTCCTCCATAACCTCCAACAGTGCAGACTGCGTCTTTGGTGAGGTTCGGTTGATCTCATCTGCCAAAAACAGATTACAAAATACTGCCCCCTGCTGATACTCAAACGCCTTTGTCTGATTATTGTACATAGAAAATCCCAATATATCACTCGGCAGCACATCTGGTGTAAACTGTGTCCGCCGATATTCCATCGACATGGATCTGGCTATCGTCATAGCCAGTGTCGTTTTACCGACTCCCGGTATATCCTCTAACAGGATATGCCCCTCTGTCAGCATTGCCGCCAAAACCTTTCGGACAACCTCCTCTTTTCCCTTTACCACCTGATGGATCTCTGTTAATACTGCATCTATCTGACTCACGTACATCACTCCTTTTATTATCATTTTAGTACCTAAACTATACTTCAGGTCAAGTTCAAATCAATCTATAAACAGGGTAGCATTTTTTCAGAAGATATGCTACCCTGTTTATAAAATATTAACATGCAGAACCCTTATATGGGTACTGAAAAGGAGACCTCCTATGCTGTCAGCGACTACACCAGACATCAAACTCTTTATGAATCATTTTCTAACCGGAACCGAATTTGATCGCTTTTTGCTTTGTGAGGCTACCATTATGACCGGCTCGACCTATATCATCGACGGCCATATCAACAAAGATTTCTATGATAGTGATGATGAACACTTAGATCCTCAGCGTATCTACCAGTACTGGGAAGAGTGCAAGCCTCTGGCCTTTCAGATGATCAAGGGTTCCCGGACTCCTCTGGCAATGAAGATCGTCCTCATGCTGGCCCCTCATAATGTTGAACGTTTTTTAGAAAAGTATAATATCCCTATGAATTCCGACCAGATCTCCGGTCTGTACCTGAATCTTCGATATGAACATAATGAATTAAGCATCTCTTCCGGCACAGCCCTTACCGTCTTTACCCTTGATAAAACGGTCGAGCATATGTGGGATGAGATGCTTACAAAGTTCTTTAAGCAGCAGGGCATCGCCCTGCTGGACGCCTGATTTTTATCTTATTTTCTTTCTCAGCAGTTTCTTTCACTGATGGTCTATTCCGACTACTTTGCCAGGATTCCCAGAATCTCATTACTTCTGGCAATAAACTTTGTCATAGCCTCCGGCTCCAGCGGCTTATGTGCAATCATAGCCAGATCATATAACTGCTCGCATATCGTCTTGGTATTTTCGCCTTCTCCATGCTCCAGTACATACTGAACCAGCTGATTATTTGCATTCAATACCAGCGTTATTCCGCTGTTACCGCCGAACATCGTCGGATCAAAGCCGCCCATATTATACATCTTCATCATATCCTGCATTCTCCGGCTATCCTCAGATTCCGTAATCATGGATGATACGTTGGCATTCTTTAACTTCTGTACCTGAACCTCCAGCTTGTCATTTTCCAGTGCCTTACGGAAGATTTCTGTCAGCTTCTCCTTGTTTGCCTTTGCAGCCTCTTCATCTTCCTCTGTCTCTACGAAGTTATTTGACAGTTCAGAGTCGATCCGCAGGAAGTGTACATTCTGATTCTTCTGCTCCAGATGTGTGATAAACGGAGTATCAATATTGCTGGTCAGAAGGATGGCATCCATTCCCTCTTCCTTAAACATGTTAATATACTGCGACTGCTCCTTGGCATCGGTAACATAGAAGACCTGATTCTCATGTTTCTCCTTTGCTGCCTCCAGATACTCCGGTAATGTCACATACTTGCCGTCCAAATTCTTAAAGATGATATAATCGGTCATCTTCTCATTGAACTTATCATCTCTTAAGCAGCCATACTTGATAAATGGGCTGATATCATCCCAGTATTTCTCGTAGTTCTCTTTATCGGTCTTGCACATACCGGACAACTTGTCTGCAACCTTCTTTGTAATGTAATCGGATATCTTCTTTACAAATCCGTCATTCTGTAATGCACTTCTGGATACATTCAGCGGCAGATCCGGACAATCAATGACACCCTTTAAGAGCAACAGGAACTCCGGAATAACTTCCTTGATATTATCTGCTACAAACACCTGATTATTGTACAGCTTAATCTTGCCCTCTGCATTTTCCACCTCCAGATTGATCTTCGGGAAGTACAGGATACCCTTTAAGTTAAACGGATAATCCATATTCAGATGGATCCAGAACAATGGCTCCCGGTAGTCCATGAACACCTTTCGATAGAACTCCTTATATTCTTCCTCTGTACATTCATTCGGATGCTTTGACCATAATGGCGTAGTATCATTTATCGGCTGTGGCTTCTTCTTTTCCTTTGCTGCTGGGGCTTTATCGGTCACTGCATCATCCGCCTCTATGGTTTCCCCGTTCTCATCTAGAACCTCCTGCTTCTCCTCCGGCTCTTCTTCTACCGGTGCATCTGCATTTGTAAAATAGATCTCAATCGGCATAAAGGAACAATACTTCTGCAGAACCTCTTTTGCCCGATATTCATTCGCAAACTCATAGCTATCCTCATTCAGATACAGTGTAATCACGGTTCCCCGATCGGTCTTATCACCCTTGGATATCGTATACTCGGTTCCGTTATCACACTCCCAGTATACCGGTTCTGCGCCTTCCTTATAAGACAGTGTCTCAATCGTCACCTTATCTGCTACCATAAATGCAGAATAGAAGCCCAGACCAAAGTGTCCGATGATCTGATCATCATTTGCCTTATCCTTATACTTTTCCAAGAAGTCTGCCGCACCTGAAAATGCGATCTGACAGATATATTCATTTACTTCATCCTCTGTCATACCCAGACCATTATCAATAAACTGAATGGTCTTATTCTCCGGACTGACCACCACATCGATCCGATACTGATTATCCTCCGGTTCTTCAAATTCTCCGACCATGGACAGCTTCTTCAGCTTTGTCACTGCATCACAACCATTGGATACCAGCTCCCGGAAGAAAATATCATGATCTGAATATAACCATTTCTTAATAATCGGGAAAATATTCTCACTATTAATTGTTAAACTACCCTGCTTACCTGCCATTAAAATACATCTCCTTTATCATTCTTTCCTATGTCATTCCTACTGCGAGTCTTGTTTTCAACTCATGCTAACCATAATAATAGCTTCACCCGGAGCAAATGTCAACAGAAAATTAGCACTCATTTCAAATGAGTGCTAATAATTTAAGAATGTTTATATATTTTTTAGAATCAATAGATAAAATTCTGAACCCAATAGTATCCATATGACGAGTTTGGATCATAGTAGCAGGCGATACCGATCTGTGTAAATGAGCCATCGAGAATGTTCGCCCGATGCCCCGGTGAATTCATCCAGGAGTTCATAACCGACTCCGGTGACCACTGACCGGCCGCGATATTCTCGCCGGCTCCCCAGTAGCTCACACCTGCTTCATCATAGGCAGTGAAGCAACTGCTTCCATTCGGTCTGGTATGTGAAAAGCTCTGTGTAATCTCTGCTGCCCGTACTTTGGATGCCGATACCAGCGTATAATTCATCGAGAGTGGTGCCAGCCCGGCATTGGCTCGTTCGGCATTCACCAGACTCAGAACCTGTTCTGCATAACTGTCCATATAATATGCAGATGCTGTGCTGCCACCGGATGAACTTCCACCACCGGAACTGCTGCCTGAACTGCCGCTTCCGGTGCTGCTTCCCGAACTACTTCCACCTGTAGAACCACCTGGACCGGCACTTCCACTGTTTCCGGCAGAACCGCCACCGGATCCGTTTCCATTCTGCTTTGTTTCACTTACCGTAACCGTGATCTCTGCCTTGATCGTCTCATCTGCATGTGCCTGCACCGTCACAATACAGGTTCCGGCAGATACCGCAGTAATCACACCCGTTTCATCTACGGTCGCTATCTTCTCATCGCTACTGCTCCACAGAAGCTCCTGATCTTCTGCATCCTCCGGCAGAACCGTCACCTCGATCCCGGCTTGTTCTCCGATTCCCAGTGCCACCTCCGTCTGTGATATCTGAAGCTCCGTCGGAAGAATCTCCTTCTTCACTTGGATCTTAATCTCCGTCCGGAGTCCACTGATACTATCCTGTATCTTTATCTGTGTCTCACCCTCCGAGATTCCGCTTACAACTCCATCCTGCCGCACGGTACAGACCGTCGGATCTTCGGACTCATATGTAAGTCGATAGAGACTGGCTGTATCCGGGGTCAATACGACCTCGATTGCCCGTTCCTCGCCTTCTTCTACGATCAGAACATGTCCATGGGTAAACAGCTTCTCCAACTGCCGATTCTCCGGAAGAACCTCTACTGTCGTCTCCGTTCCGGTTCCTTCCACCGGGCTTCCATGTATACCTGTCCCCGTAAATATCAAAGGATTCTGACATCCGGTCATCCCCAGCACTCCAGATAACATAACTGCTAATCCGATTCTTCTTACTGCTCCTGTCCGTCTCATATGCATTCCTCCATCTATTCGCGTTCCTGTACCTGTGCTTTTGTATCTGTGTCCTTTATTGCTAAGTCCAGTATACTATACTACCCGGTCAAAAGGCTACCAAAACAAAAAAATTCCCAGAACAAAAGTTCTGAGAATCTTTCTGTATCAAATATTCGATTTAGATATTTGCCTTAGCTACATCTACTAACTTTGCAAATCCATCTGCATCACTGATAGCCATCTCAGATAACATCTTACGATTGATATCTACGCCTGCTACCTTCAGACCATGCATCAGCTTGCTGTAAGAGATACCGTTCATTCTGGCAGCTGCGTTGATACGAGCGATCCATAACTGTCTGAACTGTCTCTTCTTCTGCTTCCGTCCTGCATATGCGGTTGTTAAACCTCTCATTACAGACTGCTTTGCTACTCTATACTGCTTAGATCTGGCTCCCTTGTAGCCCTTTGCAAGCTTTAATACTCGATTGTGCTTCTTCTTAGCGTTTAAGCCACCTTTAATTCTTGCCATCGTCGCTTCCTCCTATCCTACATATATGGTAAAATCTTCTTCATGTTCTTAACATTGGTTGCATCTGTTATAGTTGCTTTTCTAAGATTTCTCTTTCTCTTAGTGGTCTTCTTTGTTAAGATATGGCTCTTATAAGC
>UQBG01000028.1 GCA_900539185.1 uncultured Clostridium sp.
CCGGTGGTGTTGCTACATCTGCACTTGAGATGAGCCAGAACTCTGAGAGACTTTCATGGAGCTTCGAAGAGGTAGATGGTAAGCTGAAGGGTATCATGGAGACCATTTACGCTAACATTTCTGATGCTGCTAAGAGATACGATATGACAGTTGGTGGAAACGCTGACTATGTAGCTGGTGCTAATATCGCTGGTTTCGAGAAGGTCGTAGATGCTATGCTTGCACAGGGTGTTTGCTAATTACGAATTTATAAGATAATAATATAAAATATAGGGAAGTCCCGGAAATGTTGAATTTCCGGGACTTTTCGTTCTTTTTGTTGCTGAAAAAAGACACAATCGGTATAATACTATATAATATGGAGGACGATAGTATGAAGATTGCAGTGATCATGACCGGAGGTACCATCGGAAGCCGGTTGGAAACGGATGGCTGGATTGCGCCGAACCGGGAACAGCCATTTGCACTTATAGAAAAATATAAAGAAGAATACGGTACAGTCACTGAAACGGTAGAATTTGATTGTGAGATGCCGTATCAGATTCTGAGTGAGAATTTAGATGCAGACCATCTCATGCAGTTGGTAGATGCAGTTCGAACACAATTAGAGAAAGAACGGTATGATAGTCTGATTGTTTGCCATGGAACAGATACGCTTCAGTATTCCGCGGCAATATTGAGCCTTCTGTTTGCAGAAAGCGAAACACCCGTGTTTCTGGTATCCAGTAACTACCCGATCGAAGATGAACGGGCCAATGGGTTGGTGAACTTTCATTATGCGGTTGTCAGTAGCGAAAAGAAGCGAAAAGGTGTATATGTCGTATACCGAAATGCAGATGGGAATACCTATATTCATAAAGGTGATCGACTGTTGGCACATCATGCCTATGAAGATGATTTGCATAGTGTCGGAAATGAATATATTGGGCGATTTACTCCGACCGGTGTATGGGAAGAGCGGAAGCCGGGTGAAACAGAGAAACAGAGACAGCCGCTTGCTTTGAAGCAGGGGTATTGTGGTCTGTCGGAAGATTCTGCGGCAATCTTATGGTTGAAAGTCTATCCCGGAATGGTATATCCGCATCTGAATGAACAGGTAAAGGCAGTGCTGCTGGAAACTTATCATTCGGGAACTGTGCGGGTAACGGATGGATGGGATACATTTATAGAAGAAAAAGAGAAGTGGAAGATACCGGTATATCTGGTAGGAGCGCAAAGTGCAGAGGAGGGCTATGAGACCATGCAGGCATATCAGAGGTGTGGAATTCAAGTGCTCCCGAATCAGGCTCCGATCGCTGCATACTGTTGGTTATGGCTGCAGTTATCAGCAGTAAATGCCACGGAACAGACCATGAATAAGACGGAAGGACAGGATATATGAAATCATCGCGGATACCGGGGGCGGAGATACGCTGGCGGGAGTATCGAAAGGCAGTGACAAATTATATAGCGGAAGAGATGCAGACAGGCGAAACCGTGGCGATTATCGGTGCGGGAGCCTGCGATGATATCGAAATAGGGACACTCCTGGCTCAGGGGGCGGAAATATGGCTGGCAGATATTGATACAGAGGCTATGAAATCCGTAATGCTACGGATGTCAGATCAAAATCATGTATGGGCAGAGAAGTTGCATTGGATCGAGACGGATCTGATGCAGCTATCCGACTCGGAGCGACGGGACTACGAAGATGCCTGCATCGGTCGTGCAGTGTTAGAAACATGGTGGAACCGACGCGATCAACAGTGGAAACAGGGCTTGAATGTCTATAAGGACATTTATAAAGTCATGCGGGAACAGGCAATCCGACAGTTTGATCATGTGATTTGTCTGGGAGTAAACAGTCAGCTTTGTATCCCGCTTGTATTGCCGATCGAGAGAGAAACGAAGATGGACGATAGAGAATGGTACCAACGGGCGGTACAGAGAATCCGGCAGGAAAATGAGCGGCTGGCGCGGGCATTCCTGGCAGAAACCGGAAAGATCGCACGGAAAATGGTTCTGGGACTCGAATATACAACGATCTATCGAACACAAGCGTATCGAGAACAGCAGATCTGTCAGGCGTTGGAGGAAAACGGAAGCATCGGGCTGCATGCATTGGAACTGCCGCGGGTAGAGGGCGCTTATCAGGTAGAACAAGAGCTGGGAGTACAGTGCCGGAGAGGTGCCGTTCAGATCAAAGATCATCAGTATATGCTTTGGCCGTTTTCGGAAGAAAAAACGTATCTTATGGTCATTTTCAAACTCTTAACGATATGATATAATGAGCGTAGCAATGAGCAGTGCAAAAGTCAAGAAAATCAGAATCCCGTGCTTGCACGACGGATTCTGAGTTGCCCCCCTTTTATAGGGCGAAAGCAGTCGTCATTTAATTTGAAAGGTATAGATCATTGAAAGACAACAAAGAGATAACCGAAGATGAAATTGAACAATTAGAGCAGGAGATATCGGAAGTCAATCATCGGATTGAAAAACGGGAGCGGGAACACCGACAGGTGGAAGAACAGCTTACACCCGGAGAACGGGCGTGGAGAAAGATTCAGAACTTCATATACGCCTATGTACTGCCGGTTCTTTATGGCGTGGTAGCGGCACTGATCGTAACACAGGTGATGTACTTTCACGCACGGGTACCGTCCGGTTCTATGGAGACTACGATTATGACAAAGGATAGAATCGTAGGAAATCGTATGGTATACTGGTTTGGAAAACCGGATTATGGAGATATTATTATATTCTGGAGCGAAGAGTACGAAGAGTTCATGGTGAAACGGGTGATCGGTTGTCCGGGTGACCGGGTAGAGATTCGGTCAGACGGTGTATATGTAAATGATCGAAAGCTGGCAGATGATTACACACAGGGAACTACAATAGCTCTGCGGGAGGATAAGAGTGCATGGGTGGTACCGGAGGACAGTTATTTTGTTATGGGAGATAACCGGGAGAACTCGGCGGATTCCAGATATTGGACAGAGAGCTATGTGCCGATGGATGAGATCTATGCAAAATACATGTTCCGGTATTCACTGGGATGGAACGGATGGTATCTGGACTGGAGAGAACCGATTCAGTTTTGGGCAGATGAGTCCTGAGAAGAAAAAGTAAAAGGAGACGGCAATGGATCAGGATAATGTGATATTATGTGTAGCATCAAAATACGAAGAGAAGTATTATCTGAATGAGGATTTTGAGAATCTTCCGTCCTCCATTCAGAGAGAATTACAGATCATGTGTGTACTGTTTACGGAGGAAATCGGTGGCATATTGACACTGGAATTCGACAAGGCAGGTAACCTGAACTTTATTACGGCAGCCAATGAGGGTGATCTGCTGTATGATGATATCGGAAGTGCACTGAAGATAAAACAGATCCGGGAGGATCGAAAAGAACTGTTGGAGGCACTGGAAACCTACTATAAGGTGTTCTTTTTGGGAGAATCACTGGATGCAGAAGATCTGGAGTAAAAGGAGAGGCAATATATGTTAGTAACGATAGACGTTGGAAATTCCAACATCACTATAGGACTGTTTGATGGAGAAGAGATAAAAGGAACCTTTCGTATGACAACAAAGATTCCGCGGACCTCGGATGAATATGGAATTTTCTTTATGGATCTTCTGACTGCGAGAAAGATCCAGATAAAGGATATCCATGCTGTAATTGTGGCATCGGTAGTGCCGGATGTCATGCACTCTCTTACGAGTGGCATTCTGAAGTATTTCCATGTGAAGCCAATCATTGTGGGACCCGGAATACGGACCGGAATCAAGCTGGCAACAGAGAATCCACGGGAGCTGGGTGCAGATCGTATCGTAGACGCGGTGGCTGCGTATGAACTGTATGGCGGACCGGTAGTTGTGATAGACTTTGGAACGGCAACGACACATGATCTGGTGACGGCAGATGGAAGTCTGGTGGCCGGAGTCATATCACCGGGTATTCGGATATCTGCAAATACTCTTTGGAATAATGCAGCAAAGCTGCCGGAGATCGAGATTCGGAAACCGGATAGTATATTGGCAAAGAATACGGTCACGAGTATGCAGGCCGGACTGATCTATGGAGGAATCGGACAGACGGAGTATATCGTCCGAAAGATCAAGGAAGAAGCCGGACTGGAGAAGATTAAGGTAGTCGCAACCGGTGGTTTGGGAAAAATCATTTCTCAGGAAACGACTGCTATCGATGTTTATGATCCGGATCTGACGCTGAAAGGTCTGCGATTGATCTATGAAAAGCAGGGGAAATAGAATATGGGAGCTAAGATCGGAACGATAGAGATACAGGATAAGCTGATACTGGCACCCATGGCAGGAGTGACAGATCTTCCGTTTCGGTTGTTATGCAAAGAAGCCGGGTGTGATATCCTGTATACAGAGATGGTGAGTGCCAAGGCGATGTATTATAAAAACAAGAATACGATCCCGCTGCTGGCACTGGATGATCGGGAACACCCGATCGGACTGCAGCTGTTTGGCTCTGAACCGGAACTGATGGCGGATATGGCGAGACAGATAGAAGCTCTGGGTTTTGACTTTATTGATATTAATATGGGATGTCCGGTTCCGAAGGTATTCAATAACGGAGAAGGCTCGGCGCTGATGAAGGATCCGAAGCTGGCGGGACAGATCGTCGCCGCAATTCACCGGGCGGTGAAGATTCCGGTAACGGTAAAGATTCGAAAAGGAATCGATGAAGACCATGTGAATGCAGTAGAGATGGCAAAAGAACTGGAAGAAAACGGTGCGGCAGCGATTGCAATTCATGGAAGAACCCGAACACAGTATTATGCCGGTCATGCAGACTGGGATATTATCCGACAGGTAAAGGAAGCGGTTACGATACCGGTGATTGGTAATGGAGATATTCTGACTGCAGAGGATGTGCTTCGTATGAAACGAGAGACGGGCTGTGATGCGTTTATGATCGGACGGGGAGCGAAAGGAAACCCATGGATCTTTTCTCAGGTAAAGCAGGCCTTGGCGGGAGAAACGATTTCCGGAAAACCTCCGGTTGATGAGGTTGTATCTATGATACTGCGTCATCTGGATATGATGATCGCATTCAAAGGCGAATATACGGGCGTTCATGAGATGCGCAAGCATGTATCCTGGTATACGACCGGGTATCCGAATTCAACCAGAATCCGGGGGCTGGTCAACGAAATAGAAACCGGGGAAGAGTTAGAAATTATATTGAAGAAATGGCAGGAAGGCTGCCTGTAGATAATGAAAGGAGACTATGATATGGAAGCATTGGAATGTATTAAGACAAGAAGAAGCTGTAGAAAGTTTAAGGAAGAAGCAGTATCCCATGAGGTGTTGGAAGAGGTGGTAGCGGCCGCTGCATATGCACCGTCCTGGAAGAATACGCAGATCACACGTTATATCGTAGTAGAGGACAGAGATAAGATCAATAAGATTGCAAATGATTGTGTACTGGGCTTTGAGTATAATACGAAGACGATCAGCCGTTGTCCGGTTCTGGTGGTTGTTACTATGGTAAAGAATCGTTCCGGCTATGAGAAGGATGGTTCTTATACTACCTCAAAGGGCGATCGTTGGGAGATGTTTGATGCCGGGATTGCAACACAGACCTTCTGCCTGGCAGCACATGATAAGGGGTTGGGATCTGTTATCATGGGTATCTTCGATGAGGCAAAGATCGCCGAGGTAATTGATATACCGGAAGGACAGCAGGTGGCTGCATTGCTGGCAGTTGGTTATCCGGCATTTCAGCCGGAGGCACCAAAGCGGAAAGAAGTGTCAGAGCTGCTGAGCTTCCAGTAGGGTAGAAGAAAAGAATAGAGTAGAACTAGGACTGCAGAGCATGTTCATATAACGTTTCCACATAAGGCCAGTTGATAAGCTGGAACCAGGCAGCGATATAGTCAGCTCTGCGGTTTTGATATTGGAGATAATAAGCATGCTCCCAGACATCGATACATAAGAGCGGTGTTTGGGACTCTGTGATAGGTGTATTCTGATTCGGAGTGCTGAAAACGGAGAGTTTTCCGTTTTCACAGACCAGCCAGGCGTAGCCGGAGCCAAACTGTTTGACGGCGGCGTTGGTGAGCGTGCGGGTGAGGTTATCGTAAGACTCCAGATCCCGGTGAATCGCATTTGCCAGTTCGCCTTGCGGCATAGAAAAACCATGCCCCTGCATACACCGGAAGTATAACTGATGATTATAGACACCGCCGGCGTTATTTCGAATACCGGTTTGGATATCCTCCGGCAGATCCTCCAGATGAATGAGCAGATCCCGAAGTGTCATTTCCTGCAGCTTTGGAAAATCCACTAAGATACTATTTAAGTGCTCCACATAGGTCTTATAGTGCTTGTCATGGTGAAAGTCCAGTGTTTCCCGGCAAAGCTCCGGTTCCAGACTGTCATATGGATATGGAAGTGGTTCATATGGAAATGGAAAATGTTCTTGCATGTGTAAATCCTCGCTTTTATAGTAGTCTGACGTTATTATATGCATTTGGGATTTGAATATACGCAAAGAATTTGATATACTGATTGGGTAGTTTTAAATGTTGAATGTGTAAGATCGTAAAAGAGGAATGATATGAGAGTACAGAAAAAAGAAATCTGCAGACCCTTGATTATGGTAATTGTCGGAACCATCATTATCCTGTTAAGCAGTTTTTTGATGGTACAGAATACAAAGGCAGCAGGAAGATACACCGGAAGTGCGGTGGCAGGGATTGATTATGAAGTGGATCATTATATAGAGAATCTGTCCGATGACGAACTGGGAGTGGCGGTGCATCCGTCGATTCTGACAGGTGAAGCGGCTGTGGCAGAGACAACCGCATATCCGGAGTATGCAGGAAAGTGTATGGCAGTGATTGATAATTCATTGAATGTCAGAGAGACGCCGGGTACCGATGGAGCAATTGTCGGAAAAATGGTGGTCGGATCGCTGGCAGATGTGATCGAGCGTGGAGAAAGCTGGACGAAGATACAGTCCGGCAATGTAGAAGGCTATGTAAGCAATGATTATCTGGTATATGATGACGAAGCAGGGGCATATGCCCAGCAGATATGTACAACGGTGGCAACCGTGGATGCGGATGCACTGATGGTGCGGGAAGAACCGGGTACGGATGCTGCGGTTCTGGATCGGGTGGTTCAGGGACAGGATCTGCCGGTAACAGAAGAACTGGAAGGATGGGTTAAGGTAACGCTGGAGGATGGAACACAGGGATACGTATCATCAGATTATGTTACGGTACGGTCTGGAACAAAGACTGCTTATACGATAGATGAGCTGGCATCTACGAAGCGGATGCAGATCGTGAATTATGCTTTGCAGTATGTCGGAAACTCTTATGTATGGGGTGGTACCAGTCTGACAAACGGTACGGACTGTTCCGGGTTTACCATGCGTGTGTATGAGAACTTTGGGTATCATATTAACCGCTCATCCAGAGCACAGTATAGTAACGGGGTTCCGGTGGAGATTAACAGCCTGCAACCGGGAGATCTGGTATTTTATGCATATAGTAACGGAACGATTCACCATGTCGCACTTTATATCGGCAATGGACAGATTGTCCATGCCTGTGATTCCAGAACGGGTATTATCGTATCCAGTGTATATTATGATACACCATATGGAGCGAGAAGAATCATTACGGATTAAGAAACTTAGAAGATAAACGGGGGACGACTATGGAATGGAATCAGCTTCTGTGTCCTGAACGAAGAAAGGATTATCCATCCGGAGCAATCGGGGGCAGAGATTTACGAACAGAATACGAGAAGGATTATCAGAAAATTATAGGAAGCGCGTCCTTCCGAAGATTACAAGACAAGACACAGGTATTTCCACTGGATAAGAGTGACTTTATTCGTACACGGCTCACGCATTCTCTGGAGGTATCTTCCTTTGCACGTTCTCTGGGCCAGAACATCGGAAAGAATCTGCTGGCGGCTAAGAAGGATGACAGCTTTAGCTGGAGAACCATGGAGGATATGTGCAATGTACTGCAGTGTGCGGGATTGATACATGATATAGGCAATCCGCCATTTGGACATTTTGGGGAAACAGCGATCCGGCAATGGTTTCGTGAAAAACTGCCGGAGTTGATGTTTTATGACCGCAGAGTGGAAGATATGCTGACCGAGCAGATGAAGCAGGATTTCTATCAGTTTGAGGGAAATGCACAGGCACTCCGACTGATCAGCAAGCTTCATTTTTCAACAGATGAATGTGGACTGAATCTGACGTATGCACTGATGAGTACGATCATAAAGTATCCGGTTTCTTCTCTGGAGACAGATCCTGCAGCCGGAGATTTAAAGAAACACAAGATGGGATACTTCTACGCGGATCGGGAGGTATTTCAGGAGATTCAGAAATCCACCGGAACGCATGGCTGTCGAAATCCTATGACCTATATTCTGGAGGCTGCAGATGATATCGCATATCGAACAGCGGATATCGAAGATGCGGTAAAGAAGGGCTGTATTACATATGGAATGCTGGATCGGGAGCTGCAACGGCTGAACCGGCAGAGTTCCCTGCAGGCAGTGCAGTACTTTGATCCGTGGGAAGAACTGAAGCACCAGTATAATAAGGCACTGACCAGAGACTACCGGAATCCGGAGTTCTATGCAGTGCAGAACTGGAATACCAATGTTCAAAACTATCTGATCAAGTGTGCAACGCGGGGATTTATCCGACATTACGATGAGATTATGAACGGAACCTATGAACAGGATCTCTTCTTTGGCACCTATGCGGAGGGACTTATGAAGCTGTTGGGGGATGTTGCTTATAAGAATGCCTTTGTCTCAGAACCGATTTACAAGCTGGAGATTGCAGCAGGACATATGCTGGAGTTCTTGCTGGATAAGTTCGTGAAGGCAGCGATCTACTTTGATACGGGGAAAGAATTGGGAACGATTGACGAAAAGGTTGTTACTCTGATATCTGAGAATTATGTACAGCGTTACTATATGGATGCAGCGGGAAAGAGTGAAGAGGAAAAGCTATATTTAAGAATACTCCTGGTAACAGATCTGGTCTGTGGCATGACAGACAGTTATGCTCAGAGTCTGTACCAGGAGCTGAATGGTATACGATAGTAATTATGGAGCAGGCTTTAAGATGGAGCTGCGCTTGTGTGACTTGTTTTCATACAGTGCCTCATCGGCCTGCTTTAGTAATACCTGAATATCGGTATTTGCATCACAGATGAAATCTACGATACCGATACTTGCGTCGATATAGTAGGCCTTGTCACACACCTCGTTCATAGCGGCAAGCTTCTCGCGAATCCGGTTTGCAATCGTATTTGCAGACTGTTGAGTGCCGAGAAGTGCAAAGGCTACGAATTCATCTCCGCCGATACGGCCGATGATGTCATCATTTCTTAAGCTGGTTTTCAGAGCGGTTGCAATCGTACGCAGTGCAAAGTCTCCGTCCTCATGCCCGAACTTATCGTTTACAACTTTTAGATTATCCATGTCGGCAAAGAGCAGGATGGCTCTCTGACCATGATTAAAGTCAGAAGAGATCACCGTCTGAACCTCAGTCAGGAAACCACGTCGATTCTTCAGACCGGTCAGTTCATCGATCGTGGAGATCTTGCTCAACTGCCGGTTCTTTTCATGCAGAACGGAGAGCGTATATTCCAACTGCTGATTCGTCTGCTGCTGTTCTTCGTACATTTTCAGAAACTTTAAGGCAGTTCCGAGCTGAAGACTTGTCGAATAGATATGATGGAAGTTCCGGATATCTGTTTCACACAGGAAAAGTCCATGATGATCCTCACTGGTAAAGATCGGCGTAAGGATCATTGTATACCGGCGTCTTTGTGGTGTATAGGCATTGCAGAACAGGTCCTTTGTAGATACCATGTGTGCATTTTTAACAAGCGGAACGGTAACACCATCCTTGTGGTAGACCTGAAGCTGCAGACGGGAAGGCACATGCCAGGTGCCGTCTGAGTCCAGATGGACATCTCCGTCATGCATGGTATAGACATAGGAACTTTGAAGACCCAGAGCTTGCAGCTTATCTGCGATCTGGGAATAAACAACCTCCAGATTATTACTGTATGTCATCGTGTCGCGGATCAGATAGCTGGATGTCCAGGTGTTTAGCTTGTAATCGTGCTTTTCATTATATCGATAGCTGGACTCGGCATTCAGCAGAAGTGCCGAAACAGCAGTACATGCCTTGCAGAAGGCCGACTGCTTCACCGGAGAGGCAAGCAGCGGAAATATCATAGCTTCCAGACTTTGCAATACATAGTTAAACTGAACAACCGAATAATAAGTAGGTATCTCTGACTGCAGATACCGCTTCAGGATCGCACTCATCTCGGTGATGGGGAATTCGGTTGCGGTTGTGTCGAGTGCAGTGTCAAGGATAAGGGCGACATAGTCCGTGAACAGGGCTGACAGATATCCATACAGGAAGGTGTCTTTGTCATTTACAAATAAGGCTTCTACAATATCTGAGAGAATCTTTGGTTTGTTTGCTGTTGTCAGGTACATGCTGAGATCCTGCGTGCTGTCAGTACCCAGATTGGAGCAACCGCAGGAATCCCGGATAATCATGGAAGAGTCCAGCTTTGCATCAGAGATTGTTTCACCCTTGGCCAAAGCGATGGCCTGCTTTACGGAACGGTATCCCAGTTCACAGGCGTTTGCCCGAACTGTTGTAAGGGGTGGTTCCAGTGCCAATGCGAGCGGCACATCATCATATCCGGTTACGGCGATCTGATGTCCGATTGCGATTCCGCGACGTTTTAGGACGTTATATCCTCCCAGTGCCATTTGGTCATTGGCAAAGCACAGGGCGTCAATCTCCGGATGGGTATCCAGAAGATCCTCAACCAGATCTTCACAGAACTCAGAGAAGTTGCCGTATGCGATCAGATCTTCATCCACCGGAAGACCGGCTTCCTGAAGCGTTGAACGGTAGATGCTCAAACGCTCCTCGGCATCGGAGTTTCCCGGACGACCGCTTATGAAACCGATATGAGACTTCTTATGGTCTCTGATCAGATGGAGAATCACATCCTTCAGTCCCTGTTTGCTGTCAATGACCATAGATGGATATCCCTCCAGTTTAGATTCTAAGGTCAGAATCGGGATATCATGGAAACGATCCAGAAAGGCGATGCTGTCAGCCTCACTTAAGAAGCTGCCGATCGTTCCGATCGATACAATCAGGGCATCGATCGCTTCGGGATGTGCATAATAAAAAATGGAATTGTATTGATAATCATATTTGGCATTTGCCGGATCGTTATATGCAGCATTGATATACATACCAGGGAAGATAACCAGATTGACATCCAGTTCTTTCGCTGCATAGTCTACACCCTTGCAGATGTCGTAGGCATAATCATTGTCCAGATGACAGATGAAAAGACCTATCGTAAGGCGCTTATCAGACATAATATACCCTCCCACAAGTAATAACGATTCTTATTTTAACATATTTAGTGAAAAAATGCATTCTATAAAATGAAAAAAATGTCAATAAACTGTGAATGAAATGTAAACATTCATACTGCTTTACAAATCAAACCAGGTCTACTATAATAGATGAGAATAGGCTGGAAAGCCTTTGAAATATGAAAAGCAAAAGCAGGAGGAAGAAAACATGGATTACAAAAATGCCGGAGTAGACATTGAAGCAGGTTACAAGTCCGTAGAACTGATGAAAGAGCATATTGCAAAGACCATGCGCCCGGAGGTACTGACCAATATTGGTGGTTTTTCAGGTGCATTTTCTTTGGCTAAGATAAAGGATATGGAAGAGCCGGTACTGTTGTCCGGAACCGATGGCTGCGGAACGAAGGTGAAGCTGGCATTTGTCATGGATAAGCATGATACCATCGGAATCGATGCAGTTGCAATGTGTGTCAATGATGTAGCCTGTGCGGGCGGAGAGCCATTATTCTTCTTGGATTATATAGCATGTGGTAAGAATTATCCTGAAAAGATCGCAATGATCGTAAAGGGCGTGGCAGAAGGCTGTAGTCAGTCTGACTGTGCACTGATCGGTGGAGAGACAGCAGAACATCCGGGACTGATGGAAGAGGATGAATATGATCTGGCAGGATTTGCGGTTGGTGTTGTAGATAAGAAAGATCTGATCACCGGAGCCGATATTAAGCCGGGGGATACCCTGATCGGTATCGCATCCAGTGGTGTACATAGCAATGGATTTTCACTGGTTCGTAAGGTCTTTGATATGACAGAGGAATCATTAAACACCTATTATGACGAACTGGGAAAAACTCTGGGAGAAGCCCTGATCGAGCCAACCCGGATCTATGTAAAGGCATTGCGTTCCGTACGGGAAGCAGGAGTTACGATCAAGGGCTGCAGCCATATCACGGGTGGTGGCTTCTATGAGAACATTCCGAGAATGCTTCCGGATGGCGTACGTGCAGTTGTAAAGAAGGATTCCTATCCGATTCCTCCGATTTTTGGATTGCTCCGGAAGACCGGAAATATAGAAGAGACGATGATGTATAATACCTACAATATGGGTATCGGTATGATGCTGGCAGTGGATCCTGCAGATGCCGATAAGACAATAGAAGCCCTGCAGGCAGCCGGTGATAAGGCATATGTAGTTGGACAGATCGAGGCAGGGGAAAAAGGAGTAACTTTATGCTAAGAATCGCAGTTATGGTATCCGGTGGTGGTACGAATCTACAGGCAATCATAGACCGGGTGGCAGATGGAACGATAACCAATACAGAGATTGCAGTTGTAATCAGCAATAATCATGGTGTCAGGGCACTGGAACGTGCACAGAAGGCAGGCATTCCGGCACGTTGCGTATCGCCTAAGGATTATTTGGATCGTCAGACCTTTAATCAGGCCCTTTTGGATGCTGTTGATTCCTATCAGGTTGATCTGATCGTACTGGCAGGCTTTTTGGTGGTGATTCCGGAACAGATGATAGAACGGTATGAGAATCGGATCATTAACATTCATCCATCCCTGATTCCGGCATTTTGCGGTACCGGCTATTATGGACTGAAGGTGCATGAGGCAGCACTGGCAAGAGGTGTTAAGGTGGTTGGAGCTACCGTACATTTTGTAGATAAAGGAACAGATACAGGGCCGATCATTCTCCAGAAGGCAGTCGATGTACAGGAGGGAGACACTCCTGAGATTTTGCAGAGACGGGTGATGGAGCAGGCGGAATGGAAGATTCTTCCACAGGCGATTCATTTGATTGCAAACGGTAAAGTATCTGTAGTAGACGGAAAAACAAAGATACAGGCATAATAGACAGAAACATAAGGAGGAAGAACGATGAAGGTATTAATCGTAGGCAGCGGCGGAAGAGAGCATGCGATTGCACAGAAGGTTAGTGAAAGTAAAAGAGTAGACAAGATCTACTGTGCACCGGGAAATGCTGGGATTTCAGAACTGGCAGAGTGTATAGACATTAAGGCCATGGAATTCGATAAGCTGGTTGCTTTTGCAAAGGAGAAGCAGATTGATCTGACAATTATCGGTATGGATGATCCGTTGGTAGGCGGTATCGTTGATGTGTTCGAGGCAGCAGGACTCCGGGTATTCGGACCGAGAAAGAATGCGGCGATTATCGAAGGCTCCAAGGCATTTTCAAAGGATCTTATGAAGAAATACCAGATACCAACGGCTGCGTATGAGACCTTTGACGATCCGGATGCAGCGATTCGGTATCTGGAGACAGAAGCGGACTTCCCGATCGTACTGAAGGCAGACGGACTGGCATTGGGAAAAGGTGTTCTGATCTGTAATACTCTGGAAGAAGCGAAGGCAGGCGTGAAGACCATCATGCTGGATAAGCAGTTTGGCAGCGCGGGTAATCGTATGGTAATCGAAGAGTTTATGACCGGACGTGAGGTGTCTGTTCTGGCATATTGTGACGGTACTCATATTAAGACAATGACATCCGCACAGGATCATAAGCGTGCAAAGGATGGCGATCAGGGACTGAATACCGGTGGTATGGGTACATTTTCTCCAAGTCCGTTCTATACGGCAGAGATCGATGCATTCTGTCAGAAAGAAGTATATGAAAAGACAATGGCAGCCATGAAGGCAGAGGGCAGAGACTTTGTGGGAATTCTGTTCTGCGGTCTGATGATTACACCGAAGGGAACGAAGGTGCTGGAATATAATGCACGGTTTGGCGACCCGGAGGCACAGGTAGTACTGCCTAGAATGAAGAATGATATTATCGATGTTATGGAGGCGTGCATTGATGGAAAGCTGGATCAGATCGATCTTCAGTTTGAGGACAATGCGGCTGTCTGTGTTGTATTGGCATCTGACGGATATCCGGTATCTTACGAGAAGGGCTTTGAGATAAAAGGACTGGAAAACTTCAAGGATAAGGATGGATATTATGCTTTCCATGCAGGAACTGCCTGGAAGGACGGCAAGATCGTGACCAATGGCGGCCGTGTCATCGGTATTACCGCAAAGGGTGCGAACTTGAAGGAAGCAAGAGCAAATGCCTATAAGGCAACCGAGTGGGTAAGCTTCGAGAATAAATATATGCGGCATGATATTGGTAAGGCGATTGACGAAGCGTAAGAAAGTCATAGGATGAGAATAGAAGATCCGAAGAGACAGAAATTGTTTCTTCGGATCTTTTTGTATAAATAAATTGGTAAATTTATCTAAATGGTCGAAAATAGGGTGAAATTTCTTATATATTGTGGTACAGTGAACATAAGTAGGCACATTTTGCAATATTGGATAAATGGAAATGGGGAACATCTATGATAAATAAGAAAAACAGGAGAAACCGTTTTTCGGGGTTCATGGCGATTGCCCTGAGCATTGTTCTTTTCATGGGGATGCTGCAGGCAACCGGTACAACATCGGTCAGTTATGTAGCTGCGGCTGAAACGACGGCACAATTGACGCCTGGTTTTACACATGTAAATGTAAGAGAAGCACCGAACTTAACAGGACGAGTACTAACGCAGATAAATGGCGGACAGGCACTGGTGATCTTGGATCAGCCGGATAGTCAGTGGTATCATGTGCGATTTACACAGAATGGCCAGGAATATATCGGATATGTATCGGCACAGTTTGTGTCGGTCAATTATTCGGATGATGGAGATTTTGAGGCCTATATGGCAGCACAGGGTTTTCCTGAGAGCTACAAACCATATCTGCGTGATCTGCATGCACAGCATCCGAACTGGAAGTTCGTGGCGGTACAGACGAATCTGGACTGGAATACGGTTGTGGAAAATGAACGGAATAAGCAGGGACAGATCAAGAATCTGATCTACGGCGGAGCCGGTAGTCCGCATTATAACTGGAGAGAGACCTCGGTTGGTTATAACTGGAAAATTGATAAATGGTATCCATATGATGGAACCACCTGGTTTGCTGCATCGCGGGATATTGTAGCGTACTATATGGATCCGAGAACATATTTATATGAGACGTATGTATTTGCCTTCGAGCAGTTATCCTATGACAGTAGTGTACATAATCAGGCAGGGGTAGAGGCAATCCTTGCGGGAACCTTCATGGCAAATAGCTGTCCACGGGGAGAAAGTCGGACATTTTCGGCAGAGATCATGGAAGCGGCGGCAGCACAGAACGTGAGTCCGTACCATCTGGCATCCAGAATGCGTCAGGAGATGGGAACAACAGCGGGCGTAAATGCAACCGGAACCAGTCCGAACTATCCGGGAATCTTTAACTTTTTTAATGTAGGCTCTGTAGATTCGGCCGGTGGTGGTGCTGTCAATAAAGGCCTGGCATGGGCAGCTAGGGATGGTAGCTATGGACGGCCATGGAATAGTGCATATAAGGCAATCGTGGGTGGAGCACAGTTCGTAGGCTCCTCTTATATCAAGGTGGGACAGGATACCCTGTATACCCAGAAGTTTAATGTGACGAATCGGAATGCCCTGTTTCAACATCAGTATATGAGTAATGTGCAGGCAGCCGCTACAGAGGCGGCCAGCATGTGCAAGGCATATAAGAACAATGGTCTGATCAATTCAGCGCTGGTGTTTAAGATACCAGTTTACAATAATATGACAGAACAGGCAACGGTAAAACCACCGGATTCCGGCAGCCCGAATAACTGGCTGAATGCCTTGTCTGTATCCGGATATTCCCTGACACCAACCTTTAGTGGCGGTACAACCGATTATTCGCTGATCGTTGAAAACAGTGTGGGTAGTCTCAATGTATCGGCATCTACGGTAAGCGGATCGGCGAGAATCAGTGGAACCGGAACGATAGGACTGCAGGTAGGAACGAATGTTATTCCGATACGGGTAACTGCACAGAATGGATCCGTACGAACCTACAATCTGACTGTCATACGAAAGGATGGAAACGGCAGTGTGGTAGATGCACCGACACTGAATACAAACTACACAGTAAATGGGACAACCATAACGGGTGTCGGACTGGGAACGGGTGTTACAGACTTTACTGCGGCACTGGGAGCAGCCGGATCTACGGTTACAGTATACAAGGCAGATGGCGTGACTGTGAATACCGGAGCAGTCGGTACCGGAAATATCGTTAAAGTGTCAAACAGCGTGGCAAGTGTTACCTATACAGTGGTGATCTATGGGGATGTATCCGGGGATGGCGTGATCGGAGTCGGAGATCTGGTAAGCACGAAGAAGTATCTGTTATCGCAGGGACAGTTGAGTGAAGCATGCTGTAAAGCTGCAGATGTAGACCGGGATGGCGCGATAACGGTTCGGGATCTGGTGACAATAAAGAAGCATATATTAGGACAGCAGAGTATTACCCAGTAGATAAGGAGAAAGATATGAAGAGAAAGCAAATATGGTCAGCGCTGTTGACAATGGTGATAGCAATCGGGCTGCTGTTAAATACGGAAAATGTATACGCGGCATCTGCCAGTGTTTCCGTCAGCCCTTCGGCAGGAACGGTCACAACAGGAAGTACAGTATCGGTAACGATTGGCATATCCGCAGATGAACCGATCGGGTATGGTGTGGCAGTGTCGTATAATCCGGCCGTTTTGGAATATCAGGGCGGCGGCGATGGTGGCGGTGGCGGAACTGTTACTATATTGAATGAGGGTGATGGAGGTTCCGCATCGTTTTCACGGACATTAACCTTTAAGGCGATCGGAACCGGAAGCTCCGGTATTTCAACATCCGCATTTGCAGGTGGCGTCTTTGGCTATAATTCCGGTGACATGGCGACCTCCTATGGCTCGGCTACCGTTACTGTATCAGCTCCGCAGTCATCCGGTGGCAATGGCGGAAACGGTGGTAATACAGGTGGAAACGTTGGTGATGCACCACTGACCGGTTCGGGGGATAATACCTTGAAGAGCCTGCAGATTTCGCCGGGTACTTTGAATCCGGCATTCAGTGCGGGAACAACCTCTTATACCGTTAATCTTCCGGAGGATACAAAGTCGATCGTTGTCAGCGCGGTAGCGAATGACAGCAAAGCAAAGGTGGCAGTCTCTCATAATAACGATCTGGAGCCGGGCGCAAACAAAACATATATCGTAGTAACGGCCGAAAATGGGACACAGAGAACCTATACTCTGAATATAAACTGTGGAGAAGTAGAGGATACGACCGAGGAGCAGCCGGACGCTGTCATTGATATAAATGGAGCAAACTATCACTTTCCGACACTGGAACAGATGGAAGGGGTAGCAATCCCGGAAGGCTATACAACAGCTGAGACAGCTTATGAGGAGCAGACGATTACAGTATATACATCACCAAATCAGAAGCTGCAGCTTGTATATCTGTTAGACGGAGATGAAAATGGACAGTGGTTCATCTATAACGCAGAGACAAAGACCTTTGAACCATATGTGGAGTATCAGGCTACGGCGAATCGCTATGTTATACTGGCACCGGGAGCAGATGTAGTGGTTCCGGATGGTTATGCACAGACAGAGGTAGAGATACAGGGACAGAAGGTAACAGCATATGCAAGAGCGGATGTAACGGATCTGGTTTTGGTATATGCTATGAATATAAACGGAGAGGCTGGCTGGTACCTTTATGATACAGTAGAGGGAACCTGGCAGCGATATGTCATAGTAGAAGCAACGGTGACAGAAGCATCGACAGAGGAAGTTTCCACTGCAGAGGTAGCAGTATCTGCAGATGAGCGTGTACGGAATCTGCGAATCATTCTTTATGTTTTATGCGGAGTAGCAGTGATACTGCTCGGAATTTTGATTGAGATATCGATCTCCTTTAAGAAGCAGTTGGCGGAGAAGGCGCCCGGAGCAGACGGCATCGCAGAGACTGGGGAAAAGGCAGAGACGGATGTGCAGACAGAATCTGATTCGGAAGAAATGAAACCGGAAGAATAACCGCCGGTAAATAAAATGTGAACGATACGACAGAAGGCAGGAACGAAGGAGTTCCTGCCTGTTTTTTTCTTGACAGATGGGATACAGTGTTATAGCATGGATATAACAAAGGATAAATGAGGTGAATCTATGTTTATTGAAATGGATTTTAATAGTGATGAAGCCTTATATATGCAGTTGAGGAATCAGATCATTATGGGGATTGCCAGAGACATGCTGAAGGATGGTGAGTCTTTGCCTTCTGTACGACAGATGGCGAGCCATCTGGGTGTAAATATGCATACCGTGAATAAAGCATATGCATTGCTGCGGCAGGATGGGTATGTGAAGCTGGACCGGAGAAATGGAGCAGTGGTATCCGTAAATCTGGAGAATAAGAGTCATCATGTAGAAACCATACATTCGGATATGGAGATGATCGTGGCACAGGCGATCTGTAAAAATATAACGATGGAAGAGATGCAGGATCTGGTACAGGAGATGTATGAGGCATTTCTCGCGGAACAAAAGGAAGAATAACAGGAAATAGGAGGCTTTCAATGGAGAATCAATATACAAAGGCAGCAGAAGCATCCATGCATGCAGCGGAGAAGATGGTAAAGCGGCTGAGGCACGACTGTGTCGGAAGCGAGCATCTTCTGCTGGGAATTTTAGAAGAATCTGAAAATGTAGCGGCGAAGGTTCTGGAAAAGAATGGTGTTCAGAAGGAACGCGTTTACAATTTGATAGAAAACAGCATCGTTGGACTTGGCAGAGTCGTCACAAAGAGTCGGTTCCACTATACGGTTATGTATAATCGCATTTTAGAGCAGAGCCGGGAAGAGGCACTCCGAACCAGATGTGAAGAGATCGGAACAGAGCATTTTCTGCTGGCTATGATAAAGGTGCCGGAATGTATCGCCATGAAGCTGTTGACCAGCATAG
Organism: uncultured Clostridium sp.; assembly: GCA_900539185.1. Taxonomy (GTDB): domain Bacteria; phylum Bacillota; class Clostridia; order Lachnospirales; family Lachnospiraceae; genus CAG-632. Next base: position 19,283 of record UQBG01000028.1, read on the forward strand.
GTGTGGATATACAGAAGCTATATGTGGATATCCGTGTAGCAATGGGTGTAGATGCCGGAGTAGCAAGAAATGAATATATGGGAAACCGGGGAAGGAAAAAAGGAAAGTCTGCTACCCCGATGCTGGATAAGTATAGCCGGGATCTGACCCTACAGGCACAGGAAGGAGAACTGGATCCCGTGGTTGGAAGACAGGAGGAGATCCGGAGAGTGATCCAGATCCTGAGCAGACGGATGAAGAATAATCCATGTCTGGTTGGTGAGCCGGGAGTCGGTAAGACAGCAATCGTAGAGGGACTGGCACGGATGATCGCAGATGGCAGCGTGCCGGAGACGATTCGGGAAAAGAAACTTCTGTCACTGGATATGTCCGGTATGGTAGCCGGCTCGAAGTATCGTGGTGAGTTCGAGGAACGGATCAAGAAGGTGATCAGTGAAGTGACACAGGCAGGCAATGTGATTCTGTTTGTGGATGAACTGCATACTCTGATCGGAGCCGGAGGCGCAGAAGGGGCCATCGACGCATCGAACATACTGAAACCGGCATTATCACGTGGAGAGATTCAGATGATCGGAGCGACGACGACAGCAGAGTATCGGAAGTATATTGAAAAGGATGCTGCGCTGGAACGACGATTCCAGCCGGTTAATGTAGAAGAACCAACGGCACAACAAGCAGTAGAGATCCTGAAGGGGCTGCGGCATTGCTATGAAGAACATCATGGTATCCGGATTGATGACAGTGCGGTAGAAGCGGCGGTTTCCTTATCCGAGCGTTATATTAACGACCGGTATCTCCCTGATAAAGCAATCGATTTGATAGATGAAGCCTGCTCCAGAAAGCGACTGGAGGCACGGAATCAGTCTCCAAAGGCAACACAGCTGGAACGGGAACTGCGGCAGATGAACGAAGAGCTGGAACAGTGTCTGATAGAGGAACGATTCGAGGATGCACACGATAAAAAGCAGCAGATAATCGAGCAAAAGAAAAAGCTGGAACGCTTAAAGAAGCGGGAGGAAAAGCAAAACGACCGGAAAGCACATTCCATCACCGATCGGGATGTATCGGAGGTTGTTTCCATGTGGACGCGAATACCGGTCAGCCGCCTGGAAGAAGAGGAAACAAAGCGTCTGCGGGAACTGGATAAGATTCTGCATAGGCGTGTGATCGGGCAGGAGGAAGCGGTGGATGCCGTTACGCGTGCAATCAGGCGGGGACGGGTAGGACTAAAGGATCCGAATCGCCCGATCGGTTCATTTCTGTTCTTAGGCCCGACAGGTGTCGGTAAAACAGAGCTGTCAAAAGCATTGGCAGAAGCTATGTTTGGCGATGAAAATGCCTTGATCCGGGTAGATATGTCGGAATATATGGAAAAGCATAGTGTATCAAAGCTGATCGGTTCTCCTCCGGGCTATGTAGGGTTTGAAGAAGGTGGGCAGTTAAGCGAAAAGGTACGGAGAAATCCGTATTCGGTTGTGCTGTTTGATGAGGTGGAAAAGGCGGATGGAGATATCTTCAATGTCCTGCTTCAGGTTTTGGATGACGGACATATAACGGACTCCCAGGGCAGAAAGGTAGACTTCAAAAATACGATTATCATTATGACCTCCAATGCAGGCGCAAGCCGGATCATGGAGCCGAAGCAGTTAGGTTTTCTGACGGGAAATGATGAGAAAAAAGATCATGAGCAGATGAAGAGCGGCGTTATGGAAGAAGTGAAACGCCTGTTCAAACCGGAATTTATCAACCGGATCGATGATATTATCGTATTCCATACACTGACGGAAACAGAGATCCATCAGATTGTGGATCTGCTTATGCAGCAGTTGAGTAAGCGGGTAAAGGAGCAGATGAATATTACACTGAAATATGATATCCGTCTGAAAAACTATATTTTTGAAAAGGGCTATGATAAAAAGTACGGAGCAAGACCGCTGCGCCGGGCGATTCAGTCGCAGGTCGAGGATGGCTTAGCCGAGGCGATTCTGAATGGACAGGTAAAGAACGGAGATACCGTAAGGATAACCGTGCGGAAGGATAAGCTTCATTTTCAGGCAAAGGGAGCAGAGGAAAGATAGTAATAAATACACAATAAATTCACGATATTTGACTAGCCAAATATTGCGAGACATGGTATGATTATTACATGAATTTTACGTTGAGTCACACAGCAAATTAGGAGGATAAAGAGATGTCAGTAATTAACGAGTTGATTCGAACAGAGGAAAGCGGAGCATTGAGTTTTGGTAACTTTGATCTGCCTGCAAAGACGAAGCTGGACGGATATGAATATAACGGAGATCTGTATAAGATTAAGACATTTAAAGAGATTACAAAGTTAGAGAAAAACGGAACCATGGTATATGAGTCTGTACCGGGAACCGTTGTCCATGATCTGAAGATATCAGACCGGGAAGTACGGTTTGGTGTAGAAGGTTATGAAGATGCACAGATCACACTGGAACTGGAAGCTGAGAAGGAGTATAAGATCTACGTGGATGATACGAATCTTGGTAAGATGAAGACCAATCTTGGCGGAAAGTTGAGCTTCAGTGTTGAACTGACAGCAGGTGAAGTAGCACAGGTTAAGATTGACAAACTGTAAAGGAGTAAAGACGAATGGCAAAGCCGAAGCAGGTTTATTTTTGCCAGGAGTGTGGATATGAATCGTCGAAGTGGATGGGACAGTGTCCCGGCTGCAGGGCGTGGAATACATTTGTAGAAGAAAAGGTAGTGACAGGTGCCAGGAAACAGGGAAACAGAACTGTTTCCGCGGCACCTGCCAGTATTTTAGAGGTTACAAGTGATGTAGAAACACGACTGGATACAAATATGAAAGAGCTGGATCGTGTACTGGGCGGAGGAATCGTGAAGGGATCTCTGGTGCTGATCGGTGGGGACCCCGGTATCGGAAAATCAACGATCCTTCTACAGGTGTGCCGGAATCTGACCGATGCCGGACATAAGGTGCTATATGTATCGGGGGAGGAATCTCTTCAGCAGATAAAGATGCGTGCAGAACGGCTGGGAGACTTCAAGAAAGAAATGTATCTGTTATGTGAAACCGATGTGGATGCGATAGAGGATGCGATGGCGAAAGTGCAACCGGAGGTAATGGTCATAGACTCCGTACAGACTATGATGCTGGAGAGTGTTGCGTCTGCGGCGGGAAGTGTATCTCAGGTACGGGAAGTAACAAACCGGCTGATGCAGATGGCAAAGCTGAAGAATGTTGCAATATTTATAGTCGGGCATGTGACGAAGGAAGGAACGGTGGCAGGGCCGCGAACACTGGAGCATATGGTCGATACTGTGTTATATTTTGAAGGTGAGAGAAGCTCTATGTATCGAATCCTCCGGAGTGTGAAGAATCGATTTGGAGCAACAAATGAGATTGCTGTATTTGAGATGAAGGAGCATGGACTGGAAGAGGTAAAGAATCCGTCCGAAGTTATGCTGACCGGAAGACCACTGGATGCAGCAGGCTCTGTGATCGTCTGCTCCATGGAGGGAACAAGGCCGCTCCTGATCGAGATTCAGGCATTGGTGGCACAGACAAATTTTCAAATGCCGCGGCGGACAACGGTCGGTATTGATTTTAATCGGGTAAATCTATTGATGGCGGTACTGGAAAAGCGGGCAGGCATCCATTTGGGAAGCTGTGACGCGTATGTAAACCTGACAGGAGGAATCCGTTTATCGGAACCGGCGGTGGATCTGGGAATTATACTGGCATTGGTGTCCAGCTATCGGAATCGACCTGTAGACGAACATACCATTGCGTTTGGTGAAGTGGGTCTGACGGGAGAAGTAAGAAGTGTGAGTATGGCAGAGCAGCGGGTAAGAGAAGCTGCCCGGTTAGGATTTACCACTTGCATTTTACCGAGTTCAAATACAAATAATATAAAAAGTATAGAAGGAATGCGTCTGATTGGGGTATCAAACGTAAAAGAAGCGATCGATATGATCTAGTGGATAAGTCTTTTAAATTGTGGAAAACATATGCACAAAATGTGGATATGTGTATAAACCAGTTTAAAATGTGGATAAGTTGTCAAGAATTGTATATACAATATACACAAATTCGACAAATAAACTTTCTTTAAAATAACCCCTTGACTTCTCTCAAGGGGGGTGCTATTATAAGCTTCGTTGACACGGAGAACCGGTCAACAAAACAAAAAGAACCTTGATAATTAAACAATAAGACAACCCTGAAAATTCTAAAAGAATTTCAG
>UQBG01000029.1 GCA_900539185.1 uncultured Clostridium sp.
GAAAGTCTCTCAGAGTTCTGGCTCATCTCAAGTGCAGATGTAGCAACACCACCGGCATTGGCAGCCTTACCACCTACGAATAATACGCCATTCTCCTGTAAGTACTTTGTAGCATCTAATGTAGTAGGCATGTTAGCACCCTCTGTAACGGACTTGCAGCCGTTTGCTACTAACTGCTTAGCATCCTCAAGGTTCAGCTCGTTCTGAGTTGCACATGGAAGAGCTAAATCACACTTGATAGACCATACACCATGATCGTCAGCACTCTTCTTCTCATGGTACTGTGCAGATGGACGTGCTGCAGCATACTCTGTCAGACGTGCTCTCTTAACTTCCTTTACTTCCTTCAGAAGTTCAACATCAATTCCTTCCGGATCATAGATCCAACCGGTTGAATCCGAACAGGTTACACACTTAGCACCTAACTGATGAGCCTTCTCGATTGCGTAGATTGCTACATTACCGGCTCCTGATACAGTTGCGATCTTGCCTTCCAGACTCATACCATGATCCTTCCACAGTGCATTTGTTAAATATAACAGACCATAACCGGTAGCCTGTGTACGAGCAAGTGAACCGCCCCAGGTAAGTCCCTTACCTGTCAGCACACCTTCGAACATGCCCTGAATTCTCTTATACTGACCGAACATGAAACCGATTTCACGTGCGCCCGTTCCAATATCTCCGGCAGGAACATCGATATCAGCGCCGATATACTTTCCAAGCTCTGTCATAAAGCTCTGGCAGAATGCCATGATTTCTCTATCTGACTTACCCTTAGGATCAAAGTCAGAACCACCCTTACCACCACCGATTGGAAGTGTTGTCAGTGAGTTCTTGAAAATCTGCTCGAATCCTAAGAACTTTATAATACCTAAGTTAACAGAAGGATGCAGTCTTAAGCCTCCCTTGTAAGGTCCAATTGCATTGTTGAACTGTACACGGAAGCCACGGTTTACCTGTACCTGACCATTGTCATCTACCCATGGTACTCTAAACATGATCTGGCGATCCGGCTCTGTGATTCTCTCAAGAATAGCATTCTTTCTATAAAGATCCTCATTTGCATCGATCACTGGTCTTAATGAGTCTAATACCTCAGTTACTGCCTGTAAGAACTCAGGCTGATCAGCATTCTTCTTCTGTACTATCTCAAGTACTTCATCAACATATGACATTATTTTGTCCTCCTTATTAAAATACTCCTTGGTACAAAGTTCATTCCTTATTTACCAGTCCCATATGAGGTCGCGAACTCATGTGGCTGTTTTCTCAAATAGGTGTCTTTGCCCTGATTGTTATTATATTATACTTTTATCTGTATTTCAATGAAAAATATTCATATGAAATGATTAATTAGTCACTTCTTTATTCAATCGGAATCCGTTCATTCAAATAATTGAATATACGCTGTCCATATGCACGGTTATTCCTGAAATGCAATACATACTGCTGCTTCTTGCTGCGAATCTGTATCATGAAGTAATCAATATCCGGACTCGGCTCAATCCACTGCAGCCCCGTCACTTCCGCATAAGGCAGAATCCGTTCTCCGTTGTGAAGCTTCAGCTTGATATGTTCCTCCGTAAATTCATAAGTGATATCATATGCCTGCAGGCGAAAAGATGCCTTCAGCAGATATACGCCATAGAAGCCGGCAATCAAAGCAACCGCTATCACCAGAAACCGCATGGCAGGCAACCGCCAGACCAGAATCATCCCGGCGATTCCCAGCAGAAGGAACAGAGTACCGATAATCCGATAGCCGATTCTTGCCGTTTTGCTCTTTTTTACTGTATATGATAAACCCATTATATTCCTCCCTCCGGCTCGGTCTCGGACTTCGCCCTATACCTACGCCGTGCTACCTCGCCTCCGGCTCGGTCTCGGGCTTCGCCCTATACAACACAACGGTAATGCATTGCTTTGTATGCAAGCATACCGCAATGATTACCGTTGTGTTGTGCACGGCTTCAGCTTATCTGTATATGATATCGTCTCTGCCCGGGCCGTTGGATATCATTGTGATTGGGAAGCCAATCTGCTTTTCTACGAACTCGATATAGTTTCTGCAGTTTTCCGGAAGGTCCTCGTACTTCTTGATACCACGTATATCGCACTTCCAGCCCGGAAGCGTTTCCAGTACCGGCTTTGCCTTCTCTAACAGTGTTGTAGTCGGGAAGTCTGTCGTTACCTCTCCGTTAATTTCATATCCTGTACATACCGGTATCTCATCCAGATATCCCAGTACATCTAAGACCGTAAATGCCACATCGGTAGTACCCTGTACACGGCAGCCATACTTCGATGCCACACAGTCAAACCATCCCATTCTTCTTGGGCGTCCGGTTGTAGCACCATACTCTCCGCCATCGCCACCGCGTCTTCTCAGTTCATCCGCTTCCTCTCCAAAGATTTCACTTACGAATGCACCTGCACCAACCGCACTGGAATATGCCTTACATACCGTAATAACCTTCTTGATCTCATATGGAGGAATACCGGCACCGATTGCACCATAGCCTGCCAGTGTAGAAGAAGAGGTAACCATCGGATAAATGCCGTGATCCGGATCCTTCAAAGAACCCAACTGACCTTCCAATAAAATATTCTTTCCTTCCTTGATTGCCTGATACAGGTATGCAGATGTATCGCATACGTATGGTTCGATCATTTCCTTATATTCCATTAAGGTCCGGAAGATGTCCTCTGCCTTTAACAATGGCTGGTGGTATAAATGCTCCAGCAGAACATTCTTCTGAACAATCACCCGTTCGATCTTCTCCTTCAGGGCATCCTCATCAAACAGTTCACTTACCTGAAAACCGATCTTTGCATATTTATCTGAGTAAAACGGTGCAATTCCTGACTTTGTGGAACCAAAGGACTTGCCTGCCAGTCTGGCCTCTTCATATGTATCAAACAATACATGATATGGCATAACCATCTGTGCACGATTTGATACCAGAATCTTTGGCTTTGGTACTCCCTTTGATACGATATCATTGATTTCTCCTACCAGTTTCGGAATGTCCAGTGCCACACCGTTTCCGATAATGCTGGTGGTATGTCCATAAAATACGCCTGATGGCAAGGTATGCAGTGCAAACTTACCATAATTATTTACAATTGTATGTCCCGCATTCGCTCCTCCCTGAAAGCGAACGATAATATCTGACTCCTTCGCCAGTGTATCTGTAATCTTACCTTTTCCTTCATCGCCCCAGTTGGCGCCAACAATCGCCTTTACCATACATAATCCTCCTGAATATTTTCAATCGATAATAATTGTCGTTGCAGATAGTCTATCCCACAACGATACATAGTATATCTTATACCAAGGTATAAGTAAAATCAATATTTATTATGTTATCCATAAGTTCCAGTTATCATTAAAAGATGTCTTTCTGCATTAACAATTCCATCAGTTTTCCTGCAGCCAGTGACAATGGCAGTCGTTCATCACTTACAACACAGATCTGACGCTTCGGAATCTGCTTATCAAACTGAAGAACAAACAACTCCTCCGCATCCAAATAGCGTTTTGCAAAGTCCTGAACCACGCAGCCAATCCCCAGATTCTGAACTGCAAACTGTACGATCATATCACTGGTCGCCAGTTCAAACTCCGGTGATAGCTTTACCTGATTTTCTGCCAGAAATGCATCCACATACCGCCGCGTACTGGTATTTCTTTCCAGACATATGATCGGCAGCTTCATCAGCTCCTCATATCGAAGCATCTGTGACTTATAGTTCCAGAATCTGGAGCCCGCTACAAATACATCCTGTATCTCCTTTGCCGGCATGATTCGAAGATGCTTCTCCCGTTCAAACGGACTGCTGACGATTCCAAAGTCGATCCTTCCTGCCTGCAAATGTTCCAATGTCTGAGGCGTCGGTGCATTCGTCACAGTTACCTTGATATCCGGATAGAGTCGATGATACTTCCGCAGATATGGCAGCAAATAAAACTGTAGCGTCATATCACTGGCTCCGATTCGGATCTCACCCGTCTTCATATCGAGCATTTCCTGCAGCTTCTCTTCTCCCAGCGTGATCTGTTCGTATCCATTCTTCACATAAGTGAACAAGACCTGTCCTTCGTTTGTCAAACGCACTCCTTTGGCAGATCGTATAAACAGTTCTGTTCCCAGCGACCGTTCCAGCTGCTTGATGCCCTGACTGACCGCCGGCTGAGATATGCACAGCTCTGCTGCTGCCCGCGTGATACTCTGGCAACCGGCCACATAGTAAAATATCTTATAGTATTCCATGTTGATATTCATGTCCTGTCATACCTCCTGTTTCATCCGGATTACCAAAAACGGTCGCAATCCGTTTTTCTGCTTGCGACCGTTTTCTGCTTTCTTTATTTTATCTTTCCTGTTCTTTGTCAGATTTCATTGCTGTCTATTTGTTTCTGTTATACATTGATCTCCGCTGTAAGCCCCAGAATATCTTTATTTGCGTCCAGGATCGGCTGTACAACCTCTTTTAGGAATTCCTCTGTCTGCTCCGGTGCTCTTCCTACAAAGTTCTTCGGTTCCAGAAGTGCCTCGATCTCTTCCTTTGTCATACCAAAAGCAGGATCAGCTGCGATTCTGTCTACCAGATCATTCTCTTTGCCTTCCTTCTTAACTACGGCACCTGCTGCCATCGAATGTTCACGGATTCTCTCATGCAGTTCCTGACGATTTCCGCCTCTCTTTACTGCATCCATCATAATATTTTCCGTTGCCATGAATGGAATCTCCTTCATGAATCTCTGATAAATAACCTTATCGTATACAACCAGACCATCCACAACATTTAAGTACAGATCCAGAATTCCGTCGATGGCTAAAAAGGCTTCCGGAACAGAGATTCTCTTATTTGCAGAATCATCCAATGTCCGCTCAAACCACTGAGTAGCTGCCGTTATCGCCGGATTGATGGAATCTGCAATCACATAGTTTGCCAGAGAGGCAATCCGCTCGCTTCTCATTGGATTCCGTTTGTATGCCATAGCAGAGGATCCGATCTGATTTTTCTCAAACGGTTCCTCGATCTCCTTCAAATGCTGCAACAGGCGAATGTCATTTGAAAACTTATGTGCACTCTGTGCAATACCGGATAATACATTCAGGATTCGGGAATCTACCTTTCGGGAGTAGGTCTGTCCGGAAACCGGATAGCACTCCTTAAAGCCCATCTTTTCTGCAATCTTTTTATCGATCTGACGTACCTTGTCATGGTCGCCATTGAACAGTTCTAAGAAACTGGCCTGTGTACCGGTTGTCCCCTTAGAACCTAACAGCTTCTGCTGATCGATCATATATTCCAGATCGCTCAAATCCAACAGGAGTTCCTGCATCCAAAGGGTTGCCCGCTTACCGACGGTCGTCGGCTGTGCCGGCTGAAAATGTGTGAATGCCAGTGTAGGCAGATCCTTGTAAGTAGCTGCAAACTTTGCCAGCTCATTGATTACGTTGATCAGCTTTTTACGCACCAGCTTCATTGCCTCTGTCATAATGATCACATCGGTGTTATCCCCTACATAGCAGCTTGTCGCTCCCAGATGAATAATACCGGCAGCCTTCGGACACTGCTCACCATAGGCAAACACATGACTCATAACATCATGACGCACCAGCTTTTCTCTTGCCTGTGCCACTTCATAGTTAATATCCTCTGCATGAGCCTTCAATTCATCAATCTGCTCCTGTGTGATAACCGGCTTACCATTCTCACTCAGTCCCAGCTCCATCTCTGTCTCAGCCAATGCGATCCATAGCTTTCTCCAGGTCTTAAACTTCATATCCGGCGAAAAAATATACTGCATTTCCTTACTTGCATACCGGGCAGATAGTGGACTCTGATAAATCTCGTTGTTACTCATGACATTTCCTCCTGAACTTCTCTTTTATTCCTTAATCGTTATAATTATAACCATGATTGTCGATTCTACTGACTTCTGTCATTTCTTTGTTGTCTATTTCTTTGCTGCTTATTTCTTTGTACCACGCTGGAATACTTCATGCTCACCGCGAATATCCTCTGTCGGCGGCTTGATCGGATAGTTTCCGCTGAAGCAGGCATCACAATATCCGGTATGTCCATGTATCAGCTCCGGCAGTCGATTCAGTTCCAGATACCCCAACGAATCCGCACCGATCACCTTGCAGATCTCATTGACCGTTTTATTGTGTGCGATCAGTTGATCCTCATCCGGTATATCCGTTCCAAAATAGCATGGATGTAAAAACGGCGGAGAACTGATTCGTACGTGCACTTCTGTCGCGCCAGCCTCCTTGAGCATCCCCACGATCCGGTCACTGGTCGTTCCGCGGACAATGGAATCATCGATCATAACGATCCGTTTTCCTCTTACAACATCCTTCAGAACATTCAGCTTCACATTGACACTGGACTCCCGCTGACTCTGCTTCGGTTTTATAAAGGTTCGCCCTACATAAGTATTTTTAATAAATGCCGTTCCGTATGGAATCCCGGACTCCAGGGCATATCCCATCGCCGCAGCATTGCCGGACTCCGGTACACCAACCACCAGATCTGCCTCTACCGGATGATCCTTTGCCAGACACCGGCCGGCAATGATCCGCGATTCATAAACGCCCATCTGATCGATATGGCTATCCGGTCTTGCAAAGTAAATATATTCAAAGATACAACGTGCATGCTTTTCCTGACACATGTCCTTCACAGACTGTATGCCATTCTCCGGAGATATCGTCACGATCTCCCCCGGTTCTACATCCCGGACAAACTGTGCACCTACGGTATCCAAAGCACAGCTCTCTGATGCCAGAAAGTATGTATTGTCCCGCTTTCCGATGCACAACGGACGGAATCCAAACGGATCTCTGGCTCCAATCATTTTTCTCGGACTCATAATCACTAATGAATATGCTCCTTCGATCTTTTTCATGGCCCGTGCAACTGCTTCTTCTACAGATTTACTGTTCAAGCGTTCTCTTGCAATATGATATGCGATCACTTCCGAATCTATGGTTGTCTGAAAAATCGCTCCTGTATACTCCAGTTCTCGTCTCAGCTCCGGGGCATTCGTAAGATTTCCGTTATGTGCCAGTGCCAGAGTACCTTTTACATAGTTCAGCACCAACGGCTGTGCATTCTCACGGGTACTGGAACCGGCTGTCGAATACCGAACATGTCCAACGCCTATATTTCCCTTCAGCTTCTCAAGATTCTCCGGTTCAAATACTTCGTTTACCAGTCCCATTCCCTTATAAGACAAAACCTTTCCCATTGGGCCTTCTGTATCAGATACAGCTATACCGCAGCTTTCCTGCCCTCTGTGCTGAAGTGCAAATAAACCATAGTAGATTGACGGTGCCACATCTCCACCATCAAAGTCATAAGCACCAAATACACCACATTCCTCATGCAGTGCTTCATCATCATACGAATAATCCATCATCTGCTCGGACATTTTATGTTCTCCTTGTATCTTCGTTTGTCAAATTAACCACTAACATTATGGCCTTTTTCCCACTACCTGTCAATGGTTGTTTCTCCATCCGTCGCATTTCTACAATTTATGGTAGCATTGCTTTTTATGATTTGTTATAATTAAGAAAAAATGAACGAAGGAGCATTTCTATGTCAGAAAAGAGAAGATATAAGCGCCTGCCTCTGACTCTTACCCTTGAAGTATCCACACTCTTCAAGCAGGATGAAGAACTACAGATCGGTTCTGCCGAATTCAATGTATTCAACATCTCCAAGTCCGGACTAGGCTTTACAACCAAAACCGAGCTTCCATTGGGCTACTACTTCAATGCCTTCATCCGTTTCGACGGCTCCGATGACACGCTGAAGTATGTGGTTAAGATCATCCGTACGGAGACTCTCGAAAACGGAGAATATTTATATGGCTGTGAGTTTGTCGGACTTGCCAATATCTATGACTATCTGTTTGATGAATATGAGGCACATATCGAGGGCTAAGCAATCAAAGCTTTACTGCGGGGAATCCGAGCGTAGAATCAGGATTCCTCGCTTTATTTTTGTCTGCAGCACCCGTCTGCATGCCAGATTGATCTGCTCCTCTGTCAGTTGTCCGTCCTGCACCGCCTGCAAAACGCCCTGATAGCAGGCTGCATAGTCCAGCGGCATAAGGATCATATCATCTCCCGCCTGTATCGCCCGGACGGCAGCCTCCGCCTGTGTATAATTCTCCGTAACGGATCCCATCTGAAAAGAATCCGTAATGACCACACCCTGATACTTCAGCTCTGTCCGCAGCATCCCCTGAACGACCGATTCTGACAGACTGGACGGCGTATCTGGATCTACGTTATCCAGCACCAGATGCGAAACCAAAACAGCATCCACCTCCGACTCCGCAGCCGCCTGAAACGGAGGCAGCATCGTACCTTCCAGTTCCTCCTGCGTCACCTCTACATACTGGAGATTCTTATGACTATTTCCGATCACACCGCCATGTCCGGGAAAGTGTTTCACTACTGCGCTTATATCCTCGCTCTGAAGTCCCCCGATTTCAGCAGTCACCATATCAGAAACCAGCTCCGGATCACTGCCAAAGGAACGGGAACCAATCTCATAATTCCCTGCATTGGTCAGCACATCCGCCACCGGGGCGAAGTCCATATTAAAGCCCAGACGTTTCAGTTCACTTCCCAGATAGGTTCCGGTCTGATATGCCTGATTGGAATCACCGGTCTGACCAATGACGGCCATGGAACCCACATTCATGGTCGTAATTCCCGGAGTTCCACCCAGTCTGCTTACTGTACCGCCTTCTTCATCCACCCCGATAAATAATGGAATTTCACTTGCTTCCTGCAATTCCCAGTTCAATATCTGTACCTGTTCATCGGATTCCAGATTATCCCCCATCAAAATCACACCACCGGGATGGTACTGTGTGATCGTCTGACGAATCGTATCATCCACAGCCTTCTGCGTATTACTGCCTTCTCCAACCGGCTGTTCCAGATTCCCCACCGTCACATAAAACAACTGCCCTACCTTTTCTTCTAACGTAAGTGTCTCCATATACCGATCCAACAGCTGCTCCTGCGTAGGCACAACGACTGTCTCCGGTGGATATACCATCTGCGTTGTCTCAGGCAGTACCGCCTGTAGTTCCGTATTGCCTGCACATCCGGAAAGTCCAAGCAGGCACAGTCCGCCCATTACCCCTATCAACCATCGTTTTCCTTTTATTTTCTTATTTTTCTTCTTATTCATACCGGTCTCCTGCCCTGTCAGCTCAATCCCATACAGATGTTATACAAATGGCTTCGAAGTTTCCTCCGAAGCCATTTCTCCATCGTCTGCTATTACAACAGTTCCTTCAGCATCTGATTGACACTACCCGGATCTGCCTTTCCTTTCATTGCCTTCATCGTCTGACCAACCAAGAATCCGATTGCCTTCTCTTTTCCGTTCCGATAGTCGGATACCGACTGCGGATTTGCAGCAATCACTTCTTCTACTACCTTACGAAGAGCACCTTCATCATTTACAGTCTTTAGTCCATGCTCTTCTACATAGTTGACCGGATCCATGTCCTCCAGGAATATCTTCTCAAAGACTTCCTTTGCAACCGTACCGTTGATCTCTTTTTTCTCAACCATCTGAATCAGCTTCGCCAGATTCTCTGCCGAGAATGTGATCTCATCCGTTTCCATCTCATGCTCTTTCAACAGCCGCATGGTCTCTACCATCAGCCAGTTTGATACTTTCTTTGGTGCTGCCCCCAGAGCTATCGTAGCCTCAAACAAATCTGCCATTCGTTTAGAAGATGTAATAATATCAATATCATAATCCGGTATATCATATTCTTCTTTATATCTGGCCTGCTTCTCAGCCCGAAGCTCCGGCTGTCTGCTTCGAATCTCTTCCAGCCATTCATCACTGATAATAATCGGAACCAGATCCGGATCCGGGAAGTACCGATAGTCCTGTGCATCCTCTTTTGAGCGCATAGCATAGGAATATCCCTTTGTATCATCCCAACGGCGTGTTTCCTGAATAACTTCCTTTCCTTCTTCCAGAAGATCCATCTGCCGCTCCTTCTCATTTTCAATCGCCCTTGCGATCGCCTTGAAGGAGTTCAGATTCTTCATCTCGGTACGGGTACCATACTGTTCTGCCCCAACCTCACGTATGGACAGATTCACATCCGCACGCATAGAACCTTCATTCAGCTTACAGTCAGAAGCTCCCAGATACTGTATAATCATACGGAGCTTATCCAGATAAGCGATTACTTCTTCAGCCGAACGCATATCCGGCTCCGAAACAATCTCAATCAATGGGACACCGGATCGGTTAAAGTCTACAAGAGAGGTATCATCATATGGATCATGCACCAGTTTACCTGCATCCTCCTCCATATGAATCTCATGGATTCCTATATACTTCTTCTTCCCATCTACCTCGATCTCGATCTTACCGTTCCGGCAGATCGGGTAGTATAACTGCGATATCTGATAGTTCTGCGGATTATCCGGATAGAAGTAATTCTTTCGATCAAACTTACAGTTCTGCGTAATGGTACAATTTGTTGCCAGACCAACCGCAATCGCCTTTTCAACTACTCCTTTATTCAGTACCGGAAGGGATCCCGGCATACCTGTACATACCGGACAGGTGTGTGTATTCGGGGCACCGCCAAATGCTGTACTGCACCCACAGAATATCTTTGTCTTCGTTGCCAGTTCCACATGAACCTCTAAACCAATGACTGTTTCATATACCTTACTCATCTTACAGCCCCCTTTCCGTCAAAGCTTCCGGACGTTTATAGCTTCTCGTCTGTTCAAACGTATACGCTGCCCGGATAATACTCTTCTCATCAAAAGGCTTTGCCAATAGCTGCAGTCCAACCGGAAGTCCCTGATGATCATATCCACATGGCAGGGATATGCCCGGAAGTCCGGCCAGATTCACAGATACCGTATAAATATCTCCCAGATACATCTTCAATGGATCCGATAAACTCTCTCCCAGCTTCAGTGCTGTCGTCGGTGCTACCGGCCCCAATATCACATCATAGCGTTCAAACGCCTTATCAAATGCCTGCTTGATCAGCGCCTTTGTCCGCAACGCCTTAATGTAATATGCATCATAATAACCCGAACTCAGTACAAAAGAACCAAGCATGATTCTTCTCTTTACCTCCGGTCCGAAGCCCTCTGACCGGGTTTTTTTATACATATTATGAAGATCCGTGTACTCTGCCGTCCGGTAACCGTACTTCACACCATCAAACCGCTCCAGGTTTGAACTCGCCTCAGCGGAGGCGATAATATAATATGCCGGAATCGCATATTCAACCAGACTCAGATCGAATTCTTCCACGATCGCTCCCTGCGCCTCCAGCACCTTAGCTGCTGCCAGCACCTGATCCTTTACTTCCGGTTCGATTCCTTCACCAAAATAGTCTCTTGGGATACCGATCTTCATTCCCTTTACATCATTTACCAATGCTGCCGTAAAATCTGTATCTGCACGATCCACGGATGTAGAATCCTTACTGTCATGTGTGCTGATAATCTCAAGCACGGTTGCACAGTCCGTTACATCCTTTGCCAGTGGCCCGATCTGATCCAGAGAGGATCCATACGCGATCAATCCATATCTGGATACTCTTCCATAGGTCGGCTTAATCCCTGTTACCCCACAGAATGCCGCAGGCTGTCGAATCGAACCACCTGTATCCGATCCCAGTGCATACGGAACCTCCTCGGCCGCAACTGCTGCCGCAGATCCACCGGACGATCCACCCGGAACCCGGCTGCTATCCCATGGATTCTTTGTTTCTCCATAATAAGAAGTTTCTGTCGTAGAACCCATGGCAAATTCATCCATATTGGTCTTTCCTACGATCACGGCTCCCGCCTTCTGCAGCTGTACGACCGCCTCTGCTGTATAGGTCGGCTTAAAATTACTCAGAATCTTAGAACTACAGGTCGTCAGCATGCCTTCGATACACATATTATCCTTTATCGCTACCGGTACTCCTGCCAACGGTCCCTTTAGCTCTCCTGCAGCGATTCGTTTCTGAACGGCTTCTGCCTGTGCCAATGCTCCTTCCCGGTCAATCGTAACAAAGCAGTTATACTCCTGCTCCAGTTTCTCCATACGATCCAGTGCTGCCTGCGTTGCTTCCACAGAAGTCACTTCACCGGAGGCTATCTTTTTTCCCAGCTCTACCGCTGTCATGCTCATTAAGTCCATGTTTTCTCCTCCTTAGTCAAATGTCTTAGGCACCACATAACATCCATCTTTGCTCTCCGGTGCATTCGCTATCATATTCTCTCGGTCATCGCCATTCGTCACTACATCTTCCCGAAATACATTATGCACATCAAAGGTATGACTCATAGGCTCTATGCCATCGGTATCCAGCTCATTCAGCTTTCCAACATACGCCAGCATATCGCTCATGTCCTTCTTTGCCTGTTCTTTTTCCTCATCTGATAACTCCAGCTTCGCAAGTATTCCTACATACTCTATGGTTTCATCTGTTATCGTCATCGTTTCCGCCTCCTTATGGTAATCCATCCTCTACTACAGGTTTTCATGTTCCTGATTCGTTGTTTCTTTCTCTATTTCCTGCTCTGTCTCTTTCTTTTCTGCTGCCTTTTTCTCAAACGCACCCTTCAGTGCCTGCAGTCCAAATATAACTATACCACCTGTTACGAAATAAACAAAGCCAAATGTCTTCCATGACAATGGATCTACCGGTGTACTGATGGAAGTCGGTCCCATGACGATTGCATAAAGAGAACCCAGCATCATACCCAATATAAAGTACATCATTGCACTCCGGTGCTTTTCCAATCCCTTCTTCAACAGTTTCACAATCGTAAAAATACCAACGGCTACGCCTGCGCAGAAAATAAGGACTGACGGAAGATACGAGAAATTCAAATGCAGCAGAGACTTCACCGCTCCCAGGACTGCCTGATAAAGCCCAAACACCAACAAAAGCGTGGATCCTGAGATTCCCGGAAGCACCATTGCCGAAATCGCACACATAGCTGCTACAAACACATAGACACAAAGTCCGACATTCAAGCCACCGAGACTTAAATCAACCGATCCCTTCAGAATTCCTCTCTGTGAAAAATACGTAATCGCAACCAGCAGTGCAATTCCCAGAACAGTAAATATAAGATTCTGATACTTTCCTTTGAAATACTCCTTCTCTTCCATAACGATCAACGGAATCGAAAACAATACAAATCCTATAAACAAAGAACTAATCTGATAAATATGCTTTTCAAATATATTGGTTATAACCATGGCAGCGCCCGCCATACCGACAACCCAGCCGCTTCCCATCTTCAACAGGAAGAAAAATGCTGCTTTCCGCTTCTCCGGATCCTTACTGACAATATTATTCAATGAAGTAATAAACTCGTCATACAACCCCAGTATAAATGCGATTGTTCCTCCTGACACTCCTGGCACACTATCGGCCAGTGCCATAAGAAATCCTCCCAATATCTTCATCACCATTGATTTCTATTCCTTTCTGATTTGAATTATACTAACTGTGGCAATGCTATCACGCATCAGCAAAGTCTGTCAAGTATTCGGGCATGTTCTTATTAGATTTCTTCTATAATTTACTGCTTCTTATATGGTTTTCCCCACCTTTACTTCCTGCCTGCCATTACAAAGTACACACTACCGCACAGAACC
>UQBG01000030.1 GCA_900539185.1 uncultured Clostridium sp.
TTAATTCTATGAAGCTGGCAATGGATAATGGAATCAGGTCTATTGCATTTCCTTCCATATCAACGGGAGTATATAGTTTCCCGGTTGAGTCGGCAGCAAAGATTGCGGTACATACAGTAAATAGGTTTTTGCAGGATAATCCGGATTGCTTTGATCTGGTGGAGTGGGTGCTGTTTGATACTCATACTGAATCAGTATACGAAGCAGAAGTTGATCAACTGTATAAAATGATATAATAAGCCGTCAAAAGGCAACCTTCATAGCCAGTGCAATCACGCATAGCAGGATGGCAATCGGAACATATACATAACGTCCCAGAAAATACCAGAGCTTTCCCTGTGGTTTTTTGCTGCCCTGATGGATAGCAGACAGGAGCCGATCACGTTTCATGATCCAGAACCAGGAAATGGCGCCGAGTGTTGCCCCGATCGGTATGATGTAGATGGAAACCAGATCCATCCAGAAGCCCCAGCGGTCAATTGTTTCCATGCCGACACCGATGCCAAAACACAGGACACAGAGAATCGCCAGAGCAAGCGTTCTGTTTAGGCGCGGAAACCGGTGCAGGAGCGATTCAATAACTGCCTCAAACATGTTCTGCAGAGAACTGACTCCGGCAAAGATCATAGCGGCATACAGGATCACTGCAAACAGTCGCCCCATAGGGATATCCTGCAGGATAGAAGGCAGGGTGATGAACAGGAGTCCGGGACCCGCACCGACATCGACCTGATAGGAAAAACAGGCAGGAATGATAACCAGAGCAGCCACCAGAGCGGCAATGGTATCAAACAGGGCGGTGTGACGGGAAACACTGATGACATCTTCCTTTTCGTTTAGATAAGAACCATAGGTGATCATGCCGCTTCCTGTGATCGAGAGGGAGAAAAAGGCCTGCCCCATAGCACTGATCCAGACGGCCGGGTTGGCAAGTGCTTCCCAACGTGGGAGGAACATAAAGCGATAACCGTCGATTGCTCCCGGCAGCAGTGCCACCCGGATCGCCAGAATCAGGAAAATCAGAAAAAACAGCGGCATCATAATCTTATTGGTTTTCTCAATGCTGTTAGCTCCTAACAGAAGGGTCAGGAGCGTTCCGATAATCACGATAATATGAAATGGCACAACAGAAAAGTCAGTTGTGGAAAAAGATGAAAACCATTCATTGGTGTCGACCTGCATCAGAAGGCCGGAGGCAGAATCAACAAATGCCTTCAGTACATAGGCCACAATAATGGAATATCCGATCGTAATGCATAAAGAACCGCAGAGTGGCAGCCAACCGAGGATACGTCCGGCAGTTCCGGCCTTTGGATGTCTGGTTGCCCATGCATGTTCATAGGAACCCAGTGTTCCGGTTCTTGCCTGACGCCCGACGGCAAATTCGGCAGGAAGTCCAACGTAGCTGAATAGCACGATGAATAGTAAATAGATCAACAAAAAGGCACCGCCACCATTGCTGCCCAGTTTATTGGGAAAGCCCCAGACATTTGCCATACCGACTGCCGATCCGACAGAGGCCAATATAAATCCCCAGCGGCTTCCGAAAGAAGTTCGTTTCTGATTCGTTTTCATGTAGTCACCCATACCCTAATTGTTTTTTCATATACTTGACCATTGTAGTATATTGTTCCGGGTTGGTCAAATGAAATAAAAGGAGGATTAATGGGAGGTATTGATCTCTGTATGCTCCAGTTCAAGAAGCTTGAAATGGTTTTTGTGAAACTCGATCAGCCCCTCCTTTTGCATCCGGCTAAGTTCTTTTGACAGGGCACTGCGGTCGGTGTTTAAGAAGTCCGCAAACTGTTCCCGGTTAAAAGGAATATCGAATTCCGTCTTGCCGAGTGAGCTGGCCATGCCGGAAAGGTAGTAGCTGATCCGTTCGCGAATCTTCTTTGGCGTAATATAGAAGATATGGAGAGACAGAGTCAGACTTCGTCTGGAAGATAAAAGCAGAAGGTTTTTTAGCATCTGCTGCTGCCAGCCATAGTGATCGTACTTCCCGGACATGATCGCCTGTACATTTAGCAGGAAAATCGTTGTAGGTTCCGTAGCACGGGCGTCGATCATCAGACGATGCCCGGACAGTGCATAGGTTTCCCCGAAGACCTTTCCCGGAAGTACCGAGCTTAAGATGCTCTTGGATCCCCAGTAGTCTACATTTTCTACGATGACATTCCCTTTGATCACGATGCCCAGATTCTCTGTGATTTCACCGGATTTAAAGATGAAAGAATTCCGCTTGTAGCGATGAACGCACAGAAGGCCGAGGCTCCTCATGACATCCAGATCTTCTGCGGTAAGACCTGAAAATGCCATCATTTTCAGAACTTCATCTGGATCATAATCTGGTGATTGTTTTTTCATGTAAGAGCCCCTCCTTAAAATAAATAATTCTATTGATTTTTTTGCTCAGACATAGTAATCTATATATATTGTGAGTGCTGTATGGTGTAGTTTATGCATGCCTGATTTACTGATTGTTTACAATTATAAAAAAACAGTAAATTTTCAAAAACGTGGTTATAACCACCGAATTTATATTGGTATTATAATATACTTACCGTACAAAAGCAAAGGATATGATATTTTCGAATATCATATTTTCACTAAAGTAAAAACTATAAAGTCGAAAGGAGATTTTTTTATGTTACAGAATCAGGAATGGGAATCATTCAAGGGAAGACTCTGGAAGGAAGAATGTAATGTCAGAGATTTCATCCAGAACAACTTCACACAGTACAACGGAGACGAGAGTTTCCTGGAAGGACCAACAGACGCTACTAACAAGCTTTGGGACAAGCTTCAGGCTCTTCAGAAGGCTGAAAGAGATAACGGTGGTGTATTGAAGGAGGATGCAGATGTTGTTTCCAGCATCACAGCATATGGTCCTGGTTACATTGATCCGGAAACAAAGGATCTGGAGCAGATTGTAGGCCTGCAGACAGATGAACCATTAAAGAGAGCATTTATGCCTTATGGTGGTATTAAGATGGCTGAGGAAGCACTTGAGATGTATGGATATAAGCCAAACGAGAACTTCCACAAGATCTTTACAGATTATCACAAGACACATAACCAGGCAGTATTTGATGCTTATACTCCGGAGATGATGGCTGCACGTCATACTCATATCGTAACCGGTCTTCCGGATACTTATGGACGTGGACGTATCGTAGGTGACTACAGAAGAGTTGCTCTGTACGGTATTGATCAGTTGATCGCTTGGAAGCAGGAAGATAAGGCTAACTGTGGCGATGGTAACATGTATGATGATGTTATCCGTCAGAGAGAAGAGTTAACAGAGCAGATCAGACGTCTGCAGGAAATGAAGGTTATGGCTCAGTCATACGGTTATGATATTTCTAAGCCGGCTTCAAACGCTAAGGAAGCTGTTCAGTGGTTATACTTCGGATACCTTGCAGCTATCAAGACTCAGAACGGTGCTGCTATGTCAGTAGGTCGTGTATCTACATTCCTTGATATCTACATTGAGAGAGATATTAAGGCCGGTAAGCTGACTGAGGCTCAGGCTCAGGAGCTGATCGATCATTTCACAATGAAGCTTCGTATGGTTAAGTTCGCAAGAATTAAGTCATACAACGAATTATTCTCCGGTGACCCTGTATGGGCTACACTGGAAGTTGGTGGTATTGGTGTTGACGGACGTTCAATGGTTACAAAGAACGACTACAGATTCCTGCATACTCTTGAGAACATGGGACCTGCACCGGAGCCAAACCTTACAGTATTATATTCTTCAGATCTGCAGGATACTTTCAAGAAGTACGCTGCTAAGATTTCTGTAAGAACAAGTTCTATTCAGTATGAGAACGATGATGTAATGAAGCCAATCTGGGGCGATGATTACTCAATCTGCTGCTGTGTATCTGCTACACAGACCGGTAAGGAAATGCAGTTCTTCGGAGCTCGTGCAAACCTTGCTAAGTGTCTGTTATACGCTATCAACGGTGGTAAGGATGAGAAGTTCTTAGATAAGAAGACCGGTAAGCCAATGCAGGTAGGTCCGGAATATGCACCTATTACATCTGAATATTTGGATTATGATGAAGTTATGGCTAAGTACAAGAAGATGCTTGACTGGTTAGCAGGTCTGTATGTAAATATCCTGAACCTGATCCAGTATATGCATGACAAGTACTACTATGAGTCAGCAGAGATGGCATTGATCGATACCGATGTACGTCGTACATTCGCAACAGGTATCGCAGGCTTCTCACACGTTATCGATTCCCTTTCAGCTATCAAGTATGCTAAGGTTAAGGTTATTCGTAACGCAGAGACAGGCTTAGCTGAAGACTTCGAGATCGAGGGAGACTTCCCTAAGTATGGTAATGATGATGACAGAGCTGATGATATCGGTGTATGGTTACTGCATGAATTCATTACAGACATCAAGAAGAGACATACCTATCGTGATTCAGAGCCTACGACATCTATCCTGACAATTACATCTAACGTAGTTTATGGTAAGTATACAGGTAACCTTCCGGACGGAAGACGTGCTTGGACTCCGTTTGCACCGGGTGCTAACCCAAGCTACGGCGCTGAGACATCAGGACTTCTTGCATCCCTGAACTCTGTTGCTAAGATTCCTTATGAGTGGTCACTGGATGGTATTTCTAATACTCAGACAATGAACCCTTCAGCACTGGGTCATGATGAAGAAGAGAGAGCTGAGAAGCTTGTAAGCGCTATGGATGGATACTTCGATCAGGGTGCTCATCACTTAAATGTAAACGTATTCGGTAAGGATAAGCTTCTGGATGCTATGGAGAACCCAGATAAGCCAGAGTATGCTAACTTCACAATCCGTGTATCTGGATACGCTGTTAAGTTTATTTCACTTACACGTGAGCAGCAGCTTGATGTTATTAACAGAACATTCCATGATTCTCTTTAATTAGAAGCGGTTAGGAATATCTGATAATTAAGTAACTGACAAAAGAGAAGTCCCGGGTAGAACTATCCGGGACTTTTTTGAAGAAAAATAAAAATAATTCAGAGGTGGATCATGCCGGAAAACAAACAGATTTTAGGATATATTCATTCAACAGAAAGCTTTGGAGCCGTAGATGGACCGGGAATCCGATTCGTTGTATTCCTACAAGGCTGTAAGATGAGATGTAAGTACTGCCATAATCCTGAGACATGGAATCTGGTAGCCGACTATAGTCGTCTTTATGCGGAGGATGTAAGCGAAACAGAGCGGGAAGAACTGGAGAAGAGAATTGAAGAGAATACAAAGGCGCTGAAGGAGAAAGGGATTAAGCTGGAGGCCAGAACGCCGGAGGATGTACTGAAACAGGCACTTCGGTATCAGCCATACTGGAAGGGCGATGGAGGAATCACTGTCAGCGGTGGAGAGGCACTTCTGCAGATTGATTTCCTGATTGAATTCTTTAAGCTGGCAAAGGCAGAGGGTATTCATACCGCAGTCGATACTGCCGGAAATCCATTTACGCGGGAAGAGCCGTTTTTCTCTAAGTTCCGGGAACTGATGAAGGTAACGGATCTGTTTATTCTGGATATTAAGCAGATCGAGGATGAAAAGCATAGAAGTCTTACGGGATTTAGCAATGCCAATATTCTGGATCTGGCACAGTATCTTTCTGAACAGGGAAAGCATATGTGGATCCGCCATGTATTAGTGCCGGGAATCACGACGGATGAAGAGGACTTAAGAAAGACGGATGCTTTTATCCGCACATTAAAGACAGTGGATAAGGTAGAGGTTCTGCCATATCATAAGCTGGGAATTCAGGAGTGGGAACGCCTTGGCATCCCATATCAGTTGGAGGGTATCGACCCGCCGACAGCAGAACAGCTAAAGCTGGCGAAGGATATTCTGGAGAGCCGATAAAGAGAAAATGACATTTGAAGAAATATTTGGAAGATTCCCAAACAATTTCAAAGAAGTATGTGTAATAGAATGAAACGAAAAAGCCGCAGGTATCTGCGGCTTTTTTCGTGATTAAAACAGAATATGAGAAGGCAGAGGAAGAAGTGAAAAACTCTCAACAGGAAAGCGTAAGCTGGAATCAGAATAAAATCTCATTGAAATCTTACCCGTACTGACAGTATAATAAAAATATGTACAACTCTGTGCAAATACGATAAGAGGAAGTTGGTTAGTATGAGTGGGGCAACTATCATCAATATATATATTGCAATATCGATTATCATTGCAGTGACGGATGCGATTCTGGCATTGAAGGCATTTAAGAAGAATAAAACGACAGGAAAATTCTTGGGATTTGCGTGTATGGGTGCAGCCATCGTAGATATCAGCTATTTGGTCAGCATTATCAGTGATTCTTATATGAGAATGTCTATCATGTCGAGCATATATTTTATCAGCATTGATTTTATGCTGGTGTGTCTGCTTATATTTAGTGTCTATTTTATCAAGGGTAAATTCTCAAAGTATGGAAGGGTTGCGATTACGCTTTGTTTTTGGTATTGCGTATATGAGCTTGTAATATTTGCAATCAATCCATTTCATGAAATCGCGATCAGCTATGTGAGAAGAGATACGATAATTGCACACTATAGCTATCAGATGAAGCCGCTGTATGGCATCCATCTGATCTTTTCGTATGCGATAGTAGTGGCGGTACTGGTTTTGTTGATTCGAAAAATGTGCAAGATTCCGAGGGAGTATCGGTTGCAGTATAGCAGCGTGATACTCGGCATCCTTATCATCGTGGGGGTCAATGCGTTGTTTCTGTTCCTACCCGGCGGAAAGGTTTATACACTATTGGATTATTCCATTTGCGGTTACAGTCTGACCTCCTTTTTGCTGTACTGGAGCTGTTTCGATTATTCTACCCATGGTATGCTTAATAAATTAAAGACCAATATATTTGAAAATATCGGGCAGGGGATCGTCTTGTTTGATTATGATAATCATCCGATTCTGCATAATGATCGGGCAGATGACTTTTTGGGGAAGGAGCGGCTGGAAACCTGTGAGAATCTTCAGGAATTTCTGGAAGCATATAGTCTGTCTGTAGATGTTGCATCCGATGATGATAGTTTTTCACAGCAGTGTTATGTTAAGTCAGAGACCGGGGAAAAACCACTTCGGTGTGATATCAAGAAGCTGGAGAACAAGAGAGGGCAGAAACTGGGTCAGATGTTTGTATTTTCAGATATAGCACTGGAGACAGATATGCTGACAGGCTTTCAGAAATGGGAGAGCTTTCAAAAGCTTGCTCTGGAAGAGGAAGATCATTTTGCATTTCCGGTGGGAGTTGCAATCTGTGACATTAACCGATTATCAATCATCAACAGTACGAAGGGAAATCGTGTTGGAGATCAGAAGATTAAGCTGCTATCAGATGGTATACGGAAGTGTTTTCCGGAAAGAACTTATTATGTCAGAGGCGTCGACGCGAATCTGATTGCACTTTGCAGTCGGAGCAGTGAAGCAGAGATGAACGCCTGTGTGCGGAAGGTTCAGGAACACTTTGACGGAAGCATCCAATACGCAGTTAGTATTGTGGCGGATGAAACACAGAATATTACGGACGTTATTCAGGATGCCGCTATCGCTATGCGGACAAAGAAACTGGTGGACAGTCGGTCTATTCACTCCGATATGTTGACCTCATTGATAAGAGCCTTGGAAGAGTGTGACAGCGATACGGAGCACCATGTGCGACGGACACAGATCATGGGAGCAGAGTTGGGAAAAAGAATCGAGTTATCAGATATTCAGCAGAGTAAGCTATCGCTGCTCTGTCTGCTGCACGATATCGGAAAAATAGCAATCCCTATGGAAATATTGAATAAGCCGGGAAAACTGACCGAGGAAGAGTGGAAGATTATGCGCTCCCATGTGGAGAAGGGATATGAGATCGCGAATAGCAATGCGGAGCTGAAGCAGATCGCAGAGGAAATCCGCCATCATCACGAAAGATGGGATGGAAACGGATATCCGGATGGGTTGAGCCGGGAAAGCATACCGGTGCTGTCGCGTGTGATCGCAGTTGTGGACGCATTTGATGCCATGACAAATGATCGATCCTACAGAGCGGCAATGCCGGTTTCAAAGGCGATTCATGAACTGAAACAATGTGCCGGAAGTCAGTTTGATCCTTATATTGTTTCGGAATTTATTCAATTGGTTACAGAGAAATATGCAGATCTGATAGATGAAAGCGAGAATGTAGAATCGGGGACTGCGGAACGAAAGCAGATGGCAGCGCCGTCAGAAGAGGGAAATCTGCCGGAAGCATTTAGCGTCCATACGATACGATATAGCCGGTATTTGGTAGATGGTGCGTGGAAGATCGTATCGGTGGATGATAATTTTGAGTTCCTGACAGGGTATACAAAGGAGGACATTGAAGCACATCCGATGAATCAGATGGATCTGATTCCGGAGGAGGATCGGACGGAATATCTGTGTCGGACGAATGCAAATCTGGCAAAAAGTACATTTGTATTGCAGGAGCATAGGCTTCATCGGAAGGATGGCACAGATATCTATGTGTTCTGTTACGGAAGGACCTTCTATGATTCTGCATTGCAGACTGATCGTGCAGAAATCATCATTTCCGATGTTTCCAGCACATATTCTATGAAGATTCTTACGGATGTGGAGCAGAATAAAGCAGAAGCCAGGCTTCGGAACTGGGAGAGTACCTATCGAACCGATTCATTGACCGGGCTCCTGAATCACGCGGCATTTCGGAGTGATATGGAAATGAAACTCTTAGAGGGAACGGCTACGGCTGTAATGATTATGATGGATGTGGATAAGTTTAAGGAATATAACGACACCTATGGTCATCATAATGGAGATAAGTACCTGGTTCTGGTGGCACAGACATTACTGGCAGCTTTGCGGAGTGATGATTATGCCTGCAGAATGGGCGGAGATGAATTCGCGGCGATGTTATTTTTCAATAAAGGTGTATCGGAAGAGACGATTCGAGAGCGGGCGCAGCAGATCTTTGACAAAGTAAACCTGACAGTAAAATCGACCGAAGGTGGTACCGGTATATCGATGGGGGTAGTGATCGCAAAGCCCGGAGCTACCTTTAATCAGTTATATGAGGAATCGGATAAAGCTCTTTATACGGCAAAGGAAAAGGGAAGAGGAAGACTGGTTATGGGGAGCGATACACATGAGTAGGGCGTATGGGTGTTTCATAATGAAGGGGTTTGTTTTGTAATAAGATGCAAAAAATGTTAGGTGAAAATATTAGTTCTTTATGTAGATGAAAGTAAAACAATCCTCAAATGCGGAAGGTGTCTATAGATGCAGGAGGGTTATAAGGTAATATGAGTATTATGGATTACAATGGAATTTTAAAGTTTAAAGGATCATGGCGGAATTATCAGGCAAGGGTTTTAGAACATGCAGATAGGTACATGTCAGATGGGAAAATCCATATTGTCGCGGCACCGGGTTCCGGGAAAACAACATTGGGAATTGAATTGATCCGTAGGATGGGTGGAAAAGCATTGATATTAGCACCTTCCATTACGATCCGGGAGCAGTGGGTTGCCAGAATTGAGGAAGCATTTTTGTGTGATGGTGTGCAGGGGGAAGAGTATCTTTCACAGAATTTAAAACAACCAAAGGCAATTACGGTGGCTACTTATCAGGCATTGCACAGTGCAATGACCAGATTTCAGGGAACGCAGGAAAATGTGGAGGCGGAGAGCAGCACGGGTACAGATGAGTGCTTATCGGAAACAGTGACAGAAGAGGTAGATTACAGTGGTTTTGATCTCGTTGGGACGATGAAAGAGGCTGGAATCGAAGTGCTCTGTCTGGATGAATGTCATCACTTGCGGAGTGAGTGGTGGAAAGCATTAGAAGAATTCAAAAAACAGGTGGATAACCTAAAAATTATAGCACTGACAGCGACACCGCCGTATGATTCCACACCGGCTATGTGGACGCGGTACATGAATATGTGTGGAGAAATCGATGAGGAGATTACGATACCGGAACTCGTAAAAGAGGGAAGTCTTTGTCCGCATCAGGATTATGTTTATTTCAACTATCCGACAAAAGAGGAAGAGCAGGAAGTCAGACGTTTTGAAGAGCGTAGTAAAGCAATGACAGAAAAACTTATGCAGGATTCACATTTTTTGGCGTATGTGAGAAGTCATAAGGGGCTGAGTGGACAACTTTCGGATGATAGGTTGCTGGATAATCCGGCATATTTGGCATCATTGTTGATTTATTTGCAGAGCAAAAATGTTACATTTCCGTCCAGACTGCAGAGGCTGCTTGGGGCCAAAAAACTACCTTCCATGAATGTGCAGTGGATGGAACGTCTGTTACAGGGATTTTTGTATGATGATGTGGATTCTTATCTATGTGAAAAGACATATCGTGAATGGTTAATAGCAGATTTAAAATCTTGTGGTCTGATAGAAAAGAAAAAAGTCGTTCTGACTAAAAGTGCGGCAGTGGAAAAAATGCTCACAAATTCTCTCGGAAAATGTAATAGCATCCGCGATATTGTGTTCCATGAGCATGAGACATCCGGTCAGAATTTAAGACTGCTTGTTTTGACGGATTACATCCGGAAAGAATATGAAAAAGCGATCGGAAATACAGAATATGATGTAAACGCGCTTGGCGTGCTTCCTTTTTTTGAAATGCTTCGCCGCGAAAATGAAAAGAAAAACAAACAAATTCGTTTTGGGGTGCTTTGTGGAAGCATTGTGATCATTCCGGCAGAGGCAAAAGAGGCATTAGAGCAGGAAATAGGAACAAGTGGGAAAGTTACATTTGGCAGAATTGGCAATCTTTCTGAAACCGATTATCTCAAGGTGACGGCTGTTGGAAATGCACATTTTTTGACAGGGGCGGTAACCAACGTCTTTTCGAAAGGGTATATGCAGGTGCTGATCGGGACAAAATCGTTGTTGGGAGAGGGATGGGATTCGCCTTGTATCAATTCCCTGATCCTTGCAAGTTTTGTAGGCTCGTTTATGTTAAGCAATCAGATGCGTGGACGCGCCATTCGTGTCTTTAAGGAACAGCCGGGAAAAACAAGTAATATCTGGCATTTAGTCTGTCTGAGACCATGGAATGAAGTGCTGAAAACAGATGACAATCAGATCAGTGAAGATTATAGCATGCTGAAACGAAGAATGGAGCATTTTCTTGGTTTGCACTACACAGAAAATACCATTGAAAACGGAATGGATCGACTGTCGATTATTAAAGCTCCGTTTAATGAGATCAATATTAATAAAATAAATAAGCAAATGCTGAGAATGTCGGGGCAGCGTGATATGTTAAAGGAACGTTGGAACCGTGCACTCGCGATTTATGACAAGATGGATATTGTAGATGAGACAGAGGTGAAAGATAAATTTGTGACGAGTGTTGTTTTCTGGGATGCAATTCTCACAACTATTCTGTCGGTCATTTTGTGTCTGATCGGAACGAGTGGGGCTGTCTTTGTGGCAATAGTGTCCCAAAATGGAGTTTTGGCCGGAATCTGTTGCTTTCTGATTTTGGTTGGACTGACCGGAGTCGTGTTACGTTTTCCAAAAGTATTTATGCTGTGGAGTCCGTTAAAAAGATTGAAGGCATTTGGCAATGGAATTCGCAAAGCATTAGAGGAGCAACAGCTCTTGGAAGAAACACATTGCAAGGTAGTGGCAGAATCGCCGGGGCCGGATAACCATATTATCTATTTGTCAGGTGGAAGCGGCAGGGATAAAGCCTTGTTTGCACAGTGTGTCAATGAATTTTTTGATGAGATTGATAACCAGCGTTACATACTTGTAAAAAGTAAGGGGCATAAAGGCATGAACGGTTTCTATGCCATTCCAAATTGCTTTTCAAAAAAGAAGGAAGATGCGGAACGTTTCGCAAAAACTATGCATCCGTATATTGGAAACTATAACTGCGTATATACAAGAAATGAAAAGGGAAGGGAACTTCTGCTAGAGGGCAGGCTGAAGGCTCTTGCCAACCGGGAGGAGCGGTATATATCCCACAAAAAAGTAAAAGGAGCATTGGAGTAAGTAATAAAGTCAATCATCCGCCCGGAGATAGAGGAAGGACAGGTACTGCAGAAAAAGGCGATGTGGATGGAGATGGAAGGGAAGTAGAGTGCCGTAAATAACATGATAGGATTAAAAGAGACTCTAATGAGAATCATTCACTCAAAGAGCCTCTTTTATTGGTTTATTTTAAAAGTTTTCGATATTCAGATGGTGAACAGCCTTTTTGTTTATGAAACAG
>UQBG01000031.1 GCA_900539185.1 uncultured Clostridium sp.
TTTTTCAACCAAATTCTATTGTATCAATTATTCCCTGTTTGTCAACTGCTTTATCCGATTTCACTTGCCTTATTGATACATTTTTTTCCTTTTTTCACCTCGTTTCTTTTTGTTCATAAAATGTTCAAACTTTCGCCACACTTTTTATAATAATACCTATTGACATTTTCTATGCTGCAATTTACCATTATATAGTGCGTGCATGTAGTATTCTAAACTACATATAAAATTTTACCACACCACAAGTGATAGTCAAGAAAACAATTATCTTTTTTTAGTTTAAAATAAGAAAGGGAATCAAAAACATGAGTCATTCAAACTTACAGCCGGAATCCGGTATTGCTGGCAAATTTATTTCCACAGCCAAAGATGAAAACGGCGTATTAAGTGCTATCGAGTTTCACAACGATGAGCACTTTAACTTTGCGTATGATGTAGTGGACGTACTGGGTAAAACCAAACCGGATAAGCTGGCAATGCTTCACATCGCCAACAGTGGAAAGGAACGTCGTATCACCTTTAAAGATATGATGGTATATTCTAATAAGGCAGCAAACTACTTCCGCTTTCTGGGAATCAAACGTGGCGACCGCGTTATGCTGGTTCTGAAGCGTCACTATCAGTTCTGGTTTGCCATTCTGGCACTTCATAAGATCGGTGCGATTGCCATCCCGGCTACCAATCTTCTGGTAAAGAAAGACTTTGAATACCGACTGAAGGCCGGAAAGATCGATGCCGTTCTGTGCACCTCAGACGGAAAGGTTGCTCAGGAGGTTGAACGTGCCTCTAAGACCTATGATGGTCTGAAGGCAAAGATCATGGTTGGTTCATCCACACTGGTCGGCTGGAGAAACTTCAATCGCGATATCCGCTTCTTCTCACCGGAATTTAAGAAGCCAACAGATGTTCCGGGCGGTGATGATCCTATGCTGATGTTCTTTACATCCGGAACCACCTCTTATCCAAAGATTGCTGCCCATAGTTATAAGTATGCTTTGGGACACTTTATTACCGCCAAATACTGGCAGCAGGTCGATCCGGACGGTATCCACTTCACGATCAGTGATACTGGCTGGGGAAAGGCTCTGTGGGGAAAGCTCTATGGACAGTGGCTCTGTGAGGCGGCTGTATTTACCTATGACTTTGATGAGTTCTATGCCAGCGAAATATTGAAAATGATTGAAAAGTATAAAATTACTACCTTCTGTGCACCACCTACCGTTTACCGGGTTATGGTACACATGAAGCTGGATCACTTTGATCTTTCCTCCTTAAGCACCGTTGCTACCGCAGGAGAAGCACTGAATCCGGAGATCTATGACAAGTTTTATAAAGCTACCGGTATGAAGATCATGGAGGGCTTCGGTCAGACGGAGACAACTCTGACGATCGGTAATCTGGCAGGCATGGAGCCGAAGCCGGGTTCTATGGGTAAACCGAGCCCACAGTATACGGTACGTGTTATGCGGCCGGATGGTTCCTTATGCGATACCGGCGAAACGGGTGAGATCGTCATCAGTGTAAAAGACGGTGCTCCGGAAGGACTGTTCCTCGGCTACTATCTGGATGAAAAGCGTACCGATTCTGTCTGCTATAATGGATATTATCACACAGGTGATACTGCATATATGGACGAAGACGGATTCTTGTGGTATGTTGGACGTGTAGACGATGTAATCAAGTCTACCGGATATCGTGTCGGTCCTTTTGAAATCGAAAATGAGATTATGAAGCTTCCTTATGTATTGGAATGTGCAGTCACATCGGTTCCGGATGCTATGCGTGGTCAGGCGATCAAGGCCAGCGTAGTTCTGACTGAGGGAACGGCTGCCACCGATGCCCTGAAAAAGGAAATGGTTCGCTTCTTTAAGGCAAATCTTGCTTCCTATAAGCGTCCGAAGGTCATTGAGTTCGTAAAGGAACTGCCAAAAACTGTCAGTGGAAAGATTCGGCGTGTAGAGATCAAGGAGAAGGACTGGGCAGCCGATACTACCGATAACAAACAGTAAACAACAGGATCAGAGAGAGGTTAACATGAAATCAAACATCGTAATCACCGGCATGGGTGCTGTCACCCCTGTTGGTATCGGAATCACAGAATACTGGAAGGGACTGATCAATGGCGTTCATGGAATCGGCAAGATCACACATTTTGACGCTTCCGCCCTGCCGGTACAGATCGCCGCAGAAGTAAAAGGCTTCGAGCCAACCGACTATATGCCGCGAAAGCTGGCAAAGGAAATGGATCCTTTCATGCAGTATGGCTATGCGGCTGCAGACGAGGCACTCACGGACGCCGGTCTGAATCAGGAGACTGCTGAGGAACGCCCGGTACCCGCAGACCGTATCGGTATCGTAGTCGGAACTGCATTTGCCGGAATTGCGACGATCGCAGCTACCCAGAACGATATCAGTACCGGAGTCCATTCCAAGGTTAGCCCTCGTTTTGTACCGAAGGTCATCGGAAACATTGCCGCTGCCCAGATTGCCATCGCAAAAGGCTTTCGCGGACCAAGCTTAACCGTGACTACCGCATGCTCTTCCGGTGCAGACGCCCTGTCTACCGGCATTATGCTGTTAAACAGCGGAGAAGCAGATGTTATTCTCTGTGTCGGTGCAGAAGCGGCAACTTCTCCACTCACCATTATGGGACTATCCTCTGCACACGCCCTGTCTACACATAATGCTACACCGGAATCTGCCAGCCGTCCGTTTGATGCTACCAGAAACGGTTTCGTCATGGGGGAAGGCGGTGGATGCATTATAATAGAAACAGAAGAACATGCAAAGGCCAGAAAGGCACATATCCATGCTTCTATCATCGGCTGGGCGAACAGTACCGACGGTTATCATGTTACCTCCCCTCATCCGGAAGGAATCGGTGCCATCTACTGTATGAAACGCTGTCTGGATAAGGCCGGTATCCGGCCGGAGGATGTCGACTACATAAATGCTCACGGTACTTCCACCCCGAAGGGAGATATTATCGAGACTGCCGCTATTAAGACTCTGTTCGGTTCTCATGCAACCTCAGGTCTGGCGATTTCCTCCACGAAAGGTTCTACCGGTCATCTGATGGGTGCCGGTGGCATCACAGAGACTATCGCCTGCGTAAAGGCTCTTCAGGAGGATATGATTCCTCCGACTCTGAATCTGCAGGAGGCAGATCCGGAATGTGATCTGGACTATGTACCAAACACAGCCAGAAAGCAGCCGGTACGGATCGCCATGTCCAACGCATTTGGCTTTGGCGGCCAAAACTCCAGCATTCTGGTAAAGAAATACGAAGAATAAGGACTATGCATATATGAATAAGGATTTGACCGTAGGAAAACCGGAAACTATACTGTGGAAGTTCTGTCTTCCGCTCTTTGGAAGTGTCATCTTCCAACAGCTATACAATATCGCCGACAGCTTTGTTGCCGGCAAGTTCATTAATGAAAACGCCCTTGCTGCCGTAGGTAACAGCTATGAGATCACTCTGATCTTCATTGCCTTTGCCTTCGGCTGTAATATTGGGTGTTCCGTTATCGTTTCTCAGTTCTTTGGTGCAAAGGACTATGCACGGGTAAAAACCTCGGTTTATACATCTATTATTTTCTCCATCCTTTTATGTGGCATCTTAATGCTCGCCGGACTCCTCGGCAGCCATAGTCTTCTGACCTTGATCCACACGCCCGATGAGATCCTGAGTGACTCCCGTCTTTATCTGGATATCTATATCTGGGGCTTACCGTTTATGTTTTTATACAATATCGCTACCGGTATCTTTTCTGCTCTGGGTGACTCAAAGACACCATTTATTTTCCTCGCTATCTCCTCTACTTCGAATATTGCTGTCGATATCCTCTTTGTGAAGTCCTTCCACATGGGTATCGCCGGTGTGGCATGGGCCACCTTCCTCTGTCAGGGAATCAGTGCCATCTTAGCTGTTCTCGTGGTTCTGCACCGGCTGTATCAGATCCCATGTGACAGTAAGATATCGCTCTTTTCTTTCCCGATTCTAAAAAAGTTTCTGGGAATTGCGATTCCCAGTATTCTACAACAGAGCTTTATCTCGATCGGAAATATCATCATACAGGGTGTTATCAATAACTATGGCTCCGGTGTCATCGCAGGATATTCTGCTGCTGTGAAATTAAATAACCTGATCATTACATCGTTTACAACCCTGGGAAATGGTATCTCTAACTACGCTGCCCAGAATATAGGAGCGCGGAAGCTGGATCGTATCCGTCCCGGCTTCCGCGCTGGTCTGAAAATGGTATGGATGATCTCCCTGCCATTTACCCTTCTTTACTTTCTGGGTGGTCGTTACCTGCTCTACATCTTTCTGGAACAGCCTACCACCGATGCCTTACATACCGGTATTATCTTCTTATGTATCCTGTCACCATTCTACTTCGTGGTATCCGCAAAGCTGGTGGCTGATGGCATCTTACGAGGTGCCGGTATGATGAAGCAGTTCATGATCGGTACCTTTTCCGATCTGATCCTGCGTGTTGTTCTGGCAATCGTGCTTTCCAACCAGTTCCACTCTTCCATCGGAATCTGGTGTGCATGGCCGATCGGCTGGAGCGTTTCTACCGCTCTTTCCCTGTTCTTCTATCACAGAGGTCCATGGTCTGCAAAGAAAAGGAATCGTTGAACCTATGCCTCTGTTCCTGCTGCTTTCTGTTCCGGTTCTTCCCCAAAGTGCTTTGCTACCATCTTTGTGACGATCGGAAGCTTTACAACATTGCCCTTAAATCCGGCAATCACACCGTAAACCATAACAACAAACTCTAAGATCTTCACGATGACATTCAGCCAGTTGCAGAAATTCAGATTTGACAGTATGGAATATACCTTATACGCATCACTAAACAGACCAATAAAACTTAAATAACCGCTGCTGCATGCTGACAGTGCCGTAATAACGATGGTAAAAAATACGGATACCAATGTTGCCTGTGCTACATTCTTCTTAAAGACTACATCTGCATCCGTGTACAATGCAAAGATCAATAACAGGATGACCGGTACGATTCCTATATATCCTGCAAAATAAGCGATTGCACTCAAAAATGCTGCAGATACTCCAAATTTTGTTACATTCATGTTTCTTTCCTCCATATTCCTTTATTATTCTTTTTACATGAACATCTCTACAGTACTCTTTTATGCTACATTTGTCAATTATTACCGTTTTTTTACAAGCTTTATCCCCTGTATGATGACGGTCGGAAGCACTGCCAGTCCTGTGATTGCCAGAAGCCCTCTGCCGGATAACGGTGTCACACTGAACAGACTCTGTAATGGCGGAACGAGCAGTACCAGTCCCAGCAGACACACCCCCGCCAGAAATGCCAGGATACTATACGGATTCGACCAAAGCCCCGCCCGAAAGATGGACTTCTCTGTCCGACAGTTAAAGCCATGAAACAGTCTCGCCAGTGTCAGTGTTGCGAAGGCATAGGTCATCGCCTCTGCCGCACTTTCCTTCCAGCCGATATAATAGGCACCCATTACCACGACAGCGATTAAAAAGCCCTGCAGCAATATCCGCCCAAACAGTCTGCGATTCAATATACCCTCCGAAGGATCTCTCGGCTTCTCATCTAACAGGGACGGATCGGTTGGTTCCATTCCGATCGCGATGGCAGGAAGGGAATCGGTCAACAAATTAATAAACAGCAAATGCACCGGAGCAAACGGAACGGACAGCCCCAGAATCGATGTATACAATACAGAAAGAATTGCAGCCATATTTCCGGATAGCAGAAACAGGATTGCATTCCGGATATTCCGATATACATTTCTGCCATTCAGAACCGCCTTCATGATCGTGGCAAAGTTATCATCCGCCAGTATCATCGCTGCCGCATCCTTTGATACCGCAGTACCTGTGATTCCCATTGCGACTCCGATATCTGCCCGCTTCAGAGCCGGTGCATCATTTACACCATCTCCGGTCATCGCTACGATCCTTCCCTTTCTTTGCCATGCTTCTACGATCCGGATCTTATTCTCCGGCGACACTCTGGCATAT
This sequence comes from uncultured Clostridium sp., assembly GCA_900539185.1. GTDB lineage: Bacteria > Bacillota > Clostridia > Lachnospirales > Lachnospiraceae > CAG-632. The sequence continues at coordinate 6,032 of UQBG01000031.1, forward strand.
ACCGATATACGTTCGATATTCTGATCCAGTTCCTCCTGCGACATCGCATCCAGCTCCATTCCGGTAACGGTCCGATCTCCTTCTTCGAAGATTCCGATCTCCTTTGCGATCGCAGTTGCCGTGATCCTGTGATCTCCGGTTATCATAACCGGGCGGATCCCGGCCCGTTTTGCATCAGCGACTGCGGCTACAGCCTCCGGACGCGGCGGATCCATCATAGCAACTAATCCCAGAAAGGTATAGTCACGTTCTTCCTCCATGGTCAGCGGCTCCTCGGTTTCCCGATAGGCAAATGCCAGTACTCGCAGCCCCTGTTCCGAAAAGCGCCGATTTTCTTCCTTTATCTTCTCGATCTGTTCTTTTCCCAGGTTCCGGACGCCCTCTGAGGTACGGATGCTGACACAGCGGCTCAATAAGACATCCAATGCCCCCTTGGTCAACACCGTTGAAATCCCGTGAAGCCGATACTTTGTACTCATCAGCTTCCGGTCAGAATCAAACGGAAGCTCCTCCAGCCGTGGCATCGTCTGTCGGAACAGATCTTCTCTCCATTCCCTCTCCGGCAGGATCTCCTGTGCCTGAACCGAAACCGGTATCTTTCGAAACATCTCCAGCAGTGCATATTCCGTTGGATCTCCGATCCCCTTTCCGTCTACCAGACTGGAATCATTTGTCAATATCGCATTATACAACAGATACCGCTGCAGCTGATCTGTAATATCCAGTTCTTCCGGGCAAAGTTCCTTATTGTCAATGTATATTCTCTGAACTGTCATCTTATTCTGGGTCAAAGTACCGGTCTTGTCGGAGCATATAACAGATACGCAGCCCAGACTCTCAACTGCCTTTAACTCCTTAATAATCGCCTGTTCCTTTGCCATCTTCTGGGTTCCCATAGCCTGAACGATCGTTACAATGGAGCTCAATGCCTCCGGTATCGCTGCTACCGCCAGTGCAACCGCAAACATAAACGCATCTAGGATTGGCATTTTCCGAAGGATAGACAGTCCAAATACCACCACAGATATCACCATAATCAGGATTGCCAGATGTTTACTGAACTGGTCCAGGCTCACCTGAAGCGGCGTCTTTCGTTCGCGAATGTCATTCATCATATCCGCGATCTTACCCAGTTCTGTCTCCATGCCGGTCGCTGTAACCAGCATTTCCGCCCTTCCGTATGTGACCAGACTACCGGAGTATACCATATTGATCCGGTCTGCCAGTACTGCTTCTCCCTCTATCTTCTGATCGCTTTTATCGACATTGGTTGATTCTCCCGTCAATGCACTCTCATTCACCTGTAGGGAGTAGTTATGAAGGATCCTGCCATCTGCTACGATCATGTCACCAGCCTCCAGCCGGATGAGATCTCCCGGAACAATCTCCCGGGATGGCACTTCGACCACCACACCGTTCCGCACTACCTTTGCAGTCGGAGAGGAAAGCTGCTTTAAGCTGTCTAAGGACTTCTGTGCCTTTACATGCTGTACGGTTCCCAATATTGCATTCATGATCAAAACAGCCGCAATTACAATCGTACTTTCCACATTGCCGGAAAACATGGAAATTCCCGCTGCGATCAGCAAAATGATGATCAGCAGATCACAAAACTGCCGAAAAAATACAACGATGATCCGTTCCTTCTTACCTTCCGTCAGGCAATTTTCTCCCCGAATACTTCGGATCTCCTTTACCTGTTCATCCGTCAGACCATCCATACCGGTCGGAAACGCCTGTTTCAGTTCTTCTTCTGTCATGTTCCAGTAGTTTTGCATATAAAGCCTCCTGTCTGATTTTTCCTTTTACCTGTAGTATGCCCATCTATATCTGTGCAGGCACTATTTCCACATAATGTTTGAATACAAAAAACGAGACTGTTATCGCATTCAAATAATGCGATAACAGTCTCGTTCCTATCTCAGTGTACGATCCGGTTATATCTAACGTGATGACGAACCGCACAACAACTGCTGTGATACAGATGCGAACTACTCCCTATTACCAACTGTATATGGATACTACCATACTCGTTTTTCACTCGTCAAGCATTTCACCATACTCTTTACCAATTCTTTACCTTTTGTTTCTATGTATACTTCCTATCGTATGCCTTAGTACTCCTCTGCAATGTCGATCTCTTCCTGCTCCTGCTCGGTTGTCTCATGTGCATATGGTGTACGATGCAGATACGCCAGCCAGTAACCAACCCCTACGATTCCGGCACCGCCTACGATATTCCCCAGTGTGATCGGTAACAGACTCTTCAGCAGGAAGTTTCCCCAGGTCAGTCCCTCTGCTGCGATTCCGTACTCAGCGGAGGTCAACAGGGCTGCTACACCAAAGTACATATCCGCCACACAATGTTCAAAGCCACATAATACAAAGAGCATAACCGGCCAGAAGCTGGTCATCAGCTTCCCGGATACCCGCTTTGCCGCAAATGACATCCAAATCGCAATGCATACCAGAATATTGCAGAGAATTCCCCGGAAGAATGCTTCCGGTATACTCAAGTCGGTTCTTGCCTTTCCTGCATTTACGATCGCGGTTGCCAACGCTCCCTGAAACAGATCCGGGGTATGTGCATATACAACTACACAGGCTACAAATGCAGCTCCCAAAAAGTTTCCGATATATACAACCAACCAGTTTTTTAACATTTTCCATACCGGAACCTTCTTCTCCAGTACCGCGAGAATGATCAGATTATTCCCGGTAAACAACTCGCTTCCGGCTACCAGTACCATAGCCATACCGGCGGGGAACACACAGGCTCCAACCAGCTTCGCCACAGAAGCCACCGCGATGGTACTGGATGCTGTCGTGGATGCGATTCCGGCAAATCCGATAAACATACCGGCAAAGAAGCCCAATAATAACATCTTAAATATGGACAGGTTTGCTTTATGAATCCCGACCTCTACATAGTTTCTTGCTATTTCCAATGGTGAGTGCATACATGTATCTCCTTCGTTTTTCTTATGATGTCTGCTGATTCATCGAATCTTTGTCTATCATATCATTATTCCGAAGGTTTGTGAACCGTTGATTCCTATTCTCCCAACTGCCTAAGCCGGGTAGCCCCTCCCCAAAATATCTCTTATCCGCTCCAGACTATCTGCAAAATAGATTCCTTTTTGCCTTTCCTCTGAGGACAATCCCATGTCAATCATATGTGCAAGAAGTGCCTTCAGGCTATCATAGTAACCATTCAGATTATATAAATTTCTTTTATTTGACTAAAATCTATCAACATATGACGCTCCCCTTGCTTTACTCATAATCAATTCGTTCAATCTTAAATATGACCGGTCTTCCGAACAGAATGGCATTTTCGGATCTCCTGCTACTGTATCAGGATCACCATTTATTTTTACTAAAGTATTCAATCCAAGATGCCAGTAATCGTCCTTTCCATCATCACGCAAAAAAACAAATTCATCGCCCACATTATAACATAGACAGGCTCCGGATTCCGAATCGGCAAGATATTGCTGCTATAATTCAGGTTGTTATGTCATATCCTTTATCAAATAGAACTTCCCTCTTTTCTTTAATCAGTGAGTTTACAACTATATCTTCAATGCGAATTATATGCCTTATATCTGCAGATTCTCATATCCATTTCATGTCATATTTCCGCAATCTAAAAGGTCAGACCCGTCATACCCGATTGATATGTACCCTCCTTACTGGTTTGTCCAGTAAAGAGGATACATATCAGATAGTTACTGACGAATCTGACCTTTTATAATAACTTTCATAAACATATTCTTTCCGTTTACCCAATTATATCCAGTTGCTTTCCGCTTCCTCCAGCTTTTTCACCAGCATATCTTTGAGAACGGTAAATGCCGGAATAAAACTATCACGTATCAACAGAATCATTTCATCTACTTCCTCTTCATTGTATATATGAATAGAAGTATTTCTTTTCTTTAACATGAGCAGCCATACTTCCGGATCATTGATAAATCCTATTTTATAACCAAGCTGTAAAATCTCGCGCGGAGATCCGGTATCCGCTCCATTCACACTATGCATTCTCATAATCTCCTGTAATGTTTTCCATGCAAGTTCAAACGTAAGATTAAACTGTCCAATAATCCCGGTGCGATATATTTCATTTGATTCTGCCATCTTGAAATCAGCATTCGCCAATATCGTTAAACAATTTATAAAGTTATCAAGCTTTTTCATAAATCACAACACCATCCTTTTTTATTTCTTCTTTTAATTCATCGGAAATTGATGCATCTGCCTGTACAATATCAAACATCAGAAGAGAATGCGTGTTTTCCTTAACATCCCAATAAAAGTTATCAAAGTCTCCACCGTATACAGCGATATCTATATCGCTTCTTTCTGCATTTGTTCCTCTTGCACGAGAACCAAACAGTACAATTCTTGTAATAGAATACTTTTGAGCAAAGGAACAAAGTTCCCTTACTATCCGATCCGGTAAATGATATTTCATATTCAGTACTGCCCCCTTAATGTAGAATAAGTACCAATATTATTTTTAAGCATAGCATAGTTTTTCTTAATTAACAAGAAAATGTTCACGTCATCAAACTGCGTAAAGTTTATATTGCATAAGGTTGCCATTATGTACAAATCCAAAGTCTGTATATAATTTAGCGCCCATATCCGATGCTGTAATTTGTATCGTTCCGCATCTATATTCTCTGGCATCCTTTACAACACGGGATAGCAGTTCTCTTGCAATCCCCTTTCATCTATACTCCGAATCTGTAAACATGCTGGACAGCAATCCGATCCTTCCACTCATGCGCCCAAAATATGGCGGTTTCTCCACAAATGACATGCCGCTTGTTCCAATAATCTTTTCTCCGTCAAAAGCAATCAAATTAATTGTTTTTGGCTTCAAAAAAATAATCATTTTGATTGTTTTATCTATTTTAATCATTCCTGTATTTTTCTTTCAACTTCCGCAATTTCAGACCGCAATAAACAATCAGATAACTGTATATCAGGATCAAGATTGCAAAAAACACGGTAAATACAATCGTAAGTGAAGAATTGGTTTCTATGCTCCCTATAAAATTAGGCAGTACGCAGCATAGAAAGATTATCAAGATCGGAAGCAAACGAGTTTTTATCACATGGTCAATCATATCTATCCTTGATTCATTATCAGAAAATATCTCGCCATCGCACTCAGAATCCGTCTCTGACAACGCTTTTCGAAAATATAGAAACAAGGGAAAATTATTTTTTCCAGTTTCCAGCCGTTTTTATGCTGATTATGCAACCAGATTTCTTCCTCTTCATAGTCTGCAATAGTAAAAAATCGTATTAAAGTTTTTTGCTATCCATTTACTTCCTCTCCTTTGCTATTTTTATACATTCGTTCTATCCGTTTAATTTCAAGTTGCAAAACTTCTTTTCCAAGTTCGGTAATTCGATAAAGCTTTCTTTTTTCTTCTTCCCTCTCAAAAGCAATCAAACCATCTTTTTCCATTTTAGAAAGTGTTCCGTACATGGTTCCTGCACTAATGACCAATTCTCCACCTGTCATTCGCCTAACCTGCTGACTAATCCCGTAGCCATGTTGCGGTTGCTGGAGGCAAAATAAAATATAAAAGCCACTCTCTGTCATTGGTACATAAATTCTTTTTATTTTACTCCCTTTTTACAAAAGTGTGTCTGATGCATACTAACTCATAATTATACGAAACA